>JBBJMR010000295.1:0-10861 GCA_037720395.1 Polyangiaceae bacterium
CGGAGCTCACCGAGCACGGCGAACTCCGGATCGACGACGACGTAGAGCGGCCGGTTCTCGGCGGGGAACGAGAAGGTGTGCACGCGCTGGTCGACGTGTCGTTCTTCGCGGCGCACCTCGCCGCCGACGGCGAGGTCGAAGGCCAGGTCGAAGGCGAAGACCGGCGTGGCCGCCTCGGAGTGCGCCTCGGCCGGCGCGGCGTGCTGCATCTGGCGCACGGTGACCGTGCACAGCCCCGCCTCGTGCTCGATCTCGATGGACAGCTCCGGGTGCCCGGCGCGGTACACCCACTGCTCGAAGAAGCGCTCCAGGCTCTTGCCGCTGACCTCCTCGAGGGCGCGCATCAGGTCGCGCGTCTCCACCACCTGGCGCTGGTGGGTGGACAGGTAGAGGCCGACGCCGCGCCAGAAGACGGCATCGCCGAGCTCGCGGCGCAGCATGTGCAGCACCAGCGCGCCCTTCTCGTAGAGGTGACGATCGAAGATGTCGATCGGCGCCTCGTAGTCCTGGCAGACGATGGGGCGGCGGTAGCGCCCGCGCGCCTCGCTCAGGTACGAGCCCATGTCGGCGCGCAGGCCGTACTCGTACTCGTCGCGACCGAGGTGCGCCTCGCGATCGATGTGCTCCATGAAGGTGGCGAAGCCCTCGTTGAGCCAGGCCTGCGACCAGTCGCGGCAGGTCACCAGGTCGCCGAACCACTGGTGCGCCAGCTCGTGGGCGATGAGGTCGTCGGAGGTGACGTCCAGCGCGGCGCGCTCGTCGAGCAGGATGTGCTCGTACATGGTGGTGGCGGTGGTGTTCTCCATGCCGCCGAAGATGAAATCGCTGACCACCACCTGCGCGTACTTGTTCCACGGGTAGCGCACGCCGGTGAGCTCACCGAAGCGCTTCACCATCTCGGCGGTGCGCTTGAAGGTGCGGCGCGCATCGGCGTCGCGGCCCTTGGGGTAATAGAAGGAGAGCGGGATGCCGTCGCTCTCCTCCTCGTAGCTACCGAACTCGCCGGCCACCAGGGTCACCAGGTAGCTCGGGTGCGGCTCGTCCATCTTCCAGTGGTAGAGCCCCTTCTTGCGCTCCTTGGGGTCGCCGATGAGGGCGCCGTTGCCGAGGACGAACCAACCCGCCGGGGCCTGCACGCGCATCTCGGTGGTCTGCTTGACGTGCGGCTTGTCGTGGCACGGAAAGAGGAAGCGTGCGTCCTCGTCCTGGCACTGCGTCCACACCTGGCGCGGGCGGTCCTGCACGTGCTCGTCCGGGGCCATGAAGTAGAGGCCGCGCCGCGGGGTGGCCCGGTAGGTGACGCGCACCGAGGCCTCCTCGGCGCCCGGCGGCAGAGGCACGCGCAACGTCTCGCCGTCGTAGACGTGGGCCACTCGCTTCCAGCCGTTGGCCAGAGCCTTCTTGCCGTTGGCGGCCGGCTTCTTGCCGTTGGCGCCGGGCTTCTTGCCGCTGGAGCCGGGCTCGGCTGCGCGAACCTCGACGCGCGAGACGTCGAAGCCCACCGCGTCGAGGGCCAGCTCGCCGGCGCTGGCGTCGATGCGGGTCACCTCCAGGCGCGCCGTGCCGCGCACCGCCTTCTTCTCCAGCTCGAGCTCGAGGTCGAGGGCGATGTGGCGGATGGCGAAGGGGCGCGAGCGTTCGTAGACGCGCTTGGTGCCGGAGAGGATGAAGGGGCGGGCGGCACCGCCGCTCTCGAAGCTCCGATGGGAGGCTTCGCTCCCGTCGAGCGCGGCGGTGGAGGACATGGAGGAGCCGCACGCGCAGCGGGCGTGTTGGCGATGCTCGAGGCTCATGGCGCGGCGAGTGTCGACCCGAGTCCGCGAGGGCTGCAAGCGGCAATGGCTGCCAAGGCAGACAAGCCGGGTGCAGGGCTGATGCCAGCCAGGTTGGCCTTGTCCAGCAATGCCAGGGCGGCGCGCGCACCGCTTGACCCGCCGCCGCCCCGGGCCCTTCACTCGGGCCGTGTTCCGCCCGCCCCAAGGCCGCCGCCCGGGCCGCCCGGTCCAGCAGGCGCTGCCCACGCCGCGCGCCCCTGCCAACCCGGGCGCGCCGGGCGACAGGACCACCGTGGAGGGCGAGGTGGTGCGGGTGACCTACGAGAACGCCGACACCGGCTTCCGGGTGCTGCGGGTGAGCGTCGAGGGCCGCCGCGACCCGGAGACGCTGGTCGGCGTCTTCCCGTCCGCGCCGCCGGGCACGCACGTGCGCGCCACCGGGCAGCGCACCCGCGACGCCAAGCACGGCGACCAGTTCAAGGTGGAGACCCTGCTCACGGTGGAGCCAAGCACCCTCGACGGCCTCGAACGCTACCTCGGCTCGGGCATGATCCAGGGCGTCGGCCCTGCGTACGCGAAGCGCATCGTCGAGGCCTTCGGAGAGAACGTGCTCGAGGTCCTCGACCGCTCGCCCGAGCGCTTGCGCAGCGTGCCCGGCCTGGGGCGCGGGCGCGCCGACGCCGTGGCCAAGGCCTGGGCGGCGCAGCGCGCGGTGGGGGCGATCATGGTCTTCCTGCAGTCGCACGGGGCCTCGCCGGCGCTGGCCGTGCGCATCCACAAGCGCTTCGGCGCCAAGGCCATCGACATCGTGTCGCGCCACCCCTACCGGCTGGCGCTCGACGTCTGGGGCGTCGGTTTCAAGACGGCCGACCGCATCGCACGCAGCATCGGCGTCGGCGCCGACGCGCCGGAGCGCGCCCAGGCTGGCGTGCTGCAGACGCTGCACGACCTCACCGGCCGCGGGCACGTCTTCGCCGAGCGCGTCGACCTGGTGGCGCGCTCGGCGGCCATGCTCGAGCGGCCCGACGCCGCCGTCGACGAGGCCGTGGACGCGCTGGTGGCGTCCGGGCACGTGCGGCTGGAGCGCACCGACCAGGGCGAGGCCGCCGTCTATCCCGCGGAGCTGCACGACGCCGAGGTGCGCCTGGCGCGGCGGCTCCTGGAGCTCGTCGACGACAGCAGGACGGCCAAGAGCGCGCTGGCCGGCGGCGTGGCTGCCTCCATCGCCGAGTTCGAGAAGCGCGCCGGCGTCACCCTGGCACCGGAGCAGCGCGATGCCCTGCAGCAGGCCGCGGACAGCAAGGTGCTGGTCATCACCGGCGGCCCCGGCGTCGGCAAGACCACCCTGGTGCGGGCGGTGATCGCGCTCTTCGAGCGGGCGCGCCTGACGGTGCGCCTGGCGGCGCCCACCGGTCGCGCGGCCAAGCGCATGAGCGAGGCCACCGACCACGAGGCGGTCACCCTGCACCGCCTGCTGGAGTTCGACCCCAAGCAACGCACCTTCGCGCGCCGCCGCGGCCGCGAGATCGAGGCCGGGGCGCTGATCGTCGACGAGACCTCGATGCTCGACGTCACCCTGGCGGCGGCGCTGCTCGACGCGCTCTCCGACGGCGCGCGCCTGGTGCTGGTCGGCGACGTCGACCAGCTGCCCTCGGTGGGCCCGGGCGCGGTGCTGCGCGACGTCATCGAGTCCGGCGCCGTGCCCACCGTGCGCCTGACGCGGATCTTCCGCCAGGCGGAGGGGAGCCTCATCGTCGAGAACGCGCACCGCATCCACGACGGGGTGGCGCCGGAGAGCGCCCTGGGCACCGGCGGCGAGTTCTACGTGCTGTCGCGCAGCGACCCGGAGTCGGCGGCGGACCTGGTGCGCGAGCTGGTCACCAAGCGCATCCCCCAGCGCTTCGGCCTCGACCCGCTGCGCGACATCCAGGTGCTCACCCCCATTCACCGCGGTGCGGCGGGCACCATCGCCCTCAACGAGTCGCTGCAGCAGGCGCTCAACCCCACCGGCGCCACGGTGACGCGCGGCACGCGCACGCTGCGCGTCGGCGACAAGGTGATGCAGCTCAAGAACGACTACGACAAGGAGGTCTACAACGGCGACGTCGGCCGGCTGGTCTCCGTCGACGCCGAGGAGCGCCGCGCGGTGGTGCGCTTCGACGAGCGCGACGTCCCCTACGAGGAGGCCGACCTCGACGAGCTGACGCTTGCCTATGCGACCACCATCCACAAGAGCCAGGGCAGCGAGTACCCGGCGGTGGTCATCCCCCTGCTCACGCAGCACTACGTGATGCTCTCGCGCAACCTCGTCTACACCGCGGTGACCCGCGGCAAGCGCCTGGTGGTGCTGGTCGCCGATCCGCGCGCCGTCGCCCTGGCCCTGGCCGAGACGCGCAAGGAGGAGCGGCGCACCCGGCTCGCCGAGCGCCTGCGGGTCGGCGCGCCGTGTGCGCCGGCCGCAGACTGACGGCGCGTCAGAAGGTGCCGCCGAGGCCGACGCGCGAGGGCGCCAGGCGAAGTCCGACGCGCGGCCCGGGCGCGCGCTTGCCTGTCGCAGCGGTGGTCGGAGACGACGAGCTGTCGGTGGCGAACAACACCACGGTGATCACACCGCCGGCCACGGCGACCGCCGTGAGCACGTCGGCGGTCGCTGCCAGCCCGCGCGCGCCGCTGCGCGCGTCGTCGATGGCGCCCTTGTCCGTGGGGTAGGTCTCCAGCGCCTCGTCGAAGTCGCTCTTCTTGGAGAGCGCCAGGCCGCCGGTGATGCCGGCCGCCACCGCGAACGCGCCGGTGATGCCCAGTGCCACCCAGGGTCGCAGCGTCCCGCGCCGCTCCGGCGCCGGCTGCGGCGTGACCGGCCTGGTATCGGGAGCGGGCGCCGGCCTGGCTGGCCCAGCCTCTCCGGCTCCGCTGAGGTCGAGGCGCAGCTCCTTGGTCTCGGTGCCGGCCACGTCCACCAGCTGCAAGCGCGGCGCGTACCCGCTCTTGACCAGCGACACCTTGCGGCGCCCGGCGTTGACCACCACCGGCGCCGGGAGCGGGGTGGTCCCGACGACGATGTCGTCGATGGAGACCTCGGCGCCCGAGACGTTGCTGGTGATGGTCACGCTGCCGATCTTGCCCCGCAGCTCGGTCACCCACCCCTCCACGCGCTTGCGTCGATCGGCGTCGATCTTGGTGCCCCCCTCGCTCAGGTAGCGATCGAAGGAGCGGAGCGCCGAGGCGTAGTCGCGCAGCTCGCGCGACGTCTGACCGAGGTTGAAGAGCACGCGGTAGTTGGCATCGAGCTCGTAGGCCTTCTTGAACTCCACCATCGCCGCGGTGTAGTCGCCGTCACGGTAGAACGAGACGCCACGATCGAAGTGGCCGCTGGCCTCGCCCCCCGCGTCCTGGGCGAAGGCCGCCGGCGCGCGGCCGAGCATGGCCACCGCCAGCAGCAGGACGAGCAGGCCGCGAGCAAGCACCGGCCTCACCTGGGCTGCGTGTCGTACCGGGTTGGCCCGAAGGGATCTCATTTCTTCTTGTACGGGTTGTCCTCGTCGATATCGAACGAGGGCGGCGGGCGCTTCTTCGGCTCGTCCTCGTCGCCCGGCTTGGGCGACAGGGTCGCGCCCGGCTGCGGGCGGCCCTGCGGGTACGGCCTCGGCCGCGGCCCGGTGCTCTGCACCTTGGAGGAGGCGGCGCCGGCGACGAGCTGCACGTCGAGATCGACGTCGCGATCGAACGGCAGCGTGCGCGTCTCGGAGGCGAAGCCGTCCTGCTCCACCACCAGCCTGTGCAGGCTGCCGTCGCGCGGGACCTCGAGCTTGAAGGGGTTGCCACTGACCTCTCCTCCGTCGAGGAGGAGCCGCGCGCCCTGCGGGTAGCGGACCGAGACGCGCACCATGGCCGGGGCCGGCGCCGCGGTGGTCTCGGAACCGGTAGGGGCCGGGAGCGCCGCGGGCGGGCGGAGCACGAACCAGCCGACCACCAGCACCACGGCCAGGAAGGCGCCGACGCCGGCGAGCAGCGGCGCCACCGCCGCCGTGCGAGGGCCGTTGTTCACCTGGTGGTTGAGCTGGGTGAGGTGCGCCGAGAACGGAGGCTCGCTCCCCTCGGGCAGCAGGCGCGGGGTGACCCGCGGCAGGCCCTCGTGCGTTTGCAGCAGCATGGCCGGGTGCAGGTCGAGCGAGATCGGCTCCTGCTCCTCGACCTGGCCGATGGTGTTCACCTGCTGCTCGATGATGCCGCGGATGGTGGCGCGCTCCTCGGCGAAGGCGTCGCTGACCACCTTGGCGATCTGGCTGGCGCCGACGCGGGTGTTGCCGTGCGCCACCAGCCAGGCCTCCAGGTCCTCGCGGAGCTCGGCGGCGGACGGGTAACGGTTCTCCGGGTCGGGGGCCATGGCCCGGTCGCAGATGGCGCACAGGTCGGCGGGCGCGTCGGGCATCACCGTGATCACCCGCGGGTCGTCGCCGGACATGCGGCGGGCCAGGATGCTCTTTTCGTCCTCGCGCTGCACCAGGCGGCGCCTGGCGATCGACTCCCAGAGCATGACGCCCACCGAGAAGAGGTCGGCGCGCGCGTCGACCGGCTCGCAGCGACACTGCTCGGGGGCGATGTAGCTGAGCTTGCCCTTCATCGTGCCCTGCCGGGTGGTGGACGAGGCCCCGGCGACCTTGGCGATGCCGAAGTCGACGAGCTTGACCTGACCGGCGTAGGTCACGAACACGTTCTGCGGGCTGACGTCGCGGTGCACGACGCCCAGCGGCGCGCCGTCGAAGTCGGCCAGCTGGTGGGCGTGCTCCAGGCCGCGCAGCACCTCGACCAGCACACGCAGCTGCATCTCCAGCGAGAAGTTGGTGCGGCCGAGGCGGCGGAAGACCGCGGAGAGCGGCTGCCCCTCCAGGTACTCCATGGCCATGTAGTACCGGTCGCCGTCGTTGCCGACCTCGTAGGTCTGCACGATGTTCGGGTGGTTGAGGCGCGCGGCGATGCGCGCCTCCTCGAGGAACATGGTCAAGAAGTCGTGGTCGTGCACCAGCTCCGCGCGCAGCTCCTTGACCACCAGCAGCTTGTGGAAACCGGCCATGCCCCCGGAGACGGTGAGCAGCACGCGCGCCATGCCGCCCTCGCCGATCTTGGCCAGGACGCGGTACTTGCCGATGCGCTCGCTCACGTGTCCCTCATGGCGGCGTCGGCCCGATGGGCACGTAGGAGACCGTCCCCGCCTGGGGAGTGAACGTCGCCTTGCCGATGAACTCGCCGGTGTCCTTGCGGCGAGCGATGACGTTGATGATCTTGATCGGCAGGTTCAAGAATCCCGCGGCGCCCTGCTCGTCGGTCTCCGTGGCCTCGAGGTCCGGCAAGGTGCCGTTGAAGTAGAAGCTCACCGTGTCGGGGTCGCCGTCCTCGGTCTCGATGATCACCCCGGCGGCGCGGTCGTCGTTGCAGTCCTCGACGGTGAGCACCGCTGGCGCGCGCATCGGGTCGTCGGTCTGGTCGGCGATGGCCACGAGCGTCAGGTACTGCCCCGGCGTCACCATGCGCACCAGGTTCTCCTTCATGGGGAGGACGACCGGCTCCTGCAGGTGCGAGATGGTTTTCTTGCACTCCTCGGCCGGGTCGCACTCCACCTCGATGAACCCCTGCGTCTTCGGGAAGACCTCGAACGTGGTCGTTCCGGACCGGTCTGGCAGCGGGATGTCGACGGGCTTCGTGCACCCGAAGTCGAGCGAGGTGCAGAGCGTCAACTTGCTGATGGGTGGCGGCACCCCAGGGTCCCCCACCGCGTACTCGAAGCGCAGTGTCTGCAGGATCTTCTCGCCCGCCGGCGGCTTGGGCGTGGTGAAGGTGCCGAGGCAGGCCCAGCGCGCGTCGGGGACACCGCCCTCGCCGCCGCTGCCACCGGAGCCGCCGCTTCCGGCACCGCCCGAGCCCGGGCCGCTGGTCGGCGCGGCGACGCAGACGTTGTCCTCGCAGCTCGAGCCCGGAAAGCCAGAGCAGTCCGCAGCCGTCTCGCATTGCGTGCGGCCGAGATCGAAGAGCAGGGAGCAGCCGCTGCCCGCAACGACGCCCCCGAACACGATCGCGGCTCCCCCGAGACGGCCAATCATGTCGAAGTGAGGCGAAGCCTATCGCCGCGGATCGGTTGGGTCCAGGGAGTGACGCGTTTATTTCCATGCGTTTGCGTGGGTATCGCTCACACCGGAGCGACTGCGCGGCGCGGCATGACGCGGCCCGTCGCGGCGCGGGCGTCGTTGCCGCAGTGACTCCTGCCTGCTAGCGTCCGCGCCCCCGAAAGCAGGCGGAAGAAGGCGAACATGGCAGCTTCGAACGGACAGCAGGGCGTGGCAGGTCTCCAGATCCAGGGCGGGGCGGCGATCGTCGCGCCGGTGAGCGCGTTCCCCAATGGGGTGCCGACCAACGCTCTGATCGTGATTCCGGTGGCCAAGCCCAGTGACGAGCTCAAGGGCCTCATCGAGAAGGGCCCGGCCGCGGTCAGCGTGGAGCAGATGTGGAAGCTGCTCGGCTTCAACGGCCCGGCGGTGCAGGTGCAGGACGAGCAGGGGCGCCCCATCGCCATCGGGCTGGACGACCTCCTGGGCGGCCTGGACAAGCACTGGCTGGAACAGCCCGACGACCTGAATCGGGGCCGCATCTACGCGCAGGAGCTGCTCAAGCACAACAAGCTGCAGCGCGCCGAGCAGGTCCTCTCCAAGATGGTCGCCAAGGGCGGCACCGGCGACGACTGGCTGGCGCTGGGCATCGCCCAGCTCTCCCAGGAGAAGCTGGACAAGGCCGAGGGCACTCTGAAGGGCGCCCAGAACCTGATGAAGGACAATCCGTACCCGAGCCTGCACCTGGCCAAGGTCTTCCAGCAGAAGAAGGACGACGTCCAGGAGCGCGCCTTCGTGGAGAAGGCCATCGAGATCGACCCCGGCTGCATCGACGCCTGGGCCTACCTCTTCCAGTTCGTGAAGCAGCGCGAGACCGAGGAAAAGGCGGTGGAGACGCTGGAGAAGCTGGCCGAAGGCAAGAAGACGGCGGCGCCGTTCGTGGCCATCCAGGGCTTCTACGCCAACGAGGAGGAGACGCGCCCCAAGGCCGTCGAGTACGCGAAGAAGGCCGTGGAGGCCAACCCGGACGACCCCCTGGCGCTGGTCTGCCTCTCCGCCCTCTACGGGCAGCAGGGCGACCTGCCGGCGGTCATCAAGCTGCTCTCCCAGCACGAGGCCAAGATGAGCCGCGACGTGCGCCTGGCGAACAACTACTTCGAGGCCCTCTTCCAGTCGCGCCAGATCGACAAGGTGACCAAGCTTCTGAATGCCCTGGCCGGCTCGCCCAACAAGGAAGTGAAGCAGTTCGCCATCGAGCGCTCCAAGCTCGTGGCTCAGTTCCTCCAGCAGCAGCAGCAGCAGCTGGCCGGCGCCCGCAAAGTGTAGTCACGGCGCCAGCGCCGTCGTTTTCCCGAGATTCGCGCAGTAGGGGCTTTGCATGAGGGGGACGCCCAGCAGCGACGTTGACCGCGCCCGCGGCCTCCCCCACCCTGGAGGCTCACCAACAACGAGCCCTCCTGGCGGAGGCTCTCCAACAACGAGCCCTCCTGGCGGAGGCTCTCCAACAACGAGCCCTCCTGGCGGAGGCTCTCCAACAACGAGCCCTCCTGGCGGAGGCTCTCCAACAACGAGCCCTCCTGGCGGAGGCTCTCCAACAACGAGCCCTCCTGGCGGAGGCTCTCCAACAACGAGCCCTCCTGGCGGAGGCTCTCCAACAACGAGCCCTCCTGGCGGAGGCTCTTACGGCGGCGCGTCGCGGGCTGTGGTGCAGTGAATCCGGGCGACCTGATCTCGGGGAAATACCGCCTCCTGCGCCCGCTCGGCGCCGGCGGCATGGGATCGGTGTGGGCGGCGCGCAACGAGCTCACCGACCGCGACTTCGCCATCAAGTTCCTGCTGCCCGACCTGGCCAAGAACAAGGAGGCGCTCTCGCGCTTCTTCCACGAGGCGCGCGCCTGCGGGCAGATCAAGCACCCGGCGGTGGTCGACGTCTACGACATGGGCCAGACCGAGGACGGCCGGCCCTTCCTGGTGATGGAGCTGCTCGAGGGCGAGGGCTTCGACGCGCGTCTGACGCGCGCCGGCACCTTCCCCCCCGCCGACGCCTGCGCCTGGGTGGCCTTCATCGCGCGCGGCCTGGAGGAGGCGCACGTGCGCGGGCTGGTGCACCGCGACCTCAAGCCGCAGAACATCTTCTTCGCCCTCGACGACCGCGGCGACGTCGTCCCCAAGCTGCTCGATTTCGGCGTCTCCAAGGCCACCGGCGTGAAGAGCGGCGCGGACTTCGTGAAGACCACCACCGGCGCCGTCCTCGGCTCGCCGGCGTACATGAGCCCGGAGCAGGCGCAGGGCGAGACGAACGTCGACGGGCGCAGCGACGTCTGGTCGCTGGGCGTCATCCTCTACGAGGCCCTCACCGGGCACATCCCGTTCGACGCCCCGAACTACAACGCGCTGATGATGACCATCATGATGCGCCCGCACCGACCGGTGCTACAGCTCGCGCCGCACGTGCCCATCGAGCTCGGCGAGCTCATCGACCACACGCTGGCCAAGGACAAGACGGCGCGCATCGGTACCGCACGCGAGCTCGCCGATCGCCTCGACGCCGTGGTGCAGCGCCTCGGCGCGGCGCACGCCTACCCGGAGTTCCAGCCGCGGGTCAGTGGCATGGGCACGGCCTGGACCGGAGCGAGGTCTCATGGCGGAGCCTCGCACCCGAGCGGATACCCGTCGGCTCCCTCGCACCCGTCGCTGCCTGGGGCGCCCGGCGTGGTCACGCCCGCTCCCGGCTCTGGCTTCGCGGGGGGCGATCCTCCGCGCGTGCACGGCACCACCCAGGGGCCGTGGTCCGACGCCAGGCCGACCCTGCGCCGACGCACCGGCGCGGCGGTGGCGGTGTGGATCGCGGCGGCGCTGCTCTTCACCAGCCTGATCGGCGGCGGCTTCCTGGCCTGGCTGCGGATGCGCGCGCCGATGGCCGCGGTCGCCGGACGCTCGGCGGCGGCGCTCGGCCCTGGGCTCACCAGGCTGAGCTCCGAGGTCACG
>JBBJMR010000296.1:0-10860 GCA_037720395.1 Polyangiaceae bacterium
ATGCCATCAGAGCACAAATTCCCGTTGCAAGATTCAAACCAGGGGATCGGTCAGGATCGCACGGGCAACCGTCGTTGATGACTCCATCACAGTTCTCGTCTTCCGGCGTTTTGCAATCGTCAGCCGATGCGGGTGCGACCTCGCCCTGGCAATCCCCATAGGCGACGCCATCTGCTGCACAGACTTTCGTTCCTGGTAAGCAGGTGCCGATGCCCATCGTGGAGTTCGGCCCCGTGTAGCAGTCTGCCGTTTGGCCGGGAGAACACGGGGCGGCGCCGCCGGCGGAGGTGCTGGCAGACGATCCGCCCGCTGAGCCGCCGGCGCCGTCGCTCTCGAACGGCGGGCTGCATGCCACGGGCCAGAGCAGCGCAGCTGCTCCGAATGTCGCGATCGGTTTGGTATGCTTCAGTGCTTGGTTCCCCCTTCTGAGAGCCGGCGCCGGGAGCAGGCTCTCGAGGCTCTGCCGTGCCCTGCGGACGCAGCATATGCAGTTCCGTGGATGGACACGAGGCTCCGCCGGTGCGGTTCCGACTGCGCGCTGGGCCGAGGCTTGCTCGTGGTGGGGTTGCCGCAGTCTACCGCCGTTCGACATGCCCCAGCCTCTCAACGGGACGGCTCTAACGGGAAGTGCGTAGATGCGGCGCGAAACCGATGACAGGCACCACGGCGGATGCTGCCGCCTCGGCATGTCCTCGCGCGGGAGGCTCAGTTGCAGGCGTTGGCGGCGCCCGGCGTCGGCGGCATCGTCGCCTTGAATGCGCCGGCGAAGTCCTCGCTCGTCTCGTCGTGCCCGGTGACGCCGTTGCCGGCGGTCTGCTTCTCGCCGACCTCCACGCCGTCCGGGCAGCGCTCGATGCTGTTGCCGCCGAACGGCGCCAGCGCAGGCTTCTGCATGTCGCGCGCGGTGTCGGCGGCGTAAGTGCCAACACCGGTCTTGTCGATGCGCGTCACGTCCTCGAACTCGTCGCCCCAGGTCACGTAGTCGACGTCCTCGACGTTGCTGTCGAGCACGCCGTCCCAGCGGAAGAGGACTAGCATCTCGCGCATGTTGCTGAGCAACGTGCCGGGGACCAGCGGGTCGCCAGCCACCGTATCGAGCAGCACCAGCGCCGGGACGTCGGTGTTCATGCACGCCACGTCCGCTTCGGCGATGAAGTAGGTCGGGCACGCGCCGTACGTCGTGGCGTAGTCCGGGTGCGTACCGATGGTGATGCGCGCACCACCGGCGAGGCTGGCACCAGCCGGGAACTTCGCAGCGAAGTCGCTGCCTGGCGTCCCGTCCGGGTCCCAGGCGGCGCCCGAGGTGACGGTGTAGTATGCGGAGTTGTCCGCCAGCCAGTACTGGCTCAGATCCACGGCGCTGTTGCCCGGGTTGTAGATCTCGATGAACTCCCCGACATCGGGCGTGACCGCGACCTCGCTGATCACCAGGTGGTCCGCCGTCTCGCCCGTCGCACCACCGGTTCCGCCGCCACCGCCGACCGCGCCGCCGGCCGTCCCCGTGCCGCCCGTGGCCCCCGCGCCGCCCTCCGCACCCGAGCCACCCGACGCCCCGCTGGCGCCGGAGCTGCTCGAGGGCGAACCGCTCGATGAGGCGGCGCCCGAGCCGGGCCCACTCGGGCCGTTGTCGCTGGTTTCGTCGTCGGAGCAACCGGCGAAGACGGACAGAGGAAGCAGCGTGAAGAAGGCAGCCAAGGCGAGGCGATGATTCATGCCCGCGCACTTACCTCACGGGACCGAGGCGCGCAACGACGGCCCGCTCGGTGCGTCCAGCGCGTTCGCGCCAGGGACGCTGCAGCGGCGGCGCGCGAGCGTCTCAGCGAATCTCGCCCGCGGGCGCGACCGCTGCCGAGGACACCGAGCCGCCCGAACCGACCCCGATCGGCGCGGGCAGGAAGCGCGAGCGCGCCTCCGGGCCCTCCTTGGCGGCGCGGTCCGCGAAGGCGACCAGCACGTTGGCCTGCGAGGCCACACGCTTGGCGAGGCGCTCGGCGGCATCGGCAGCGGCCGAGCCCTGGTCCTTGCGGTGCTCGCGCGCGGCGCCGATCATCCTCGACTGCTCGGAGACCTGCATCGGCTCCACCACCGAGAAGAGGACCGTGCCGGTGCGCACGTCGAGCAGGTCGGCCTGGGCCAGCCCGCGGCTTTCGACCGTCACGCCCGGCGCCAGGAACATGCCGAGCAGCGTCGGGTAGGTCCAGGCCCAGCCATTGAGGTGCGTCTCGTCCTCGAAGCGCTCGCTGTAGAGCACCAGGTACCGCAGGCGGTAGCGCGCCGCGAGCACGCGCAGGCCCTCGATGCCGCCCGGATTGGGGATATCGGTGGAGACGTCGCTGACGTGCGAGAACTGCGAGGCGCCGAGCAGCGAGCGCGCCAGCTTCTCGGCGGCCACGCTGCGCGTGCCGATGGCCACCTTGCCGCCGGCGTCGAACGGGCCGGACAGCGGCACCACCCCGACGCGCGCCGGGAAGGAGAGGTCGATGGGCGACTCCAGGATGCGCCCCAGGTCGCTCTCGGTGAGCGCGCCGCTGGCGTCCTTGGCGTAGAGGGACCGCGTCAGCACCGGCGGCGCCGGCGCGGCGGCAGGCGCCTGCTCCGGCGCCATGGCCACCTGCTGATTGGCGCCGCAGCCGGCGAGGGCCAGCGCCGCCGGCAAGGCGACGGCGAGGGGTTGACCAGAGGCGCAGGCACGGCGAGGCGGCGAAGGGCGGAAGGCATGGGAATCCTCGGGGCTGGGCCGGGCGCGGTGCCCGGAGTCGCCAGCCAGAACGGCGAGGTCGCGCGCCTTACACCGCGACGCATCACCGCTCGAGCCGCTTCCGCCGACAGTGGCAGCGGCGCGGGTCTCGATCGGCCGCAGGCGATCTGGTAGCGATGATCGCTCCGCCATTGAGCTACTTCCTGCATCAGTGCCCGAACTGTGGCGGGCCGTTGCCGCGCCCGCGGCGCGGCTCGGTGCGCTGCGGATATCGCGCTGCTGCTGGCCAGCGGCCCGGGCGGATGGCGCCCGGCAGTGCCGCCGGCGGCAGAAGAGGCGCTGCGCGATCCGCACCTGCCGCGCCTGTGGATCGGCGGGGCGCGCTACGCGGTAGTGGGGCGCATCGGTCGCGGCGAGGGCAGCGATGCCTCCTGGCGCGCCGCGATGGCCGCGTCAGCGAGCTGGTGGTGGTCAAGGTGGCGCGCCCCGGATCGGATCTGGCGCGCCTCCCGGCCGAGCATCGCGCGCTCGAGGCGCTGGCCGCCAGCGAGGCCCAGGGCGCGGCGCACTTCACCCGCCTCGTCCCGCAGCGCGTCGCCGAGGGCGTGGCCCGCCTCGGCCTCCGCGGCGACGAGGGCCAGCGCCACGTCGGTCTGCCGCTGGCGCAGCGGCTTCGTGCACGACTTCGCCGACGTGGCGGCGCGCATCCCGGGGGCGTCGTCGCCGAGGCCAGCGTCTGGTTGTGGAAGCGCGTGCTCGAGGTGCTGGGATTCATCCACCACAGCGGCTGGGTCCATGGCGACATCCGCGCCGAGCATCTGCGCGTGCACGCCCGTGATCACGGGGTGACGCTCATCGGCTTCGCGCTGGCCAGGCCGCTGGCCTCTGCTCTCGATGGAGGCGACGGCGGTGCGCGCGCTGTCGACATCGCTGCCAGCGCGCTGGCAGTCTCGGCGGCTCGGCCGCGCGGCGCCTGGCGAGGTGGGCGCGCTGCTCGCCGCCGCCAGCGACGGCCGCATCGACGATGCCTGGTCGGCCGCGACCAGCTCGATGCCGCGGCCGCCAAGGTGTTCGGTCCGCCGAAGTTCATTCCGTTGACGATGCCCGGTTGGGCGAGCTGAGGAGGAAGGGCGAGATGGGATTCGGCGACTACAGCTACGAGGCACACCAGGCCATTGCCACCGCACGCGCGGCGCTCCCCGCCCAGAAGGTCTTCAACCAGCGCCGCTGTCATCCGCTGATGAACCCGCACGGCGTGCAGTTTCCGAAGTCGCGCGACAGCGACGACCATCCCCGCACGGTGAGCATCGCCTTCGCCCTCGATGTCAGCGGCTCGATGGGCAGCATCCCCGAGCAGATCGCCAAGCAGGAGCTTCCCGGCTTCATGAAGACGCTCCTCGATTGCGGCGTCACCGATCCCCAGGTGCTCTTCATGGCCCTGCAGGATTGCGCCGATACCGACAGCAGCGCCCCGCTGCAGGTCGGGCAGTTCGAATCCACCGCCGAGCTCATGGACCAGTGGCTGACGCGCTCCTGGATCATGGGCGGCGGCGCCAGCATCTACGAGAGCTACGACCTGGCGCTGTGGTTCGCAGCGCGGCACCTGAAGATGGACAGCTGGGAGAAGCGCAAGAAGAAGGGCTACTTCTTCATGACCGGCGACGAGACCTGCTACCCGAATCTCTTCGCGCGCTGGACGCAGCAATTCCTCGGCGAGCACGTGCCCGCCGACATCCCGCTGGCCCAGGTGGTGGCCGAGGCACAGCGCACGCTGGAGGTCTTCTTCATCGTCCCCGATCAGCATCGCTTCTCGCAGTGCGGCGGCTTCTGGCAGCAGCACCTCGGCCAGGCGGCCATTGGCCTGGCCAAGGCCGAGGACACCTGTCCCGTCGCCGCCGGCGCGGTGGCCATCACCGAGGGGGCGGTCTCCGGGCTGCGCGAGCTCGGCGAGCGCCTGCGCGGCGCGGGCTACGTCGCCGAACGCGTGCAGCGCATCACCACCGCGCTCGAGCCCTGGGCCAAGGAGCGCGGCAAGGTCTGACCATGGGCTACGGCGGCTACAGCTTCGAGGCGCACCAGGCCATCACCGAGGCCCGCGCCGACCTGCCGGTGCAGCAGCTCTTCAAGCAGGGGCAGTGCCATCCGATGATGCGCCCCAGCGGCACCGGCGTGCGCGAGAGCCGCGACAGCGCCGAGCACCCGCACAGCCTGCCCATCGTGCTGGCCCTCGACGTCACCGGGTCCATGGGCGAGATCCCGAGCTGCTGGCGCGGCGCGAGCTGCCCAGGTTCGTGAAGCTCTTGCTCGATCACGGCGTCGCCGACCCACAGGTGCTCTTCCTGGCCGTCGGCGATGCCTTCAGCGATCGCGCGCCGCTGCAGGTGGGGCAGTCTGAATCCACCGCCGAGCCTCATGGACCAGTGGCTGACGTGGACCTTCCTGGAGGTGGGCACCGGAGGCACGAGTCGTACGAGCTGGCCCTGTACTTCGCCGGTCGCTATCTCGAGCCTCGACTCGCTGCGCCTGCGCAAGGCGCGGCTACCTCTTCCTCACCGGCGACGAGAAGCCGTATCCCACGCTGGCGCGCTCGGTGGTGCGTTCGGTGCTCGCCGACGAGCCTCGAGGAGGACTTGCCTCTGCGCGTGGTGGTCGACGAGGTGCAGCGATCGCTGGAGCCCTTCTTCCTCATCCCCGACCTGGCACGCCGTCGCCGCTGCGAGGGCACCTGGCGCGAGCTGCTCGGTGACGGCGTGATCGTCGGAGAGCCCGCTCGACACCTGCGCGGTGGTGGCCGGCATCATCGCCCTGCACCAGGGTCGCATCGCCGACCTCGACGAGCTGGCCCGCCGTCTCACGCAGGCCGGCACGGCGCGCGATCGAGTCGGGGCCGTCCTGCGCGCGCTCACGCCCTGGGCCGCGACCATCGCCAGCAACGGCCACTCCGGGAAGAGCCTCGGGCGCGATGGCGCACCTCTGCCGCTGCTGGAGCAGGCACCGCTGCGGATGCGTACGGCTGATCGCGCGACGGACGGTGAGCGCGCGTGACGGACTCCCGGTGAGCGCGCGGGCGGCGTTCATCGTCGTCGACCTCGGCTTCGGCGACAGTGGCAAGGGCAGCCTCGTCGACTGGCTGGTGCGCGAGCACGGCGCCGGGCTGGTGGTGCGCTGGAACGGCGGCGCGCAGGCCGGCCACACCGTGGTCACCGCCGACGGCCGCGCGCACACCTTCGCCCAGCTGGGCGCCGGCAGCTTCGTGCCCGGCGTGCGCACCCATCTCTCCGACGCGGTGGTCGTGCATCCCACCGGGCTACTGGTCGAGGCGCGGCGCCTGGCCGAGATCGGTGTCGGCGATGCGCTGCAGCGCCTGACCATCGACGCCCGCGCGCGCCTGGTGGCGCCCGTGCACCAGGCCGCCAACCGACTGCGCGAGCTGGCCGCGGCGATGCGCGCCACGGAACGTGCGGCGTGGGCATCGGCGAGGCGGTGCACGATGCGCTCTCGGCGCCCGACGACGTGTTGCCCGCCGCCGATCTCCTGGCGCCGCGACCGGTGTTGCGCGCGCGCCTGGTGCGGGTGCGCGCGCGTGCGGGCCTCGCTGGCGGCCGAGATGCTGGCGCTGGCCGGCGACCCGCGCGCCGCTCCCGAGCTGCGGGTGATCGAAAGCCCCGAGGTCGACGAGCGCTGGATGGATGCCACCGAGCCTGCGCGAGCCGTCGTGCATCGTGCCGGCGAGCGCCATCCGGCGCTGGCTCGATGGCGTGGTGATCCTGGAAGGCGCGCAGGGCGTGCTCCTCGACGAGCATCGCGGCTTCCATCCGCACACCACCTGGTCGACGTGCACGCCGTCGTCCGCGCTCGCCTTTCTCGGAGCGCACGGCTGGAACGAGACCATCGTCACCCTGGGCGTGATGCGCAGCTACCTCACCCGTCACGGCGCCGGCCCTCTTCCCACCGAGGACGAGACGCTGCGCGCGCGCCTGCCCGAGCCGCACAACCGCGATCACGGCTGGCAAGGCGCCTTCCGCGTGGGCTGGCCGGATCTGGTGCTGACGCGCTACGCGCTGCAGGTCGCGGGCGGCGTCGACGGCGTGGTCTGGGCCATCTCGACGTTCTTCCTCGCGCGCCGGCTGGCAAGCGGCCTGCGCCCACCACACGCTCGATGCCCCGGGCCTGCAGCGGGACCGCGAGGGCCAGGTGGTGGCCCTGCACCCTGGCGACCTGGCCCATCAGCAAGGCCTCACCGCAGCGCTGGCCCAGGCCCGGCCCGTCTATCGCGAGATGCCTGGCGAGGCCGAGGCATTCGCCGAGGCCATGGAGGGCGAGCTGGCCACGCCGATCGTCATCGCTGCCAGCGGCCTACCGCCGCCGACCGACGCCGGCGCCATTGGCTGAGCTGGCCGCTCTGAAATCCCCGCGGTCACTCGGCGACATCCGGCGGCGGCGGCACCGACGCCAAGGGCACGAAGAGGTGCTGCCGGTAGTAGGCGAGGCTCGACCAGCGACTCGCGGATGTCGTCGTGGGCGCGGTGGTTCTCCTTCTTCGGCGGAGCGGCGACCTTGCCCGGGTACCAGCGGCGCGCCAGCTCCTTCACCGTGGAGACGTCGATGATGCGGTAGTGCAGGTGGGCGGTGACCTCGGGCATGTACTTCTGCAAGAACTCGCGGTCCTTCCACACCGAGTTGCCGCACAGCGGCGCGGTGCCCTTGTCGCAGTGCGACTGCACGAAGGTCAGCGTCTCGGCGCGCGCCTGCTCCAGCGTCACCTTGCTCTCCCGGATGCGGGTCAGCAGGCCGGACTTCGTGTGCAGCTCGCGCACGAAATCGTTCATCGTCGCCAGCACGCTCTCCGGCTGATGGATGACCAGGTTCGGCCCTTCGGCCACGATGCGCAGGTCGCCGTCGGTGACCAGGATGGCGATCTCCACGATGGCGCAGGTCTCGGGGTCGAGCCCGGTCATCTCCAGATCGACCCAGACCAGGGGGGCAGGGGAGCTCATGCCGGCGAGCATAGCCCGGCCGCCGTCCCCGGCGCCCGGCCGTGCTAGAGCACGACCATGAGCGACGTATTCATCATCGACGCCGTGCGAACTCCGCGCGGTCGCGGCAAGGCCGGCAAGGGCGCCCTCAGCGGCATCCACCCGCAGGAGCTGTTCGCGCAGGCGCTCAACCGCCTCGCTGCCAAGACGGGCGTGCGCCGCGAAGACGTCGAGGACGTCGTGGTCGGGTGCGTGACCCAGGTCGGCGAGCAGGGGGCGTGCATCGCGCGCAACGCGGTGCTCGCCGCCGACTGGCCGGAGACGGTGACCGGCGTGACGCTCAACCGCTTCTGCGGCTCGGGCGCGCAGGCGGTGAACTTCGCGGCCATGGGGGTGATGTCCGGCCAGCAGCAGCTGGTCATCGGCGGCGGCGTGGAGAGCATGTCCCGCGTCTCCATGGGCTCCGACGGCGCCATGCTCGACGGCAACAACCTGGCCCTGCGCCGCAAGATCCCGATGGTCCCTCAGGGCATCAGCGCCGATCTCATCGCCACCCTCGAGGGCTTCACCCGCGACGACTGCGACCGCTTCGCCCTCGCCAGCCAGCACAAGGCCGAGCGCGCCCAGCGCGAGAATCGCTTCGACAAGAGCCTCTTTTCGGTGGTCGACGCCGACGGCAAGGTGGTCCTCGACAAGGATGAGCACGCGCGCGCCGGCAGCACCCTCGAGAGCATCGCCAAGCTCGAGCCCGCCTTCCTGGCCATGGGCGCCACCCCGGTCGGCCCCAACGGAGAGACGTTCGACGAGCTTTCGCTCCGCCGCTACCCGAAGGCCGAGAAGATCGAGCACGTGCACACCGCCGGCAACTCCAGCGGCATCGTCGACGGCGCCGCGGCGGTCCTGCTGGCCTCCGCCGAGTACGTCAAGGCGCACGGCCTCAAGCCGCGCGCGCGGATCCGTGCCACCGCCACCGCCGGCACCGAGCCGGTGATCATGCTCACCGCGCCCACGCCGGCGTCGAAGAAGGCCCTCGACCTGGCCGGCATGCAGGCGGCGGACATCGACCTCTGGGAGATCAACGAGGCCTTCGCCGTCGTACCCATGCAGACGGCGCGAAACCTGGGCATCGACCCCGAGCGCATCAACGTCAACGGCGGCGCCATCGCCCTCGGCCATCCGCTCGGTGCCACTGGCGCCTGCCTCATCGGTACGGCGGTCGACGAGCTCGAGCGCGCCAACAAGTCCACGGCCCTGATCACCCTGTGCATCGGCGGTGGCATGGGCGTGGCGACGGTCATCGAGCGGGTCTGAGCCGCGGCCTCGACGACTGCCACCGCAGTGGCGCGTTCCGTCGGCCTCCCACGGGCCGCTTCGCTCGGAGCGGGACGCTGAACACCCAGGCCACGCCGCGCTTGCCTCTGGACACCGCGCGGCCGTGCCGCGACGCTTCGCGGGCCGTGAACGAAGCCCTGACCACTCGCGCCCCTCGGTCCTCCGCTGGTGCTGCCCGGGTGCGCCTCGCCGCCCGTCTCGGCGCGGCCGTGCTCCTCCTCGTCGCTGTCGGGTGTGGTGGCTCCGCCGCCTCCGGCGACACCAAGGCTGGCGAGGCGCCGCGCGGACGAGCGGTCGCCGCCTCGCGCCAGGTCTTCGACGCCGTGTCGCGGTCGGTGGTGGCGGTGACCAACGACGACAAGGACGACCGCGAGGCGGAGAACCAGGAGCTGGAGAAGCTCAGCGGTGCCGAGCGCCGCACCCCGAAGAAGATCGTCGAGGTCTCCTCGCGCTCCAAGCCCATGCCGCACGGCACCGGCTTCGTCATCCCGGGCGGCCGCGTGGCCACCGCGGCGCACGTCATCATGCGCCCCGACAAGCTCAAGCTCACCACCCGCAACGGCAAGACCGTGGAGGCCAAGCTGGTGGCCATCGACGAGGTGCGCGACGTCGCGCTGCTCGAGCCCAAGCAGTCGCTCGGCGACGTGCCGCCGGTGGAGGTGGCCAAGTCCGACCCGCAGGTCGGCGAGGAGGTGTGGGCCATGGGCCACACCGGGCAAGGCCTGTGGGAGCTGTCCTGGGGCATGTCGGAGGGCGTGGCCTCCGGTCACGTCAACCTGCTCGGCGCCAAGCTGCTCCTCTTCGACGCCGCGGTGTACCCCGGCTTCTCCGGCGGGCCGGTGGTCATGCGCGAGCAGGGCGTGCCGCGCGTGGTGGGCGTGAACCACGCCATCCTCTTCACCGGGCAGGCGATGTTCGTGCCGCTGGCCTCCATCTCCAGCGCCACCAGCGTCTCCGAGCTCAACGAGGTCATCGCCGGGCACCCCCCGGCCATCCAGGCCAAGCTGGCGGAGTTCGCCAAGCAGGCGCGCACCAAGCCGAACGCCACGCTCTTCGTCACCGACGAGCTCAGCGTGCGCCGCTCACCCAACGGCCACCAGACGGCCGACATCCGCGGCGACCGCGACCGCATCCCGGTCCTCCTCGGGCGCGCCAACGTGCCGGTCACTGCCATGCTTTTCAACCTCTCGCCTGGCCGGCACGAGCTGACCTTCGAGCTGCGCGACGACCTCGGCAACGTGGTCGGCACCCAGGTCAAGCCCTTGCGCCAGAGCAAGCGCGCGCGCATCGGCTTCGCCAGCGCCAGCTTCGACGTCAGCCCCAAGGTCGAGGGCCGCTGGGAAGTGAGCGTCCGCGACGGCGCCACCGTGCTCGGCAGCAAGCGGGTCATGCTGGAGATCCCGGGACAGGACGATCAGCTGATCGACGAGGACGAGCGCGACCTGGACCTCGCCGAGCCGACCGTCGACGTGGTGGTGGCCAGCATGGGCAACGCCCAGCCGCTTCTCCTCGGCGGTGTCCGCGCCGGCTGGGACCCGCGCACCTTGCCGCGGCGTGGCGAAGGCTTCACCTGGTTCGCACGCGGCAGCCGCGGCTGGAGCGGCACCCAGGTGGTGCTCAACGCCTACGTCCTCGACGACACCGGCAAGATCGTCGGGCACTCCATGGGGTGCTTCATGAGCGAGGTGAAGCCGGAGAAGAACTGGAGCTGCGTCGGGCAGAGCAGCGGGCCGATGTTGCTCAAGGCCGGCGCCTACGACGTGGTGTTCGCCATCAATGATCGCCCCGTCGCCGCCTGGCCGATGGACGCGGCGCTGAAGGGGCATCCGTATGTGAAGAGCGGCGTGGACATCG
>JBBJMR010000297.1:0-10829 GCA_037720395.1 Polyangiaceae bacterium
TCGCCGGCACCGGCCCCGGCTACGACGACGGCCAGTATCCGAACAGCGTCGGCGGCGAGACGCCGCACTCCGGGATGGCCAACACCCTCTCCATGCTCTGGGAGGAGCGCGGGGGCGAGGGCGAGTACGTGACCGCGCACTCGGTGGTCGGCTGGTCGGGGCATTGCCTGAGCGACATCGACAAGGCGGGCGGCAAGCGCGGCTACCCGGCCAGCCTCAACGAGGCGATGGTCTTCGAGGAGCTGGCCACCGCCGCCGGCAAGACCTTCGGCTACGGCGGCATCATCCTGACGCAGGGCGAGTGCGACGGCGGCAACGCCGGCTACGGCGCCGGGCTGTTCCAGCTCTGGCAGGACTACAACACCGACCTCAAGGCGATCACCAGGCAGCAGGAGGACGTGGTGCTGCTCGTCTCGCAGCAGAGCACCGTCGCCGCCAACAACGCCGGCAACTCGGCGGTGCAGGTCTGGCGTGCCGGCGTCGATCACCCCGGGCAGATCGTGTGCGTGGGGCCGAAGTACCAGTACCAGTACGCCGGTGACCTCATCCATTTCGAGGCGCCCGGCTATCAGCGCCTGGGGCAGAAGTACGCCGAGGTCTTCGACGCGGTCATCAACCAGAAGCTGCCCTGGAAGCCGCTGCAGCCGAAGCAGATCACCCGCTCCGACAAGACGCTGACCATCGACTTCGACGTCCCGAACCCGCCGCTGGTCTGGGACGCGCACATCTCGGCGCCGCACACGCAGGTGAACACCGCCTGGGCCAGTGGTCGCGGCTTCGAGGTGCACGACGGCAACGGCACGCCGTTGACCATCGCCGATGCGGTGATCGAGGGCGCGAGCGTGGTGCTCACGCTGGTCGACACGCCGCCGGCCGGCGCGGTCCGCGTGGCCTACGCCATCACCCAGGACGGTGACGGCCTGCAGGGAGGGACGGACCAGGGCATGCGCGGGCAGCTGCGCGATTCCGACGAGCTCGTCGGCCACGACGCGGAGCAGCTGGAGGCGCAGGTCACCGCCGGCTCGGCGGTGATCACCAGTGCCGCGCCGGGCGGCTTCGAGCGGCGCGCGGGCCACGACATCGTGACCGGTGCCGACGTGGCCGCGGACACCGTCGTCGTCTCGCACGACAGCAACGACCAGCTGACGCTCTCGTCCCCGTGGGCCGGCGCCTCGGGGACGGTGACGCTGTCGTTCCGGCACGACATGCACAACTACTGCGTGCATTTCGCCATGGACGCGGAATAACGCTCGCTCCTGCCCTGATCCGTCGGATCTAGGGATGCGCGATGACGATCAGTGCCGCCGCGCGGGCCATCACGCAGCGAAGGCATCGTTCGAGCGTCTCCGGGTCGAGCGCGGCGAAGCTCTCATCGAGCACGATCAGCCGGGCACGCTGGAGGAGCGCCCTGGCGATGAAGAGGCGGCTGCGCTCGCCGTGTGACAGTCGCCAACCGCTCTCGCCGACCATCTGTGCCATGCCGCCGGGCATGCGCCCGAGGAGCTCGCCCAGGCCGAGCTCGCGGCAGACCGCCTCGGCCTCCTCGACGTCGCCGGGCGCGGGCGGCCACGCTCGACCCATCAGGAGGTTGAAGGCCAGCGTCGCGGTGAGCACGTGATTGTCGTTGTACTGCGGGGCCGCGGCGACGCGCCGCCGCCAGCCGGCGGGTCCCAGCGTGTGCCAGTCGAGACCACCCAGCAGGAGCAGCCCCGAGCTGGGTTGCTTGAGACCCGCGAGGAGCGCCGCGAACGTCGTCTTGCCACTGCCCGACGGCCCCTGGAGCAGCACGCGATCGCCCACTTCGATGCGCAGGCTGGCGCCCTTGAGCGCCGGTTCGGGCCGACCGGGATACGAGTAGGTGAGGTCGGCGGCATCGAGCAGCGGCAAGCGCTGGTCTCGCTGCACCTTCTCGTCGCCATCACGGTCGGTGTGGTAGGCCGGGGAGGGGACGATCGCCGGCCGCGCCGCGGCGTGGAACACCGGCCCCACCTGCTTCCAGGCCACCAGGGCCGCCGGGCAGGATCGCCCCCAGCCGATCGCCTTCCTTGACGACCGAGCCGACGGTGACCTGCGCCAGCTCGGCGAGCTCGCCGTCGACGCTCGCCTGCAGCACGCGTCTCGAGACTTCGTGCTCCAGCCTCTGGATGTCCGCCTTGGCCCTGAGCTGGCTGCCCTCGAGCTCGGCGATCTCGCGTGCCAGACTCTGGCGACGCGCGATCCGATCGCTCACGTCCACCTTTCCCACCGCTCCGACCCGTCCCACTGCCGCGCCGAGCGCCTGGGCCGCAGCGGCGCGCTGCTCGCCCTCGGCCTCGGCACGCCGCAGGTCGGCCTCGGACATGAGCCCCTCGGCACGCAGGCGTTTGGCGCGCTCCAGCTCCTTGACGGAGAGCGCAGCCAGGGCGGCGGCTTCGCGATGACGGGCCGAGGCTTCGGCGACGCTCGCGGTGGTGCCCAGTCGATCGTCGCTCTCGGCGCGCGCCATCGCGCCGAGCTCCTCACGCGCTGCCAGCAGCTCGGGGCCGATGGCCGCCAGGATGGTCCTTGCTTGCTCGAGCTCGAGGCGCTGCGGCTCGACGTCGAGCTCCACCAGCACGTCGCCGACCGCAACGGTCCGTCCCAGGGTCGCGTGCAGCGCCGTGATCCGGCCGGAGACCGGGGCCTGCAGAGGGTGCGTCAGCCGCGCGATCTCGATCCGCGCGTTCGGGCTGGCCACGTAGACGGCCACGTTGGCGCGGAGGCTCCACGCTACCTAGACACCCAGCAACGTCGCGCCCAGGGCGAGCACCAGCGCGGACCGGCCCGGGCTGTCCGCGGGCAGGGAGCGCAGAGTGCGGGAAAAGGGCGTCGCCACGGGTGGTTGCGCGAGCTCGAAAGCACGCGCCGCGCCAGCATAGCGCCTCGCGAACGTCGAGTGCAGGTCGGCGCCCCCGGGTCGCAGCGAGCGAAGTGTCGCGCTTCAGTCGCAGACCGGCGTGTCTTCCGGGTGCGCGTCGCAGTACACGGCGACGCACTGGAAGAATCCATCGACCTCCTCGTCGCACTGCCGCTCGTTCTTCCGGCAGTAGAAGCTCGGGTCGGCGCTCATGCACGTGTAGTACGCGGAGAGCTCCGCCCGCACATCGCGGCCAGGCCCTGCAACGGCGTGCAGTCCGCAGCGCAGTCGTGTTGCTGGCCCGGGCAGGTGTTCCTCAGCTCGCAGTACGAGACGCAATCGGCCACCGTCGCCGCGCCGCCGCTGCCGCTGCCACCGGTTGCACCGCCGCCGCTACCGCCGGCGGCCGCAGCGCCCGCCGCCGTCGCCCCCCGACGCATCTCCACCGCTCCCCGCGGCGGCGCCTCCGCCGGAACCGTTCGATGCGGCATCGCCACCGGAGCCGGACGTCGAGGCGCTCGCTCCGCGAGGCTCGTCGTCGCCGTCGTCGCAGCCGCTCACCATCACCAGCGCGACGAGGACGACGAATTCTTGCGCAGCCGTGCGTGCCTTCATCCTCGCCGACGTAGCAAGCCGGGCGCCGTTCGCGGGCCACGCGAAAGCGCAAGGATTCACGGCCAGGCCCCGAGCCCAGCCGCGAAGCGCGCATTGCGCCGCGGCCCCTGGTTCGCGCCGGGCGCAGCGCGCCTCGAGCCGGAGCACTGCGTCAGTGCGCGAGGCCGGGTGCGCTGAAGGAAGTCTCGGCGCGCGAAGCAGAGACGAGACAGAAGTGGAGCTGAAGGGAATCGAACCCATGACCTTCTGACTGCCAGTCAGACGCTCTCCCAACTGAGCTACAGCCCCGGACGGGGCGACGTATCTACCGCCTCCCGGCCGGCTTGTCCCGAACTTTGTGAAGCGGTCCCCCGCGCCTCGGGGCCACCGGGCGCGGACGCGAAAACGGGGGAGTGGCCACGGCGCGGAGGCCCGCAGGTCGCGCGGGCAGGGGCACGGGCGTCGGCGCCGCTGCCGGGCGTGCGGCTCGGCTGGGAAGGTGCCGATGCGAGACCCTCCCACGCCCGCATACCTGCGTAACAACAGCCGTAACTGCCCTGGTCGTGGTGCCTGTCGGATCCACGCGGCCCGATCCGGTGCGGGGGTCTGCAGATGTGCGCATGGTCCTGCTCGGGCCGGTCTCCGACCTGCGTTCCAGCACTTCGGCGCTCGTGTGGGCCGTCGCGGCGCCCGGCGCTCGCGGCATGCTTCGTGGTACGCCTCCGCTTCATGCGCTCGCGCTCCGCCCTCCTGCGTGACACGCGCGGCGCAAGCCTCGTCGAGTACATGGTCATCGTCGGGCTCATCGCCCTGGTGGCGATGGCCGGCTTCCGCGCCTTCGGGCGCAGCGTCGATGACAAGGCGACTGCGCAGGCGGCCTGTGTCGAAAGTTTCTCGTGCAGCGGGAATGGCAACGGCACGAACGGCAACGCCACCGGTGACGACATCCGCAGCCGCTCCGATCAGATCGACCGCGCGGTCGGTCAGGGCGACGGCGACGACGGCGGCGGCTTCTTTGGATGGCTCGGCGGCCAGGCGAAGAACTTCGTCAAGGGCGGCATCCTCGGCAGCTTCGGCGGCAACACCGGGTGGGCCGGCTTCAGCGCCAAGATGATCGTCGGTGTCATCCCCATCGTCGGGCAGGTCGCCGACGCGCGGGACACCGTGGCCGGCCTCATCGGCGTCGTCCGCAACCCGACCAGCGTGGTGGCGTGGACCGACCTCGGCGCTGCGGCCGTCGGCTGGGTGCCGCTCTTCGGCGACGCCGCGGCGAACAGCATGCGCGGCGGCAAGGAGCTGATGACGGCCATCCCCTGGATCCAGCGCACGTACGCGGGCGGCCGGCAGGCCGGGCGCGGCGAGCCGGAAGACTGAGGCCCTCCAGCGGCGCGTGTCTGCGCGCGTGATACGACGGCGCGATGGCGAACCAGGCGACACAACCCGGCATCACCGGGCCGACCTGGCGCGGGCCCGACGAGGCGGTGCTGGTGGTCGGGGCCGGACCGACCGGTCTGATGATGGCCGCGGAGCTGGCGCGGCACGGCGTGCGCGCGCGCCTCATCGACGCGGCGCCCGAGGCGAGCACGCACTCCAGGGCCATCGCCGTACAGGCGCGCACCCTGGAGATCTTCGAGCACCTGGGGATCGCCGGCGAGGCGCTGGCCTCGGGACGCCCGATCCACGGCGTCAACCTGTACGCGGTGGCGTCCGAGCCCGGCGCGAGCGGCAAGCGCGTGGTCCATGTCGACTTCGACGACCTGGACTCGCCCTACCCGTTCATCCTCTCGCTGCCCCAGTCGGAGACGGAGCGCATCCTCACCCACCACGCCGCGCGTCTGGGCGTAACCGTGGAGCGCAGCGTGCACCTCCGCGAGCTGGCGCAGGACGACGAGCAGGTCGTCGCCACCCTGGAGCACGCAGACGGTCGGGTCGAGACGTGCAAGGCGCGCTGGCTGCTCGGGTGCGACGGCGCCCACAGCGTGGTGCGCAAGGCCACCGGCTTGCCGTTCGACGGCGTGCGCAACGACGAGGAGTTCGTGCTCGCCGCCCTGGTGCTGGAGTGGCATGGCCCCGACGACGAGGCGCACAGCTACCGGGCGGGCGACGGCGCCATGGTCATGCTCCCGCTCCCGGGTCCCCCCGGCAGCTGGCGCCTCATCGCCGACATGACCACCACCTCCGCCGGGTCGCCCGGCGCGCAGCCCTCACTGGCCTGGCTGCAGACGCTGGTCGAGAAGCGCGGCGCGCGGGACGCGGTGCTGCGCGAGGCCACCTGGACGTCCACGTTCCGCGTCCACCGCCGCATCGTGCCGCGCTACCGCCACCGCCGCGTCCTGCTCGCCGGCGACGCGGCGCACATCCACAGCCCGGTCGGCGGGCAGGGCATGAACACCGGCCTGCAGGACGCGCACAACCTGGCCTGGAAGCTGGCGCTGATCGAGCAAGGCGCGGCCGCGCCGGGCCTGGTGGACACCTACCACGTGGAGCGGCACCCGGTGGCCGCCGGCACGCTGCAGGGCACCGACCTGGCCACGCGCATGGTCACCCTGCGCAACCCGGTGGGCCGCGAAATCCGCGACCGCATGAGCGCCTTCCTCACCAGCCTGGAGGTGGTGCAGCGGCGCCTGACGCGCGCCACCGCCGAGCTCGACCTCTCCTACGCCCGGAGCCCCATCGTCGCCGAGGAGCGCGCCTCGCTGCTCGGTACCCACCTGGTCCACGATCCGGATGTGGAGACGCCGAGCCTGGCGAGCTGGATGGACTTCGGCGCCGGCCCGCGCGCCGGCGAACGCGCGCCCGACGTCGAGCTCGGTCCGCCGGCGGCGCGGCAGCGCCTCTTCTCCATCCTCCACGGCGCCTGGCCGGCGCCCGGCGGCGCCGCAGGCGTGGGCCACGACCTGCTGGCCTTCGACGGCGCCGCGCACACGCCCGAGGGCTACGCGCGCTTCCAGGCCATCGTCGACGCGGTGACCGCGCGCTGGCCGGCTCGCGTCGCCGTGCACCTGGTGGTGCAGGGCGCCGCGCCGCCCGAGCGGCTGGAGCAGAGCGGCGCCGTGCTCCTCGACCCCGACGGCGCCCTGCATCGCCGTTACGGTGCGGGCGCGGAGTGCGTCTACGTCGTGCGGCCGGACGGGTACATCGGCTACCGCGCTCAGCCGCTCGACATCGACAAGCTCCTGCGCTGGCTGGCGCGCACTCTGGCCTGACCCGCGCATGGTCGTCTCCTGCACGGGTCGGCCGGCGCGCTCTGCCTCTAGTACCTACTGCTGCGGCTGGGGGTGGATGGTGGCCACGGCCCAGGGCGAGGTGCGGGTCTCCACCGCCATCAGGCGGAAGGACGCGCCCAGCGCGGGTCGAGCGCGCCGGTGGCGATGCCCAAGGCGCGCACGCCGGCGGTGACCGTAACATGGAAGGCGGCGTCCACGGTGCTGGGGTTGCCCGCCGGCGCCACGCCGATGGGCAAGGTGCCCGGGCTCGTCGTCAGCCCGACGGCCTCCGAGGCGCTGCCGAAGGAGACGCCGGCGACGAGGACGGGGGCCACCACCTTCTCGGCGTTGAGCACGCCGAGATCCACGGCCGGCGCATCGGGCGAGGCGTGCACCAGGCGCAAGCGCGCGTTCTGGGTGTCGTCGAGCGCGAAGCCCTCGGCCAGGGCGACGAGCTGGAACTTCGACCCGCCCGTGCCACCGAGGAAGCCGGTGGCGATGGCCAGGTAGCGCTCGCCGGGAGGAGCCCTACGGGTACCCGGGCGGCCGGCGCTTCCACTTCCGCGACACCGAGGGCAACGAGCTCGGCGTCTACACCCACGCCAAGTAAGGCCGCACGCGCGGGTCGAGCGCACGCCGACGAGCATGCGGCGCGGCACGTTCATCGCGGTCGGCGGCGACTTCGCATTGGCGCGCCGGCGCGAACCTGCTTGGGTAGGCCGTGGCCGAACCCTCGCTGGCATACGTGGCGCGCGTGCAGCAGCTCGCGGCCGACCCGGCCACCCGCGTCGAGGTGTTCGGCACCGAGCTCGCCGTCCTTCGCGCGGGCGGCGGCAATCGCCGCGTGGCCATCGTCGCCTGGCAGGCTGGCGACGACGCGGCCATGCAGGCGCGTCTCACCAAGCTGGTGCGCGCGCCGGACCCCTTGCCGGTGGAGATCGTGCTCGTCGGCGGGCCGGCCACGGCGCGCGCCCTCCTGCAGAAGGCCAAGCCCTGGGTGACCACCGGGCGCCGCTACCTCTACCACCTGCCCGACGACGGCCCCTTGTGGCACGACCGCAGCGGGCCCACCCATCCGCTGCTGGTGGAGCCGGCGCCGCACGTCGACCAGGCGTCGTGGTCGGCGCTGCAGGAGAAGGTGGAGCGCAGCCGCGGCGAGCTGGCGGAGGAGCAGGGAGAGCTGAGTGCCTTCGCCGGACGCCAGCGGGCGGGGCGGCCGGTGGTCACGTTCACCGTCCTGGCGATGATCGCCGCGGTGCTCGGCCTGCAGTTCGCATTCGGGGGCGGCCAAGCCGACGGCGCGCTGATGCGCCTGGGCGCGCTCTCGCCGCGTCTGGTGCGCGCCGGTGAGGTGTGGCGCCTGGCGTCGTGCACCTTCCTGCATGGCGGGGTGATGCACGCGCTGATGAACGCCTACGTGATCTTCATCCTCGGCAGCTTCCTGGAGAAGATCATCGGGCCGTGGCGCTTCGCGCTGCTCTATGCGGCGGCGGCGTTCGGCGGGAGCCTCGTCTCGTTCTACACCCTGAGCGACGCGGGCATGAGCGTCGGCGCATCGGGGGCGGGCTGGGGCTGCCTCGGCGCCCACTGCGTCCTCGCCTTCCGCGGGCGCGGCCTGCTGCCCACCGCCATGATTCCCGGCGCCAAGCGCGCGGCGGTCATCAACCTCGGCCTCAACGTCGTCGTCTCCTTCCAGCCGCGCGTCGACTGGGGCGCGCACTTCGGCGGTGGGCTGGTCGGTGCCGCGCTGCTCTACTTCGTCGTGCATCGCGGGCTGCCGCACCTCGGCGAGGGCGACGCCGCGGTCGATCGCCGGCCGCCCTACATCGCGCCGCTGGCGGTGCTGATGGGCGCCCTGCTGGTGGGCGGCCTGCTGACCGGCATCCTTCGTGGTCGCGCCTGGGAGCTCGGCGACCCGCCGACCTTCGCGCCCGAGAGTCTGCCGGCGCTGGGCGTCCTCCTCGATGTACCGCGCGGGCTGGGGCCGGCCGATCCGGAGCTGGTGGAGAAGAACGTCGGCGAGGTGGCGTTCGGCGACATACGCGCCGACCCGGCGCTGGTGGCGGTGGTGCGCTTCGAGGGCGGCCCCTCTGGCGCCGAGCAGGTGGCGGCGGCACAGGCGCAGATCCGCGAGGAGCTCGGGCAGCAGCCGAAGGATGGTGCGACCGTGGTCGACCCGCCGGTGGTCGCGGAGATCGCTGGCAAGCCTGCGGTGCGCGCGCGGTACCGCTACCAGAACGGCATCGAGCGCCAGGTGTTCTTCATCTTCGCCACCCCGGGGACGATGCACCGCCTGGAGGTGTACTCGCAGCCCGGCTTTCCCGCCTGGAGCGGCGTCGCCGATCGCGTCGCCGCCAGCATGCGCTTCGCGCCCTAGCCGGCGGCGCCGCTGGGCGGACTTGGACCGCTGCTCCCGGTCCAGGCGGCACTCGACGGGCGCGCGGCCGCGCCGTACCAGCCAGGCATGAGCGCGCTGCCCCTGCTCCAGGTCGATGCCTTCGCCGACGGGCCCTTCACCGGAAACCCAGCCGCCGTGGTCCTCCTCGACGGGCCGCGCGAAGCGGCCTGGATGCAGGCGGTCGCCGCGGAGATGAACCTCTCCGAGACGGCCTTCATCGAGCCGCGCCCCGACGGCTTCGGTCTGCGCTGGTTCACACCGGAGGTGGAGGTGGCCCTGTGCGGGCACGCCACCCTGGCCAGCGCGCACGCCCTCTGGGAGACGGGGCGCCTGCCGCGCGAGGAGACTGCGCGCTTCCACACCCGCAGCGGTTTGCTCACCGCGGCGCTGCTCGATGCACGCATCGAGCTCGACTTCCCGCAGCGGCCCGCGGAGCGCGTGGCCGAGATCGGCGATCTGCCGCGCGCGCTGGGCGCCGCGGTGCTCGAGCTCCATCGCTCCAGCGAGGACTGGCTGGCGCTGCTCGACTCCGAGGCGGTGGTGCGCGCGCTGGCGCCGGACTTCCCCGCGCTGCGCACTCTCGGCGCCCGCGGCGTCATCGTCACCGCCGCCGCCGCGCCGGGCAGCGCCCACCACTTCGTGTCCCGCTTCTTCGGCGCCGGCGTGGGCATCGACGAGGACCCGGTGACCGGCTCGGCGCACTGCGTGCTCGCCCCGTTCTGGGGCGCACGCCTGGGGCTCTCCGAGATGATCGGCTACCAGGCCTCGCGCCGCGGCGGCACGGTCGGCGTGGCGCTGGCCGGCGAGCGGGTGAAGCTCACCGGCCGCGCGGTGACCCGCAGCCGCGGCGAGCACCTCTGCTGAGCGCCCCGCGGGGCGGCTACAGCCCCATCAGCTTGGCGACGTAGTACTTCATCGTCTCGGTGGTGCCGCCGCCGATGCGCAGGAGGCGCTGGTCGCGCCAGGCGCGGGCGATGGGGAAGTCCTCGATGTATCCCCAGCCGCCGTGGAACTGCAGGCAGGTGTCCATGACCTCGTGGGCCACGTCGCCGACCAGGATCTTGGCCATGGAGATGAGCTTCACCGTCTCCATGGAGAGCGGCTGCTTCATCTCGTAGCGCTCGTGGTTGTAGAGGTCGACGACCTTGTAGTTGAAGGCCTTGGCCGCCTCGCACTTCGTGTAGAGGTCGACGAACTTGTGCTGCCACACCTCGCGCTTGATGATCGGCTTGCCGAAGGCCACCCGATCGCGACCGTACTGGATGCTGTGCTCCATGGTCATGAAGGAGCCGGAGATGGCGCTGACCGAGGCGATGAGCCGCTCGGTCTGGAAGTTCTGCATCAGGTACATGAAGCCCTGGTTCTCTTCGCCGAGCAGGTAGCGCCTGGGGATGCGCATGTCCTCGAAGAAGAGCTCGGCGGTGTCCGATGACTTGTTACCGATCTTCTTGAGCTTCTTGGAGACGTGGAAGCCCTTGGTCTTGGTGGGCACCAGGAAGAACGAGCAGCCGTGGGCGCCGTGCTCGGGGTTGGTCTTGGCGAGCAGGGTCACGAAGTCGGCGCGGGTGCCGTTGGTGATGAACGTCTTCTGCCCGTTGATGACGTAGTCGTCGCCGTCCTTCTTGGCGGTGGTCTTGATGCCGGCCACGTCGCTACCGGCGGCGGGCTCGGAGACGCCGAGCGCGGCGATCTTGTCGCCGGCCAGCGCGGGCTTGAGGAACTCGTCGATCTGCTCCTTGGTGCCGATGTCGCTGAT
>JBBJMR010000298.1:0-10812 GCA_037720395.1 Polyangiaceae bacterium
CAGCGAGGCCGGGATGGAGGTGCAGTCGAGCACGGCGAACGGACCGCCGGCGTGCGCGCTGTGCTCGTGCACCGCGCGCGCGGCCAGCTCCGTGCCCACGCCCGTCGGACCCTCGAGGAGCACGGCCAGCTCGGTGCGCGCCAGGCGCGCCAGCAAGCCGAACAGCTCACGACTTCGTGCGCTGGCGCCGCGCAGCTCGCCCAGCTCGGCCAGCGCGGGTGCCGTCAGCTCGAAGGTGGCGTCGAGATCGAGCCGCACGGTGGCGGCCCCGACCTGGAGCATGGCCCCGCTCGGCAGCAGCGCCTGGCCGATGCGCGCGCCCTGGAACCAGGTGCCGTTGCGGCTCTCCAGGTCGCGCACCGACACGCCGCCACCCTCCGCGCCCACCTCGGCGTGGAAGCTGGAGACCGTCGCGTCCGCGAGCCGCAGGTCGGCGGTGCCGGCCCGCCCGATGAGCACCCTCTGCTGCGCCACGGTCACCGCGTGGCCGGCGTCCTGCCCGGCCAGCACCGTGATGCGGAGCGCCTGCGCGGTGCGCGGCTCGGCGCGCTGCGTGGCCACCGTCGGCAACGCCATGTCGTCGTCGGAGAATGGAACGTGAGGCACGTCCTCGACTCTACCAGGCTCGACCGTCGCGGGCGGCCGGGGTAGCCTCCGCCGATGTTCGCGAGCCCGAGAGCGCCATTCGTAGCGGTCATGGCGTTGCTCGCCGCGGTCGCCGTGCTCGCCTCCGGCGGCTGCCGGCGCAACAAGGCCAAGGACGTGGGCGCGGCGCACTGCGACGACGACGACGACTGCGAGGAGCTGCTCGAGCGCTGCAGCGAGCGCCACGACGACGACGAGCACGAGGACATCGCGCGCAGCAACGAGGCCTGCCTGGCCGCCGGCAAGGCGGCCGTCACGCGCCGCGATCTGCACACCGCCACCCAGGCGTTCGACCAGGCCTGCCAGCGCGGCGTGCGCGCCGGCTGCGACGGCCTCGCCGAGATCGCCGGCGCGCTGTACTCCGGCCAGGGAGCGCCTCGCGATCCGCGCGCCGCCTTCCCGCTCTTCCATCGTGCCTGCAACGGCTCCAGCGCCGCCGGGTGCTACGGGCTCGGCGTCGCGTACCACGCCGGCGAGGGGGTGCCCCTCAGCGTTTCGTATGCGGTGTTCGCCTTCCGCAAGGCGTGCGACGCCGGGCACGCGCAGGCCTGCAACCAGGTGGCCGCGGCGCACGAGTCCGGCAACGGCGTGGCCAAGGACGAGGCGCAAGCGGCCGTCTTCTACGGCCGAGCCTGCGAGGCGAACCTGGCCTCGGCGTGCGTGGCCCTGGGCACGATGCACGAGGAGGGTCGCGGCACGGCGCGGGACGACTACCGCGCCGCCGGCCTCTTCGATCGCGGCTGCGAGGCGCGCGACGACGCCGGCTGTCGCAAGCTGGCGGCGCTCACCCAGCGCACGCCAGCGGTCGCGGTCTACCTCGACAACCAGCGCCGCCAGGCGGCGGAGAGGCGCGCCCGGGACGCCGAGGCCCGCGCTCGCGACGCCGAGGCCCGCGCCCGCGACGCCGAGGCTCGCGCCAACGGCGCGCGCGCCGCGCAGGCCGAGGACGAGCGACGCGCGGCCGAGGAGCGCGCGCGCCAGGAGCAGGCGGGACGGCCGAGCACAGCCGACCGCGTCTGGGGGGCGGTAGGCGGTGTGGCGGCCGCGCTTCCGCCGCCGCCGCCGCCACAGCAGACCACCACCGTGCGCCAGCAGCAGCGCGAGCTCTGCTACGACCACACCTTCAACGGCGCGCGCACCGGGCGCAAGTGCTTCGGGGACCGCGGCGCCTACTGCCGCAGCCTCTGCGGTGAGCGCAACTACTCCGCCGAGATGGCCTGCAACGCCGAGTGCAACTGAGAGGCGGGGGCGAAGCGTCCGGCGCATGACCACGCGCGCTTCATCCGTCCCGCCGCGCTCCAGCGGGCGCCTCTCGCGCCCGCCGTGCCGGTATCGCTTCCCCAGCGCGGCCAGCGGCGTCGGAGAGCACGGCCTCATCGGCGTCGGCGCCGACTTCGAGCCGGGCACCATGCTCGCCGCCTACCACGCCGGCATCTTTCCCTGGCCGGTGCCGGAGATGGACGTGGTGGCCTGGTGCTCACCCGACCCGCGCGCCATCTTCCCGCTCGACGTCGAGCCGCACTGGTCGCGCAGCCTGCGGCGCAGCATGCGCAACAAGCCGTTCAAGGTCACCGTGGACCAGGACTTCGCCGGCGTCCTGGAGGGCTGTGGCGACCGCCGCGGCGGGACGTGGATCACCGGCGAGCTGGTGCGCGGCTACCTGCAGCTGCACGAGCTGGGATGGGCGCACAGCCTCGAGGTGTGGAACACCGACAGCGGCGCGCTGGTCGGCGGCATCTACGGCCTGGCGCTGGGCTCCTGCTTCACCGCCGAGTCCATGTTCCATCGCGAGACCGACGCCTCCAAGGTGGCCTTCGCCAGCATGGTCGAGCTGCTGCGCCCCACCTTCACCATCTTCGACGCCGAGGTGCCGAACCCTCACCTCGACTCGCTGGGCTGCGTGCCCCTGGCGCGGGCGCAGTTCCTGGCGCAGCTGGAACGGGCGCTGCAGGACGACGTGGTCTTCCCGCGCCTCGGCTGACTCGCCCGCGCTTCAGGGCACCAGCAGCAGCTTGCCCGACGTCTGCCGCGACTCGAGCAGGCGGTGCGCCTCCGCCGCCCGGTCCAGCGCCAGCGTGGCGTGGATGCGCAGCCGCAGCCCCCCGCCCTGGACCGCGGCCAGCACCTCGCCGGCGCGCAGCTCGAGCTCCTTGCGGGTGGCGGTGTAGTGATGCAGCGCCGGCCGGGTCAGGAAGAACGAGCCGGCGGCGAGCTTGCTCGGCTCGAACGGCGGCACCGGGCCGCTCGACTGGCCGAAGAGCACCAGCATGCCGCGCGGCCGCAAGCAGGCCAGGCTGCCGGCGACGGTGTCCTTGCCGACCGAGTCGTAGATCACCGAGGCGCCGAGGCCGCCGGTCATGCGCTTCACCTCGGCGCTGAAGTCCTGCGTCTTGTAGTCGATGATCTCGTCGGCGCCGGCGGCGCGCGCCAGCTCGGCCTTCGCCGCGCTCGAGGTGGTGCCGATGACGCGCGCGCCGAGCGCCCGCCCCATCTGACAGAGCAGCAGGCCCACGCCGCCCGCCGCGCCGTGCACCAGGGCCACGTCGCCGGGGCCGAGCTTGTAGGTGCTGTGCGTGAGGTAGTGCGCGGTCATGCCCTGGAGCATGGCCGCCGCCGCCTGCTGGGCATCGACCCCGTCGGGCACCGACACCAGCGCGTCGTCCGCGGCGACCACGTGGCTGGCGTACGAGCCGGCCACGCGCGACCAGGCCACGCGCTGCCCGACGCGCAGCGAGGAGCCCTCGCCGGTGGAGTCGACCACGCCCGAGCCCTCCAGGCCGAGCGGGGCCGGCAGCGGCAGCGGGTACAAGCCGCTGCGGTGGTAGACGTCGATGAAGTTCACGCCCGCCGCCTCGACGCGCACCAGCCCCTGCTTCGGCCCGGGCGATGGCGTCGGGATCTCGACGACCTCGATGGCCTCGGGCCCACCCACCGCTCCGACTCGCGCGACTCGCATGGCTCGGCCCTTCCTCCCGCAGCGACGCTGCGCCGGCGTCGATCCTCAGGCTCCCGGCTTCTTGCGCAGGGAGTGGTTGCGCATCAGTCCCTCCTGCGCCGTGGAGGCCACCAGCTTGCCATCCTCGGTGAAGAACTGCCCGCGCGCCAGGCCGCGCGCGCCGCTCGCCGAAGGGCTGTCGATGGAATAGAGGAGCCACTCATCCATGCGGAACGGCCGGTGGAACCAGATGGAGTGGTCGAGGCTGGCCACCTGCATGGTGGGCATGAGCCAGGAGACGCCGTGCGGCTGCAGCGCCGCCCCGAGCAGGTTGAAGTCCGAGGCGTACGCCAGCATGTAGCGGTGCACCGCCGGCGAGTCGGGCAAGCTACCCTTGGCGCGCATCCACACCTGCCGGTGCGGCGGCATCGGCTTGGGGCGCAGCACGTTGACCGGATCCACCGGGCGCATCTCGATGGGCCGCTCCGCGGTGGCCTGCTCGCGGAAGCCCTCGGGGATGCTCTCGATGTGCTTCTTGGCGATGTCGATCTCCGAGGGCAGGCCGTGCGGCGGCGGCGCGGCCGGCTTCTCCGCCTGGTGCTCGTGGCCCGGCTCCTCGATCTGGAAGGACGCCGCCAGCGTGAAGATGGCGGCGCCGTTCTGGATGGCGACCACGCGGCGGGTGGTGAAGCTGCGCCCGTCGCGGATGCGATCGATCTCGTAGACGATGGGCTTCTTGGCGTTGCCGGTACGCAGAAAGTACCCGTGCACCGAGTGCACGGCGCGCTCCTCGGGCACGGTCTGCGCAGCCGCGGACAGCGCCTGGCCGATCACCTGCCCGCCGAAGACGTTCCCCCAGCCGAGGTCCTGGCTCTGCCCGCGGAAGAGGTCGACCTCGATTCGCTCGAGCTGCAGGAGGTCCAGCAGTTCGGTGAGTACGTTCTGCACGCGTCTGTCCTCGCGCTCGAGAAGGGGCGGCGACCGTACCTCATCCGCCAGCGCGCTGCTTTGCGTAGTGGCGCCGTGCCTTGACCAGGTTGCCGCACGCGCGCTGGGGGTGCCGCTTGCGGCCCCATGGGGCGCGGGCGAGGGTCCATGCGGCTGTACCTTCTTCCCCCCCGAGAGAGCGATGCGCTTCCTGGATCTCGTCTTCAAGGCCGTCGAAACCACCGAGCAGCTGGTGGATCGCGCGCGCGGGACCAAGCGTCGCAAGCTGGCCGTCGTCCCCGAGCCTCCCGGCGCACCCGATCCGTTCGTGGCGCGGCCCGCTCCGGCGGTCGAGGCGGAGAAGCCGCTCGGCGATCCCGCACAGCCCGCGCAGATCTTCGGGCGCCGCGGCGACCCGTGGTCGGGCCGCGTGGTGCGCGTGCTCCAGGACCGCAACGTCGAGCACCAGTTCGTCGACCTCGACGCGCCGGAAAACATCGTTCTCGAGACGAAACTGGTGCGCGAGACGAAGCAGAACGACGCGCCGTGGGTCTACCTGCGCGGCGAGTTCCTGGGCGGGTTCAACGCCGTCAACGAGATCGATCGCCTCGGGCAGCTGGAGCTGCGCTGCATGACCGCCGAGGAGCGGGAGAAGGAGCAGCGCGGTCGGACCCGCATCGAGGTCCCCAAGCGCGGCCCCGAGCAGACGCCGAGCGGCGAGCGCTGACGACCCGAGACGACCTCGATGGTGCACATGGCCGGCGCGCCATGGAGCATCGCCGGCGTCAGTTCCAGCTCGGACACGCGGCGTTGGCCTGGTTGCACATCTTGCCGATGAGGCCCTTGTCCGGGAAGTAGTGGGGATGATAGCCGGCCGCGTGGAGGAGCTCGTGGGCAAGACGCTGGAACGTGTAGACGTTGTTCGGGCTCTCGATGGTGATCACGCCATTGGAGCTGTAGAGCCCGACGAGATTGTTGGGGAGCGGGCCGACCTTGATGGTGTGCAGGCCGCGCTGGCGAGCCTTGCTCACCACATTGTGCCCGGTGGGGGTGTTGTTGATCCGGTTCAGCTCGTAGTGAAGAGCGGGGGCCACCGAGAACCCCAGCAGCTCGTCCTCCACCACCCCCACCTCTTCCTCGGGATCGTCGAGACCGTCCTCGCTCTCCGGTGCCGCACCGCACCCCGGTAGCGCCGCCACGCCGAGGGCGATGGTCGAGGCCCACGCGTACAATCGATTCGTCATTGGTCTGCCTTTCGGTTCGCGGTCTGGGGTCAGTACTTCATCCAGCGGCCGTGCCAGAACGACGTGTAGTAGCCGCCCTTCCCGCTCGGTGCCTTCGCGTCGTAGTCCTTGCAGGTGAAGCAGCGCAGGCGCTTCGGCCGCACCGACTGGCCACCGTACGGCTCGCCCTTCGACGTCAGCGACTCGTTCCAGCCGACGCGCGCGTGCAAGTGGGGCGCCCAGTTGGCGTTCGCGTACGATTCACCGCTGTCGCCGGCGTAGCCGATGACGCGGCTATAGGCGTCGATGGACGTACCCCAGGCGATGCCGGGTGCGATGCCCTTGAGATGTGCGGTCAAGCTGCGGTAATTGCCCTTGCGCACCACCACGTACCTGCCCAGGCTGGCGAAGCCGTCGGTACCCCACGCCGCCCACTCCACTGTCCCCGAGAAGGCGGCATAGGCGTTGGCCCAGTATTGCGCGGGCCAATCGTTGGCGTAGTACTGATTGGCGTAGCCGTTGTAGCAGCGGCCGACGTGGAAGTTCGTGCCCCACCAGCTCCCGGAGTTGCCGCTCATCGCGCTCCACCCGGGCGAGGCCTTCAAGTCGTACCAGGAGCCACTGTAAAAGGTGTTCGTCGCATCCCATTGCAGTTGCCAGTAGAGGCTGGTGGGGGCCGTGAAGCCGCAGGTGGCCGCCATCGGCTGCGGTAGCTCCTCGCCCTCCGGCCCCGGCGGCGGGGGCGGCTCCTCGATGTCGGCCTCGGCGACGGCGGCCAGCCGCTCGGCGTGCGCCGCCTCGTTGTGGAGAGCGACCGCGGCGGGCGGCGCGGCGTGGAGCGCTTCGGCGGCGGAAGGCAACCCGAGCGACTCGATCGGCTGGGTGGGCCCGTGCAGGCGCAGCCCGCGCAGCAGCTCGCGGGCGCGTGCGGTGAGGCCACGATCGGCGCTCCACAGGCCAACCTCGTAGACGTGGCCGCCATTGGCCACGTAGACCACCGAATACGCGCTCGCGCCCGGCAATCCGGTGACCGCGATGCCGTGCACGCCGTCGGCCAGCTCGACTTCTTCGCGGCTCGGGTCGAGCTCCCGGTACTCGTCGATCTTCGCGGCCACCAGGTCCTCGAGATCGGCTGGCGTCGCACGGTACGCGCGCGCTACCCGAGCCACCGTCTCGAGCTGCCGGGCTCCGCCCTCCTCGGGCGCCAACACGAAGAACCCGTGCGTATCGAAGAGCGCCGGATCGCGCGCCAAGGTCCAGCCCTCGGCCAGCGCCAAGGACACCCCGACCACCTCGTCGCGCACCGACACCTCGGCGACGGCGGTGGGCGGCAGCCCGGCGACGCCCGCGGGCTCGCCGATCGTCCCGTCTCCACACGACGCGACCAAGGCGAGCGCCCACGGCGCCACCGCGCGCAGCCCCCGCCACTTCTCGTCCTGTCGCTGATGCATGGCGTGGTCCTCTGCGGGCTGCCCATGCGCAATGGGTAGCTGGTCGTGGGAAATTCGAGCGCGAGCCATCAGGCCGGCGCAGTAGCTCCGATGAAACCCGCGCGGCGCCTCGGATGCGTGCCGCCGACGAGCGCGGAAGCATGGCGTGGCAAGATGCGCGCCGCCCTCGATGGCGCAACGTTTCTCGCCGGCCGTGGTGGCGCAGGGGCGGGGGTCCCGGGGCCACAGTGACTTCGCCCCTCCACCCGCGCACTTTCCGGAGGAGCCCGGCGCGTCCCGCGGATCGCCTGGCGCGATCTCCTCGCTCCATGCCGGCGCTGCAGCGCTACGCGCGTTCCATGGCGCGCTGGACGACCCGCCGCGTGGACAGCAGAGGCCGGCGACCCGTCGCCGCGGGCACGCGCGTCGTCGCGGGCACGCGCGTCGTCGCGGGCACGCGCGTCGTCGCGGACGCGCGCGTCGCCGCTGACGCGCGGTGGATCTTCCCACCAGTCACGGCAGCTTGCCCACCGCCAGGCGCCCCCGCACGGGGAGGGATTGGCGAGGCGTGGCCCTCGGTCCTGTTGTGGCAATCCGGGCACGGCGCGCGCCGTCGAGGACAGTGGGGCAGCGGGTCCCCACACTGACGCTGGTCACCGCGCTGGCCGCTGTCAGCGGCCGAGGTCTCGCGGCATAGCTCTTCCCCATGAGCCACCGCTCCTCGAACCTCCTCGCGCTCTGCGCCGGTCTCCTGGCCACCTCCGCCACCTCGGCGTGGGCGGCAGACATCACCTTCATCGGCCAGCCCGGAAGCGCCAGCTGGAACGGAGCCTGCTTCTCCGGACCGAATCCACCGGTGGTGCCCACCGGCACCTCGCAGCTTCCCGCGTGCGGCGGCGGCGCCAACTGCTTGCACCGCTTGCGGCGGAGGTGGTGGTTGCGATTGGGACGCCAGCGAGCCCGAGCTCGGCGATAGCTGCGCGCTCCTCGAGTGCCACTGCTTCGTCGAGGCCGCCTGGTGTGGATCGGGTGCGGCCAAGAAGGCCGTGCTGCACTCCGACGGGACCGTGGGCCTCTACATGCACCTCTCCAAGCCGAGCGTGAAGGCGGGTGACGCGCTCGAGCAAGGCGACGTCATCGGCAAGTCGGGCAACAGCGGCTGGAGCACCGGGCCGCACCTGCACGTGCAGGTCCAGCAGAACTGCGGCATCTGGTGGTGCCAGTCCGTGCCCCTGTCGTTCGTCGAGGTCGGCAAGCCGGGCAAGGGCCAGTCGGTCACCTCCGACAACTGTCCATGATTGCGACGCGGGGCGGCGCCAGGAATGGTCGGACTTCGCCTGCCCTCACCCGGCCGACCCTCGACCCGCGGCGGCCCGTACACCGCCGCCCCCTCCGCTGACCCAACTTGGGTCATCCGCATATCGGCAGGAGCGCGCCTAGCGGGGATCCAGGCACTCGCAGTCGCCGGCGAGCGTTGTCTGGCCCAAGGTCTCGATGGCCAGCGCGATGTCGGCCGCTCCTAGGCTGCCAGCATCGAGCATGCGGCAGAGGCTGCCGGTTCGCAGCTCCCAGGCGACCACGAACGTGCCGAGGTGTCGCTTGCCGGTATCGTCGGTGGTGCTGGCGCGCAAGGTGATCACCACCGCGTCGGGTGGCGCGTCGCCGATGCGGAACCAGCGCGCGGTGCCTGCCGGGCTGTTGAAGAGCTCCAGGGCCGGGGCGAGTGGCAAGCGCGGCCCAGCGCTGCGCGTCACCGCGAAGAAGGTGCGATCGTCCTCGGTGTTCACCTCGAGGGTGGTGGCCGCGTCGGGGCCCGGGCAGCGCGTCTCGACGACGAAGTCTGGTACACCGGCGAGCGCTTTCTGCGTGGGCAGGCGCTTGCAGCCGGTGGTCCGGGTGGAGGCGAGCCTGACCTGTGCCTTATCGACGGTTCGCTCCGGGATGGGGCACGGCCGCGCGGCAGAGGCGGTCGGGGCGGTGCTCGCGGCGGCGCTCCCCGCCTGCGGGGCGGGCGATGTGGCGGACACCGCGGATGCCAGCGGCGGCGTCGGGCGGGCATCGACTGCCGGCGCGCTGGGCGAGCGGCGCGGCTCGGTCACCGGCCCGCAATCGGAGACGCAGCCGCCGACCGCCGCGGCGAGCACGATGGCGCAGACGCGCGAACGCATGTCCTTCCTCTATCAGGCGCGCATGGAAGACAGAGCGCCGGGCCGGGTGAGCGTACCCGACCGGCGCCCCGCGCTGCGGCACAGGCCGAGACAGTCAGGATCGTTGCCCCACCGCCCGAGGCGTAGGTGAATCAAGCCTGTTCGGCGGTATGGCCCGGCACGAGGGTCGGCGCGAGTGGCGTGCCCACGGGCTGGACGGATAGTCTGAATCTTCCGGCGGAGTGGACGCGCGGATGGACGGTGGGCCTGTCTCTCCCTGCGTGGGTGGCAGCCGCGCGTGAGCGGGAAGCCCGCTGGAAGGCGGTGCCGTCGAGCGCGCCGCAGGTCCACCAGACGTACCCGTCCAGCCAAGCGTCCAGCCGGTCCATGGCTGGACGTTTATCCGTCCGTCCGCGCGTCCATCCACTCGAGCTCCTGGATCGCGCTTGCCGCTGGTAGGATGCCGCCCATGGCAGTGCGCAAGCGCGACTTCATGACGCGCCTTCGGGACAGGAAGCGCCGCCGGGGCCGCCGGCGGCGCCGGCCGCTGCCGACCGAGGGATGGCTGCTTCGCGAGCTGGCCAAGGAGGCCGGCGTCACGCCGCGCGCCGTTCGCTACTACCTCGAGCGACGGCTGCTTCCATCGCCGGCGTTCTACGGAACAGCGACCCGCTACGACCGCGACGCGCTGCTGCGGCTGTGTGCCATCCAGCGCATGCGACGCGAGGAGCGCCTCGACCTCGAGGCCATCCGCCGCCGCCTCGCCGTCATCACACCCGATCAGCTCGAAGCGTTCGCGCCGCCCACCCTGCCAGCGGCACCGAGGCCGCCGGTCACCGCGGCGGCGACGTCACCGCTCTGCGCTGCGCCGCCGCCGACCTTCGCGAGCGAGCGCTGGGAGCGCGTAATGCTGCTCGAGGGCCTCGAGCTCATGGTGCGAAGCGACGCCAGCTCGGCCATCCGTCGCCTCGCTCAGGAGATCCACGATCACTGTCGCGCGCCCGCGCCGATCACACCCACGGCTGGAATATGATCGCGTTGGCTCATTTTCAGCGACCGCCGTACTCGGCGCCCATCGCAGGGACATCGGCGGTCAACGTCTTCCACCTGCTCCTCGAGCTTCGCGTCCGCGTCGGCGAGCGCTGGGGTCGGGCGCCCGGAGGCGGAGGACTCCTCATCGAGGGCCGCGACAAGCTGGTCCTCGAGGCGCTTGCGCGGGACCGGCACGCGGACCACGGTCCTTCCACGGCAAGCCGCGAGCCACGCTGACAGTACCGGAGCCTACTCGCAGCGGGGATCGTCGTCCTCGACAAGGGGCGCGAGGTTCCCCGTCGTGCACTTCTTCTTGCCCTGGTTGTGAGGGACGGTGATCACCACCTCGTCGAGGGTCGCGTTGCCGCTCGCATCGATCGCCTCGACGATCACCGTGTAGAGGCGGGGGTCGTTGGACGACCCGCTCCGCTCGGCGCGGAGGCAGAGGGCCTCGTCGCCAAAGCGAATGTCGG
>JBBJMR010000299.1:0-10811 GCA_037720395.1 Polyangiaceae bacterium
GGGCGTCGGGGTCGTAGGTGCGCGCCTCGCGCGCCGCCAGGAAGCGGTCCACCGCGCGCAGCGCCGGGCACCCGCGGCTCACCACGCCGCCCGGCCGGAGCCGTGGGAGCCAGGGGAGCGCGTCGGCGATGCGCAGCGACAGCGCCAGCGGGTAGCGGTCGCAGGCGCTCTCCTCCATGCCGCCGATCTCCACCTTGGCGTCGGTGCACGCCAGCGGCGCGGCCACGGTGCGCAGTGAGCCGGCGGCGCGGCGCACCGCCGCCTCGACGTCGCCGCTGGGAGTCGGAGCCCCGCCGCCGGGCGGCGCGAGGGCGGCGGCCAGCGCCGGTGGAGGCGGGTGGAGCACCGCGGCCACCTCGGCGTCGTCGCTCTCCGATGGCAGACCGCCGCGCGCAGCGCCCACAGGTCGCCGGCCAGGAAGCCGCCCGGCCTCGGCGGCGAGCTGGGCGGCGACGGCCAGCGTCCCGCGCGCGTCGGCCGCCCAGCGCGGGCCGGCGGCGGCGATGCGGCGTTCGCCGAGGCGCACCCCGGCGGCCACCGCTGCGACGGCGCGCGCCGCGTCGACCTCGGCGCGCGCCGCGTCCCCTTCCAGGAAGTGATACGTGGCTGCGAGCGCGGCGAGGTGCACATAGACGCGCGCCGTCTCCTCGTCCGCGTCGGCGCTCGGCGGCGCGAGCTCGATGGAGAAGGCGTCCTCGTTCGATCTGCCGGACCGCAGACCCAGGCTCATGCCCAGCGCGCTGGCGCCCTGGATGAAGCCGGCTCCGAGCGAGACGTCGAGGGACACCGACCACCGGCGGTTGCCCGTCGACTCCGCGTAGCGGTGGGTGACCTTCGGCACCTGCAGGCCGCGTTGCTCGGCGCGCGCCAGCAGCGCATCGAGCGCCTGCGCCGCTCGAGCGCGCTCACCGCGCGCGAAGTCGCGCACCGCGCCCATGGCGCCGAGCATGTCCTCGGCGTCGGGCCGGCGGCAGGCGTCATCGCGCAGGCCGCGCAGCCCCGCCGCATAGGCGCCGGGGTCGGGCGGTCTGCCGTGGCGTGCCGCGTCCACCTCGGCCAGGAAGCGCAGGGCCCACTCGGTGCGGCTGTGCCGCGCGGCGGCTGCCCGATCGACGCCGGGCCCGGCGTGCTCCGGCCGAGCCCGGCGATGGCCAGGGAGGCGGCCAGCAGGAGCTCGGCCCGCCGCGCGTCACCGGCGGCGTGGAAGGCGCGCGCGCCGCTGCCGAGCAGCGCCTCGACGCTGGCGCCGGCCACCGGCGCGCGCGCCAGCGCCTCGAGGAGCGAGCCGCGCCCCCGGCCGGGCCGGCCGCGAAGGCGTGCAGTCCGCCGAGCAGCGCGCGCAGGCGCGCACCCCCGCCCGCGGCCAGCGGCGAAGCGTCGCCGCGTGCCCACAGCTCGCGGAGCAGCAGGTAGCCCTGGGCCACCGGCGCGCTCAGCTGCGGTCCCAGGTCGGCGCCGCCGCCGAGCAGGGCCTTCTCCGCGCTCTCGGCCTCCACGGTGAACGTCGGCCGCTGCTCGCCGGCGACCAGGAGGTCGAGGGCATCGGAGAGGACGACCGTCAGGGCACGCAGGCGCCGTCCGAACGCGCCGTCGTCGCGCGCGAACCGCGGGTGGAGCAGGATGCGGCGCCGGACGTCGGCGAGGCGCGCCAGCGAGCGACGGAGCGGCGGGCTCGCCGAATGCGCGTCCCGGCAGATGCTGCGGTCGTCCCTGGGGTCCTTGGGTTTCGTGGCCGCTGCGGTGACGGCGCTCCCGTGCCCCGCGGCCTCGGCACGACGCTGGGCGGCGGCAGCCACCAGACCATCGCCCAGCGCGGCCACGTCGCGCACCAGCGCCGCGGCGGGTGCTTCGCCCGGCGCGGCCAGCCCGCGCAGTGCGGTCTCGAGCGCGGCGCGCGCCGCCTGCCGCTGCGGTGGGGGGCGGGCCGGGTCTTCCCCGTGGTCCAGGCCGCCGGGGAGGCGGCGCGCCAGGTAGCGCGCGGCGCTGGTCAGCAGCGCCGCCAGCGCCGGGTCCTCGTCCGGGCGGGCGCCGTCGAGCGCTGCGGCGATGTGCTCGGCGGCGCTGGCGGCGCGTGCCGCGCCCTGCGGGCCGTCGAGGGCGACGCGCACCGCGGCGTCGGCCGCCCACAACCCCGCGACGCCCCAGCCGTGCTGTCGGCCGAGATCGCCCTGGAGCTTGCCGGTGAACGCGTCGCGCAGCGCCAGGAAGTGCGCCGGCCGCGCCGCCTGCGGATAGGACATGCCCGTGAAGAGCGCATCGACGGCCACGTCGAGCACGCCCTCGGCACTGGCCGCGCGGTCCATCCCGTCCCGCAGCGAAACACGCCCGAGGTCGAGCAGCGCCGCCTGCAGGCGGGCGTCGGCGCCGCCCGCCGAGGCGACCAGGAGCGGCACGTGGGCGCGCGCCCGGTAGCGCGCAGGCTCCTCGCGCTGCAGCCGCCGCAGGGCCTCGACATGGCCGGAGACCAGCTCGGCGGCGCGCCGTCGCGCCGCCGCGCCGGCCGCGTCGGCCGGGGCGCCGCCCCGCGCGTCGCGCACCGCCCGCGCCCCGGCCCAGGTGCTCCGGGTGCGATCCACCGTGGCGATCAGGGCCCGGTAGCGCGCCTCGGCGGCCGCGCCGCCGCCCTCGGCGACCCGTTCGGAGAGCCGCAGGTGGGCGGCGCGGTTCATCGCCGGGGCGCGGGCCGCACGGCGTCGCAGTCGCGCGCGATGCAGGGCGTCGATGGCCGCGCGCTCTGCTGCCGGCAGCGCTGCCAGAACCTGCTCGCGCTGTCGCGTCCACTCGTTGCCTGCGTCGCCGGCCAGTTCGACGCGCAGCCACGCCTCGTACGCCGTCGAGGGCGCGCGGGCGGGTAGCGCCCCTCGTCGTGCGTCTCGGCGGCGTCGGCCAGCGCGCCGAGCCCGCGCTCGGCGAGCGCGCGCAGGGCGAAACGCGCGCGCAGCACGCTGGCGCCGTCGCCGTCGCCGCGCGCCAGCGTCGCCGCCAGCGCGTCGGCGGCGTGCGCGGCCTCCAGGTAGCGCCCGGCCGAGGCGTGGGCCAGCGCGTCGCGCACTGCGGCGGCGAGCGCCAGCGCCGGCGCGGCCGGTCCGGCCGCCTCGCGCAGGTCGGCGGGCAGCGCGGGCAGCAGCGGCGCCAGCGGGTCGTCGACGAGGAGGTGCTGCACGCCGCCGGCGCCTTCGTGCACCACCGCGATGTGGGCCACCCCGGCAGCCCGCCCCAGCGCCAGCAGCAGCCGGCTGGGGTCCAGCGCCGCCGGCGCGGGCAGCGCGGGCAGGGAGACCTGGTGCGGGGCAGGGACGGGCGCGCGTCGCGGACGCGGCGTCCCCGGCCGCGCCGTGCGGCTGACCGGCGCGCTCGACGCGCACCAGCAGCACCGCGCCGCGCCCCGCGCCGTCGAGCGCGCCCCAGATCGCCGCCCACGCGTCGTCCACAGCCACGCGGGTGCGCGCGTCCGCGTATGCCTCGGCGAGCGCATGCGGCACCTGTTCGGCGTCGAGCGCGTCGCCGAGGCGCCGCTCGCAGCCAGCCAGGTCACGCTCGTCGCACTGCGCGGAGGCCGCTGCGGTCAGGCCTGCCTGGCCACCCCCGCACGCGCCGAGCGCGGTGACGACGGCCACCACCGCCGCGGCGCGCGCCCAGGCCTGCATCGGCGGCACGATACACCGCTGGCGGCAATGCATAGCCGCGTGGGGCGATGGCCGATGGCGATTGGTATGGTGGGCGGACCGTGCTCGACGGAGCACACGCTTCGTTGTACTCCGGGGAGATGCGGCTCGGCCGGGCGCTCGTGACCTTCGGTCTGTGCGCCAGCGCAGCGTGCACCGACGACGCGAGTCCGTACTTCGGGACCACCGAGCGCCGCCTCCGGGACACGAAGACGTTCCAGGTGAACAACGCCGGCGAGCCGGAGTACCTCGACCCCGGAATGGCCCACGACACGGTGAGCAGCGTGCTCGCTCACCACCTCTTCGAGGGTCTCACCGTTTACCACCCGGCCGACCTGCGCCCGGTCCAGGGCGGCGCCATCGCCTGGGACCAGAGCGCCGACAGCACCGTCTTCCGCTTCCATCTGCGCCCCGATGCCAGGTGGTCGGATGGCAAGACGGTCAGCGCCCGCGACTACGAGTACGCCTGGCGTCGCGTGCTCCGCCCACGCACCGCCTCCCAGGCCGCGCCCAACCTCTACGTGCTTCTCAACGCCGAGCTCTTCAACCGGGGCAAGCTCAAGGTCCTGCTCGACGACATAACCGCCCTGCGCGAGCCGCGCGCCGGGGCGGCAGCGGCTGGCAAGCTGGAGAAGGGCGCGCCGGTGCGCATCCTGGCGCGTTCGCCGTTGACCGTCGCCGCCGCGGTGGCGCCGCTGGCCGCCCCGGTCGGCAAGCGCCTGGTCAGCTGGTCGCCGGCGGACGCCCGCGCCAGGACGCCGGAGCGCATCACCTTCGGCTCGGAGCACGACCCGGTGGTGGCCAGCGCCGACGGCGCCTGGAAGGGCGCAACCGTCGATGTGCTCGCGCTCGGCCCGCCGATCGATTGCAACGGCACCGCGGCCCACTGGCTCCTGGTGCAGCGCGGATCGGACAAGGGCTGGTTGCCCGCCTGCGCGCTCACCGAGCCGAGATCGAGCGATGGCTTCGTGGTCGTGTCGCGCCACGCGCGGCTGCCGACCTACCGCCCGCGCGCCACCGCGACGCCGCCGCCGCTCGGACAAGCGCCGGAGACGGAGGCACCAGCCGAGGCGCTCTTCGTCCCGGCCAGGGCGCTCGGCGAGGACGCCTCGGTGCTCGGCGTGCGCGCCGTCGACGAGCTGACGCTGGAGGTGGAGCTGGAGCGCCCGGCCCCGTACTTCACCGACCTCACCAGCACCACGCCGATGATGCCCGTACGCCAGGACGTGGTGGAGCGCTTCGAGGCCCGCGGCGAGACCGAGCTCTGGGTGCGGCCGGAGAACATCGTCTGCAATGGGCCCTACATCCTCGACGAGTGGAAGTTCCGCTACGAGATCAGCGTCGTCCGCCAGCCCCACTACTGGAACCGTGACGCGCTCCAGATTCACCGCGCGGTGTTCCTGGCCGTCGAGGAGGCCAACGCCGCGCTCAACCTCTACAAGGGCGGCGACATCGATTCCATCGGCGACAACACCTCGTTGCCGCTCGAGTACATGAAGTTCCTCCGCCCGAAGAAGGACTTCCACCGGTACTTCTTCAACTCCACGTACTGGTACGAGTTCAACACCAAGAAGCCGCCGGTCGACGACGTGCGCGTGCGGCACGCGCTCAACCTGGCCATCGACAAGCAGCAGCTCATCGACCGGGTGACGCGCGCCGACCAGCTCCCGGCGACCCACTTCGTCCCCGACTTCGTGGGCCTCGGTTACGCCGATCGCGCCGCCGCCGACAAGGCCGCCGGCAAGGATCCGTTCGCGCAGTTCGGCTTCGACCCCGACAAGGGACGCAAGCTGCTCGGCGAAGCCGGCTACCCGGTGGTGCGTGACGGCGATGGCTGGCGCGCGCAGGGCTTCCCGGGTCTGGAGATCCTCTACAACACCGGCGAGGGCCACAAGTCGATCGCCATCGCCATCCAGGACATGTGGAAGCGCCACCTCGGCGTCAGCGCATCGCTGCGCAACGAGGAGTGGCGGGTGATGCTCAAGAACGTTCGTGACGGGAACTTCCACGTGGTGCGCTTCGCGTGGGTCGGCGACTACAACCACCCGCACACCTGGCTGGAGACGTTCGCCTCGCAGAGCCCGCAGAACTACACCGGCTGGGCCGATGGCGCCTTCGACGCGCTGCTGGCATCCGCCGCGGCCACCTCCGATCCGGCGCTGTCCATCGAGCGCTACCGGCAGGCCGAGCTGCGCGCCGTCGAGGGCATGCCGAAGATGCCGCTCTACTTCTACACGCGGTCCATCCTGGTCAAGCCGTGGGTGCGCGGCTTCGTGGGCAACACGCGCAACATCCACATCGTGAAGTGGTTCTCCATCGACCCCGACTGGGAGAAGAACGTCGGCAAGACCGACCCCAGCAAGGAGTTCGCCGTCGTCGAACCCGATTTCCCATCCCACGGCGTCATCCAGCCCGATGGCTCGGTGACCCCGCCGCCTCCCCCCGGCGGCGCCGCTCCGCCGCCGGCGTCCGCCGCACCCTCGTCTCCACCCGCCGGCCCGTGACCACTTACGCCCTCAAGCGGCTGCTGTCCGTCATCCCCACCTTGCTCCTGGTGGCCACGCTGGTCTTCGTGCTGGTGCGCCTGGTGCCCGGCGGCCCGTTCGACGCCGAGCGCGCCGTCCCGGTCGAGGTGCGCCGGCAGCTCGACGCCAAGTACCACCTCGATGACCCGGTGCTCGTCCAGTACAAGGACTGGCTCTGGGCGCTGGTCAGCCGCGGCGACCTAGGCCCGACCTTCAAGTACCCGAACCGCACCGTCAACGAGATCATCGCCCTGTCGCTGCCGGTCTCCATGCAGCTCGGCGTGCTGGCCATGATCTTCGCGCTTCTCGTCGGTGTGCCGCTGGGGCTCGTCGGCGCCATGCGCCAGAACACCTGGGCGGACACCGCGGCCATGGGCACGGCCATGCTCGGCGTCAGCGTGCCGCGCTTCGTGCTGGCGCCGATCCTGGTGCTCGTCTTCGCGCTCAACCTCTACATCCTGCCGGTGGCGCGCTGGGAGACCTGGCGCAACATGGTCCTGCCGGTGATCTGCGCCGGCCTGCCGGTGGCGGCCTACATCGCGCGCCTCACGCGTGGAGGCATGCTGGAGGTCATCCGCAGCGATTTCGTGCGCACCGCCCGCGCCAAGGGCCTCTCCGAGCGGCAGGTCATCCTCAAGCACGCGCTCAAGGGGGCCATGCTCCCGGTGGTCAGCTATCTCGGCCCGGGCTTCAGCAGCCTCCTCGTCGGCTCGCTGGTGGTCGAGAAGATCTTCAACATCCCCGGCATGGGCCGGTACTTCGTCGAGGCCGCGCAGAACCGGGACTACAACCTGGTGATGGGGGTGATGCTCGTCTACGGCTTCCTCCTCATGTTCTTCAACACCGTGGTCGACATCGCCTACTCCTGGCTCGACCCGCGCGTGGAGCTGAGGTGAGCGAGGCCAGCACCGTCGCCGATGCCCCGGGCGCGCTGCCGGCGCCGCCACCGCGCGGCGCCCCGCCGCCGTCGACAGGGCCGAGGTCTCCTGGCGGAGCCTCGATGTCGCTGGCGCAGCTGGAGGCGGGCTCGAGCCTGTGGCGCGACGCCTGGCGTCGCCTCCGCAAGAACCGGGCGGCGGTGATCTCCGGCGCGCTGCTCCTGGCCATGATCGCCGCCTGCGTCCTCGTCCCCCAGCTCTCGCAGTGGCGCTACGACAAGGCCGACCTGGCGCTCGGCGCCACCCCGCCAAGCGCCGCGCACTGGATGGGCACCGACTACTACGGGCGCGACACCATGGCGCGCGTCTTCTTCGGGGGGCGCCTCTCCTTCGCGGTCGGCCTGGTGGCCACGGTCGTCAGCTTCGTCATCGGCGTCTCCTGGGGCGGCATCGCCGGGTACTTCGGGGGCAAGGTCGACGCGCTGATGATGCGCTTCGTCGACGTCCTCTACACCTTCCCCTTCCTCATCCTGGTCATCCTGCTGATGGTCTTCTTCGCCAACGACAAGACCTTCCTCTACCAGGCGTGGAGGTGGGGGCTGGGCATCGTCGTCGCCCACCCCGAGGACCCGAGCTACTTCCCCGTCTTCCAGATCGTCATCGTCTTCTTCGCGCTCGGCGGCATCTCCTGGCTGACCATGGCCCGCATCGTGCGCGGGCAGGTGATCGCCCTGCGCGATCAGCCGTTCGTGGAGGCAGCGCGCTCGGTGGGCGTGGGGCATGCCGGGCTCATCTTCCGCCACCTGATCCCCAACTCGCTGGGGCCGATCATCGTCTACACCACGCTGACCATCCCCGAGGTGATGATGGTCGAGGCCTTCCTCAGCTTCCTCGGCCTGGGCACGCAGGAGCCGCTCTCCAGCTGGGGGCTGCTGGCCTCGGGCGGCGCCGACTCCATGCTGCTGTATCCGTGGCTGCTCATCTTCCCGGCCTCCATGCTGGCCATCACCCTCTTCTGCTTCAATTTCCTCGGCGACGGGCTGCGCGACGCGCTCGACCCGCGCATCCGCAAGGACTGATGCGCCATGGGGGAGTGTCGCTGATGCCGCTGCTCGAGGTCCGTGACCTGAAGACGCACTTCTTCACCGAGGAGGGTGTGGTCAAGGCGGTGGACGGCATCTCCTTCCACCTCGACCCCGGCGAGGTGCTGGGCATCGTCGGCGAGTCGGGCTCCGGCAAGTCGGTGGCCAGCCTGAGCATCCTGCGTCTGGTGCCCGACCCGCCGGGGCGCATCGTCGCCGGTTCGATCGTCCTCGACCATGACGGCGTGCGCGAGGACCTCGTGCAGGTCAGCGAGAAGCGCATGCGCCAGGTGCGCGGCGATCGCGTGGCCATGGTCTTCCAGGACCCGATGACCTCGCTCAACCCCTACCTGCGGGTCAGCGAGCAGCTCTGCGAGGTGCTCGAGCTGCACCAGGACATGTCACGCGCCGAGGCGCGCCGCCGCGCCATCCAGATGCTGCGCGACGTCGGCATCCCGGCCGCGGAGACGCGCTTCGACGACTACCCGCACCAGCTCTCCGGCGGCATGCGCCAGCGGGTGATGATCGCCATGGCCTTGCTCTGCGAGCCCAAGCTGCTCATCGCCGACGAGCCGACCACCGCGCTGGACGTCACCATCCAGGCGCAGATCCTGGAGCTCCTCCGCGAGCGCAAGGACAAGCTCGGCGCCGCGGTCATGCTCATCACCCACGACCTCGGCGTGGTGGCGCGCATGGCCGATCGTGTGGCCGTCATGTACGCCGGGCGCATCGTCGAGGAAGGCTCGGTCGAGGCCATCTTCGCCGACCCGCGGCACCCGTACACCATCGGGCTGGCCCGCTCCATCCCGCGCCTGGACAGCCCGCACGCCGAGCGGCTGGTGCCCATCCCGGGGATGCCGCCCTCGCTGGCGCGCGTTCCGCCGGGCTGCCCGTTCCACCCGCGCTGCGCGGAGGCCATCGCCGTCTGCCGCCAGGCCTACCCGGCGGTGCGTCAGGTCGCCGTCGCCGGCGCCCCGAGCCACACCGTGGCGTGCCACGTGGAGGACGTCTTCGCCATGAAGTCGGCCGCCGGTCTGCGCGCGCGCCGCGCCGCTCCGCCGGCTCCGCTGGCAGGCGCCGGCGCAGGGGAGGGCGAGCCGTGAGCGCGCCGGGAGTCGAGGTGAACGCCCAGGCGGGCGCGAAGGTGGCCGCGCCCGGCGAGGCGCTGCTCGAGGTGCGCGACCTGTGCGTGCACTTCCCGGTGCGCCGCGGCCTGCTGCAGCGGCAGGTGGCCACGGTGAAGGCCGTCGACGGGGTGAGCTTCGATGTGCCGCGCGGCGCCACCCTCGGCCTGGTGGGGGAATCGGGGTGCGGCAAGTCGACGACCGGGCGCGCCATCCTGCGGCTGGTGCCGGCCACGTCCGGCGCGGTGCGCATCGCCGGCCGCGACATCCTCGCCCTCGACGGAGGCGAGCTGCGCAAGGCGCGCCGGCAGATGCAGATGATCTTCCAGGACCCGTACGCCTCGCTCGACCCGCGCATGACCATCCTCGACACCATCGCCGAGCCGCTGCGCACGCATCGCCTCGTTCGGAGCAAGGACGACACCGTGGCCGAGGTGGCGCGCCTGATGGAAACCGTGGGCCTGGCGCCGGCCTACATGCGGCGTTATCCGCACGAGTTCTCCGGTGGGCAGCGGCAGCGCATCGGCATCGCGCGCGCCCTGGCCCTCTCGCCGGACCTCATCGTCGCCGACGAGCCGGTGAGCGCGCTCGACGTGTCCATCCAGGCGCAGATCCTGAACCTGCTCGTCGAGCTGCAGGACAAGCTCGGCCTGTCGTACCTCTTCATCGCCCACGACCTGGCCGTGGTCCGTCACCTGTCGCGCGAGATCGCGGTCATGTACCTGGGGCGCATCGTGGAGCGCGCCCCGTCGCACCAGCTCTTCTTGCGGCCGACGCACCCGTACACCCAGGCGCTGCTCTCGGCCATCCCCATCCCCGACCCCATCGCCGAGCGGAAGCGCAAGCGCCTGGTGCTGGTCGGCGACGTGCCCAGCCCGCTGTCGCCGCCGCCGGGCTGCCACTTCCACACGCGCTGCCCGCACGTCTTCGATCGCTGCCGCGTGGAGGAGCCCCTGCTCGCCGAGCGCGCGCCCGGGCACTGGGCGGCCTGCCACCTCGCCGAGGCGCCGGAGATGCCGAGCTGAGCGAGCCACGGCGCGGCCGCGGGCGGCGCTACTCGAATTCGTTCTCGATGGCCATCGACGGCGTGACGACGGCGGCACCGCCAGCGACCCGGCCGGAGAGCGCGAACTTGCCGAGCGTGCCGTCGCCGTCGAGGTCACCGACCGCCGCGGCCTCGAATCCGTCGACGGGCGCGGACGCCGCCGGCACCTGGTAGTTGCCGCCGGCGTTGTAGTGCAGCTGGTAGTACATGGGCTGCGACACCGAGAACGAGAGGCAGCGCCAGCCGCCGTCGGCGCTGCCGGCCTGGAAGTCGGCGCCCGCCGCGGTGCTCGGCACGTACTTGAGCCCGCGCACGGCGTTGACGTTCAGCGGCACCGGCCCGTGCCCGAGCGCGTCCGGGCCGGTCGAGGCGCAGACGCCACGCCCAGGCTGATACGAGCCCGCAGCGGCGCGAGCGATGGCCGAGACGTGGAGCTTGGCCTCGGAGGTCTTCGCGGCGGCGATGTAGCGGCGCACGCCATGGATGGCGAGC
>JBBJMR010000300.1:0-10796 GCA_037720395.1 Polyangiaceae bacterium
GCACGGACACAGACGCGGACACGGGCATCGACTCGGGCGGGGGGTTGCGCAGGTCGCCGAGGATGCCTCGTGCTCGATGCGCGACGCCGTTGGCGTCGATGTTCGCCTCCAGCAAGCAATGGCTGGCCGGCTGCACCTCGATGGCCGTCAGCGTGGCCTCCGGGAAGCACCAGAGCACGGCCAGGCCCACCGAGCCGATGCCGCTGCCGAGATCGAGGAGGCGGGCCGGGGCCGGGGTGGGGGCGTGCGTGATCGCGTACCAGGCGGTCAGCAGGTCGTCGGTGGAGTGCCGATGCCCGCGGCGCCGCTGGAAGATCACGAAGTCGCCGGCGAGGCGGTCGAGCGTCACCGCGCAGCCGAGGCGCTCCGCCAGCGCTGCGCGGCGGAGCTCCAGCTCGTCCTGCGCCAGGGGACCGCGCGGTGTCGGCATGCCTGCAGGCGCGTAGCTCCGTGCCGCAGCTGCGGCAATGCGCTGTGCCGCGGCTCGCGCGAAGCGAGCGGCGTGCGACGCCGTCCAAACATTCGCCAACACGCCGACCATGAATCGACCGGAGACGGGTCGCATCGTGGAGAGGCGACGGGCACCGCGCGCATGCCTGCACATCGCCAGCATGGCCAGCGCCCATCCAGACAAGGACGACCCACGATGCACGACGGATCCCGGGGATCATGGGGATGATCGCGTCGATCTCGTTCACCGACCTCCGTCGGCGTCCCCACCTCTGCCCGGCTCACGGAGGCGCCAAATCGACTCACGATCTCGAGGCGGCGAGGATGGCACGCTTCCTGTTTGCGGGGCGCGACCACCCGGCTCGCCGCTCCCCGACGGGAGGCGCGCCCCATGCGCGTTGCCAAACCACGAGGACTTCCATGCCAACGCCGAGACGATTGAGCGACGCCATACTCGGCGCCTCGGCCAGCGCGCTCACGCTCTCGCTCGTCTCGGGTTGCTCGTCGGCGCCACTCGATGGCCGCGGCCTGGAAGTCTCGAGCGCTGGATCGGGAGGGACCGGCGGGATCGAAGAGGGTGCGACCCAGGGCGCCGGTGGCGGTGGCGGCACGGCGCCCCCGGTGGACCCCTGCACGTTCGCGAAGCTCGGCGACGGTGCGTACTGCGCCGGATCGCTCGAACCTGCTTCGACGGACGAGAGCACCCTCTACGAGTGCCAAGGGCAGAAGACGGAGGCCTCGGAGCAGTGCCGGTTCGGGTGCGCGCAGATGCCCGATGGCGTCGCCGATGAGTGCAAGGGCGATCCCGCCGGGCCGAGGCTGCCGACGATCGTCATCCACGCGGACGGCATGCACTTCACCGAGTCGGAGATCCGGCCCGCGATCGAGTCGGGCGTCGCCTACATGCTCCAGCGCATGAGCACGCACGCGGGCACAGCCGGGGAGACCGTCTCCACCATTACCATCGACTACAGCCTCTCGGGCAATGGCTACTGCAGCGGCTTCGCCGGCTGGGACTCCACCGACATCGCGTGCCCGTGGGGCTATCCGGTCGAGGGGGACAACCAGAACTACGTGGTGAACATCACCATGCACGAGATCGGGCACATGCTCGCTGCCCAGATGCTCGGCTCCCCCGACACCGCGGACCGCGATCTCTGCGAGAACGAAGGCGTCGCCTCGTGGATCGCGGGCAAGTACTGGATGAACGTCCAACCCGCGACCGCGGTGGGCTCCCTGCGAGATGCCGCGCTCGCCGACATCGAAGCGGGCAAGGCCTGGGCGAGCATGTCGGACTGCGTCTCCGCGAGCGACGCCTGGTACACGGTGTACGCGAGCTTCTTCGAGTACCTCGAGAAGGAAGTTCCCGGCGGCGTCCACGCCGTGGCGACCGGCGCCGCCTCGCAGTGGGACCACGTCGACGCGTGGGCAGCGTGGATGCAGCCCTGAGCGCCCTCCGCGGGGGATCCTGGCCCGTCGCGTGTGACCGCGCCATCGGCCTAGCTCCCCGCATGGAGCTCAACACGCCGCCTGCGGACGTCGCCCGACTGGGCCTGCGCGCCATGAAGACGATCGCCGCAGCCGATGGGGAGATCTACGACCTCGAGCGGCGCTTCGCCATTGCCGTCCAGCGTCACATCCTGGGCACCGACCTCGACTTCGACGCGCTCCAGCCGGTCGGCCCGGACGAGCTCGACAAGGGAATCCCGGCGGCATTTCGCGAGCGGATCGTCCATGCCTGCCTGGTCGCGGCGCTGATCGACGGCGAGGCGAGCGCGCCCGAGCTCGCCCTCCTCGACGCCTTCGCCAGGGCCCTCGGCGTCCCACGTGACGCCATCGCGACGGTGAAGCTCGTCGACGAGCACCTGCTCCGCTTCCGCACCGACATCCAACGTTCGACTCAGCGGCGCGAAGTCTGCAGAGCACGGGCCATCCGGGACACGCTCTCGCCGAGCTCCTTCGCATCCAGCGCGGCGAACCGAGCCGCATGAACGGCAGCGGTCGGCCGTCGAGCGCGTACATGGTGGCGGCCCGGAACGCCACCCCTTCGCCGAGGCCCCGCACCGCCCAGGCATCGAGGTCGACGCGTGCGTCGACCTCCGCCCAGAGCGCCATGCCGCCCGCGGGACGCTGCACGCGAACCACGCCGGGGAGGTGGGCGTTCAGCGCGCCGACCAGGACGTCACGGCGCGCGAGGTAGACCCGCCGCATGCGTCGCACGTGCCGCGCCATGTCGCCGTCCTCGAAGAGCGTGGCCACCGCGCACTCCATCACGTGGTCGCCTTGCATGTCCATCGAGGCGCGCAGGCTGGACATGCATTCGATGACCGCCAGCGGAGCGCTGACGAAGCCCACTCGCAAGCCGGGCGCGAAGATCTTCGACAGGGTTCCGATGTAGATCACGACCCCGCCGGGGTCAGCGCTGGCCATCGGCAGTATGGGCCGTCCGTCGTAGTGGAACTCGTGATCGTAATCGTCCTCGATGACCGCGATGCGGTGCGTGCGGGCCAGCTCCAGCAGCTCGGCGCGTCGAGCCGCGGGCATCACCGCCGTTGTCGGGAACTGGTGGTGGGGGGTCAGGTAGATCGCGCGGATCCGCTGCCGCTTCGCCATGCGTGACAGGGCGGACACGCTCATGCCGTGCTCATCCATCGGGAGGGGCACGAGCCGCGCGCCGGCCTGGCGGAAGGTGGCCCAGACGTGCGGATGACCGAGCGCCTCGACCGCGACGCTGTCGCCGCGGCGGACGAGCGCCCGCGCGGCGAGGTCGATGGCCTGCTGGCTGCCGCGCGTGATCATCACGTTGTCCGGCCCGGCAGCGACCCCGCGCGAGCGGGACAGCATGTCGGCGACGGCCGTCCGCAGGCGCAGGTGTCCCCGACGATCTCCGTACTGGAGCAGCTTGGCGCCATGGCGAGCCAGCGTCCGCCGATAGGCACGGGCCAGCTCTGCGGTCGGCAGCAGTCGCACGTCGGGCGCGCCCTTCCAGAGCACCAAGGTGCCGCGGGGGTGATCGGGGATCGACAAGCAGGGCAGCGCCGGCGCCAGCTCGAAGCCCGGCGCCGCCAGGAGGCCGCCGGACTGCGGCGCGGGCGCCCTGGCAGGACGGGGCAGGTCGGCCGAAACGAACATGCCCCGGGAGGGCTGCGAGCTCACCCAGCCTTCGGCGGAGAGCTCGGCGTAGCTCGCCAGGACGGTGTTGCGATGGACGCCGAGCGTGCGCGCCAGGGCACGGCTGCCGGGAAGTGCTTCACCAGGCAATAGCCGCTTCTGCTGGATACCCCGCACGATGGCGCCGGAGATCTGCCTGAAGAGGGAGGTCTTGGCGTCCGCATCGAGCACCACGCCGAGGTCCCACGTCCTCATCGCCTCGCTCGTGCAGGACGACCTGCGCGCTCGGTGACGCGAGGAGCCGAGAAGGTGGCGGCGGGAGCCCAGGCCCGAACCGGTCTAGGGGAATTTCGGAGAACCGGGCCTGTCTCCAACGCCCCCAGGCGCGCAGGGTTCGCGGCGTGGCGATGGCCGACGGCCTTCGCGACCGTGCAATCCACCGGAGGACGTATGCGAACGACGAATCTGGGTTTCTTGCTGGCGATGGCGGCGACGGGCTGCGTGGTCTCGCCGGAAGGCGCGCAGGACGAGATGGAGCCCGAAGCCGCGCTGGCGGCCGAAAGCTTCGGCGACAACCTCGACATCCCGGCCATCGTACTGCCCAAATGGGTACCGATCGCCGGCAAATCCCAGCAGCGCTGGACGCAGGAGTACTGGCGGTGGCTGCTCGCCCAGCCGGCGTCACAGAATCCGGAGCTGGTTCTCGATCAGGACTGCGGCACCAATCAGAGCGGTCCGGTTTTCTTCATTCCCGGCTTCGCGGCCGACGTGTACACGCGCCACTGCGACGTTCCCTTCGGCAAGCTGGTGCTGGTGCCGATCTGGTCGTACCTGAACGACTACCCCTGCCCGGATCCCAACTTCCAGCCGCCGCCGGGTGAAACGCTGCAGGAGTTCTTGACCGAGGGAGCGCAGGCGTTCAACGAGCAGGTGACCGAGCTCGAGGCGCGCGTCGATGGTCACCTGGTGAAGTACACCAAGCATCGGCTGACGACGCCTCTGTTCGAGTTCACCGGCAGCGCCACCCTGTCGACGACGTTCGATGCGTGCATCACCGGCACCCCGCAGCACGGCGTCTCGGACGGCTGGTGGGCGATGATCGCACCGCCGGCGCCGGGGCAGCACACCATCGAGATCACCGCCATCGCTCCCTCCGGCAACGCGACGAGCCAGACCTTCGAGCTGACCGTGGCCTTCCCGGATTGACCGAAGCGAAGGCCGAAGCCGCAGACACAGACGACGCCGGCGCGGGTGTCCGTGGCCGGCGCGTCCAGGAGGCATCACCGAACGAGCCCCGGTTTCACTGCGCGATGATCGCGCGCACCTTGGGGCGATACCCGAAGTCGGGCCGGGGGTGTCGATCTGGTTCGCGCAGATCGGTCGCTACGGCGCAGTGATGCGCGCCACGAACGCGTCGGACCCGTTCGACGCGAGCACACCGGTGCCGAAGTCGATCGACCCGTAGAGCGCGCCGGCGACCGCTATGTAGCCCGCGCCGTCGACCGCGATCCCGAAGGGCACCTGGATGGCGCCGAATGGCTGAGGTCCCGGGGGCGCATACGCGGCGCTCCATTGGTGTGCGCCGGCGGCGTCGAGCTGGACGATGAAGACGTTGTCCCACATCCCGCCGTTGCCGCTGATCGTGCCGCCGCCGAAGTCGAGGTCGCCCTCGAAGCGCCGGTGAGCACGATCTCTCCCGATGCGGTCGTGGCGGCGTCGGTGAACGAGTCCGCTGCGCCCTCGGTCGGGCAGCTCGTGGACCACGACGCCTGGCCTGCCGGGTCGAGCTTCACCACGAAGAAGTCGTCGGCCAGCCCGCTGGTCATCGGCCCGGCGCCGGCGTCGAAGGATCCCATGAAGTGGCCGCCCACGATGGCGTTGCCGCCGGCGTCGGACGTGACCACGTCCGGATAGACGCCGACCATCCCGAACATCCCCGGCGCGAACCACGCGTGGTGCCATTCGGGATCACCGCTCGCATCGAACTTCACCACCAGCGCGTCCTGGGCGTCGCTCTGCGAGGCGATGGGCCCGGATCCGAGGTCGATCGTCCCGTGGAACGCGCCGACAGCCACACCGCCCCCGACGCGTCGATGGCCACCTCCCCCGCCGTGTCCGTCAACAGCTTGCCGCTGTTCACGTCGGCGTTGCCGAAGCCCCTGCTCCAGTGCGCGGCGCCCGCGGCGTCGAGGCTGACGACGAAGCCGTCCCACCCCGGCGCGCCGCCGCTGCCCGCCAGCGGACCGAGGCCGAAGTCGATGGCGCCGTCGAACTCGCCCGCGACCACCACCGTGCCCGCCGCGTTGGCGGCGATGCTCGTCGGGCGCAGGGCAGCAGCATCGCCGAACCGCTTGCTCCACACGTGCTTGCCCGACGAATCGAGCTTGGCGACGAACACGTCGTTGTCGCCGGCGCTGGTGAGCGCTCCGCCGCCGAAAGTTCGTCGTTCCAGCAAAATCGCCGGCGGTGACGACGTTGCCGTCCTCGTCCACAGCGACGTCCCTCGCCATGCCGACGGCGGCGTCGCCGAGGACCTTCGCCCACACGCCGCCCGAAGGACACGCCGGCGTCGCGGCGTCGCAGTCCTCGTCCTCCGCCGTGCCGCACACCTCGAAGCCCGGGAGCACCTCGCCGGAGCAGCTCCCCCAGCTGGTGCCGCCTCGTTGCACGTCTTCGTCGCCGAGGTCCTGATCGAAGTCGCACGCCGACACCGCCACCGCCATGGCGGCGAGCAGGTGTGTCGTCGATCGTACCTGCAGAGCTCGACCTGGCCATCGCTTCGTCATCGTCGTTCCTCTCGCCGGCTCGCCCGCGCGAGCGTCTCGCCAGGGATCTGTGTCGAGCCCGCACGTTCCGTCATGGCTTCGAGGCGCCAGCCTCGTCGAGCGCGCGCAGGAGCATGCTGCGCGGATAGGTGCGCCGGAACGCCTCGGCGCTTCGTCGTGCCTCGCCGCCGCGGCCCGGCGGCCAGAAGCGCTTGCACGCGTAGCGCCTCGCGCTCCTCTGCGAGACGACCCCGCGGGAACTCGCTGGCGTGGCGCGCGAGCGCCTGGAGCGCTGCGTCGCTCTTGCCGCGGCCGACGGCCGTGCGCGCCATGTCGAGAGCCTGCGCTCCGCGGCGAGGCTCGCGTCGCGCGCGCCATCGACCGGCGGCGCGGCGCTGCCGGCCGCTGGCGCCGACTGCACGCCGGAGGCTGGCTCGCGCGACCGCTCGTCGGGCATCGCTCCGCGCCCTCGCCCTTGCTGTAGGTCAGGCGCGCCTTGCCCGGTCTCGCGTCGTCTGCCCAGGCAGGCGATGCCGCGGCGATCGAGAGCAGGCAAGTGGCCAGGCCCCGGATCGCACACCCCACCCGAGGGTTCGTTGCCCCAGGCAGGAGACATTCGAGGCACTGCGTGCGCGATGGTCGGCACTTCGTCCTCGTTGGCGCGATCGCGTGGATCAACGCAGGGCGCGCGAACCCAGCGAGCGGCCATCGCCGCGGGCGGTGGCCACAGCGGCTCGTCGCGCAGGCTCCTTGCTAAGATCCTTCGATGGCCAGGGCAGCGACGAGCGCCGAGAAAAAGCCGCGGATCTACACGATGTCGTTCGCGAGCGTCTATCCGCTCTACGTGCAGAAGGCCGAGAAGAAGGGGCGGACGAAGGAAGAGGTCGACGAGATCATCCGGTGGCTCACCGGCTATGGCGGCAAGCAGTTGCAGCGGGTCATCGACACCAAGGTCGACTTCGAAGCGTTCTTCGCCCAGGCGCCGCGCCTGAATCCGAACGTGGGGCTCATCCAGGGGGTGGTGTGCGGCGTGCGGGTGGAGAGCATCGCCGACCCGCTGATGCAGAAGATCCGCTACCTCGACAAGCTCGTCGACGAGCTGGCGAGGGGGAAGAAGATGGCGAGCATCCTTCGACAGTAGCGTCGTACTGGGGTGCGCGCCCCGATTCGGGGTACGCTCCCCCGCTCCCCGCAAGGCCCGCCCATCGAGCCCGGGCGGGGACACGACCCGACATGGCCGACCCGAACCTCGAGCGGCTCATCGGCGTCCTGCAGGACAGTCTCCTCCTCAACGGCAGGGACGTCTGGCGCCGCACCCAGCTCGGCGAGACGTTCCACAAGCTCGGAAAGCTCGACGAGGCGCGCGGCGCCTTCCAGCGCGCGCTCAAGGACGATCCCGCCTACGCGCCGGCGCACGCCGCGCTCGGCAAGCTGTTCGCCGACGAGGACCGCTGGCCGGAGGCCGAGACCAGCCTGCGCCACGCCCTCCAGCTCAAGCCCGACCTGGTCGACGCCTTCGTCACCCTCGCCGATGGCTACGCGCGGCGCGCCGACTACGCCCGGGCGTCCGAGGCCTACGCCAGCGCGCTGGCGCTGAAGCCGGAGATGGTGTCGCTGCTGCGCGGGGCGGCCAAGGTGGCGGTGGCCTCGAAGCGACACGAGGACGCGGCGCGCTTCTTCGGGATGGCGCGGCAGGAGGCGCCCGACGATCCGGACGTGCTCCTCGGCCTGGGACTGGCGCTGGGCGAGCTGTCGCGGCACGCGGAGGCGCGCGAGGCGCTGCGCGCGTACACCGCCAAGCGCGATGGCCCCATCGAGGCCTGGTGACGCTGGGCGCGCCTGCGACGCCACCGGCGACGTGCCCGGTGCAGCGGCGGCGTGGACGCACGCGCTCCGTGCGCTGCCCGAGGACGGCGAGGTGCAGCTCGCCGGCGGCCTGGCGCTGGCCGCGGCCGGCAAGCACGCCGAGGCCAGGGCACCGCTGGAGCGCGCGGTGAGCAAGCTCGCCGATCGCGCCGCCGCCCACGCGGCCCTGGGGACGACGCAGGTCGAGCTCGGCGAGCTCGAGCCGGCCACGCGTTCGCTGGCCGAGGCCATCCGCCTCGCCCCGCGCGAGTCGCGCCACCACGTCGAGCTGGCCCGCGCCTGGCTCGGCCTGGAGCAGCCGCAGAGGGCGGCTGAATCGCTGGAGCACGCCATTCGCCTCGACGGCAACAACACCGACGCGCTTCTCCAGCTCGCCGCCGCGTACAAGCGGCTCGATCGCGTGCCCGACGCCACCGCCGCGCTGCGTCGCGCGGTCGGCGTGCGCCCGGACGACGCCGACCTGCACATGGATCTGGCGCGCCACCTGGTCGCCCTGCCGCAGTACGCCCAGGCGCTCTCGGCGTACCGTGACGCGGCCACGCGCAGGCCCGGCTTCGTCGAGGCGCACCTCGGCGCCGCGGCGTGCGCGCTCGAGCTCGACCAGCCACGCGAGGCGGTGCGCGAGTACCAGGCTGCGGTCGCCGCGGCGCCCGAGCCGCCGGCGGCGCACCGCGGCCTCGGGCGCACGCTGCGCCGCCTCGGCGATCACGCCGGCGCCATCCCGGCGCTGGTGGCGGCCACGCGCTACGACCATCAGGACGGCGAGGCCTTCCTCTGGCTGGCCGAGAGCCACGCCGAGCTCGGCCAGCGCGACGAGGCCATGTCCGTCGTCGGCCAGGCACTCCAGCGCCGCCCGGATGACGCGGCGGCGCACCACCTCCTGGGCACCTTGCTGGCGCGTGAGAAGCGTCACTCCGAGGCCATCGCCTCACTGGAGCGGGCGCTGGAGCTCGCGCCCCTGGCCCCGACCACGCCCGAGCTCCTCTTCGAGCTCTCGGCCTGCGAGCGGACGCTGGGGCGCCTGCCCGCCGCGGAGAAGGCGCTGGCGCGCGCCGCCCAGCTGCTCCCCAAGGAGGCTCGTTACAAGACCGCGCTCGGGCGCCTCTACCTGGAGATGGGCCGCCACGAGGAGGCGGTGGAGGCGCTGGAGCGCGCCGACCATCTGCGCGGCGGCGACGTGGAGACCATCCGCGCGCTCGGCCTGGCCTACCTGCTCTTCGATTCGCCGCGCGAGGCGCAGCGCACCCTGGAGAAGGTGCTGGCCATCGGGCCGGTGCTGGCGGAGACGCATGTCCATCACGCGCGCGCGCTGGTGGCGCTGCAGCGACCGACGGAGGCGCGCGCACAGCTCGAGCTGGCGCTGGGTCTGGCGCCCGACCTGGCCGAGGCGCGCCTCGAGCTCGGCGCGCTGGCCGCGAAGTCTGGCGATCTGGAGTCGGCGGCGCAGAACCTCGAGGAGGCGACGCGCACCCTGAGCGACCCTGCCGACGCCTACGCCGAGCTGGCGCGCGTGCGGCGCGCGCGCGGCGAGCTCGACGCGGCGGTGCTCGCCTTCCGCCAGCGCCTGCGCGCGCGGCCCGACGACGCCGCGGCGCACTTCGGCCTGGCCGAGACGCTGGTCGAGGCGAAGCGTGACGGCGACGCCGTGCACGCCCAGCAGGCCGGCCTGGCCATCGACCCGCAGCGCGCCGGCGGGCAGCGCCGCCTGGGCGAGATGCTGGTGCGGCTCCACCGCCACGACGAGGCCATCCCGGCGCTGGAGGCGGCGGCCGCCCTCGAGCCGGACGACGCGGCGCTGTGGGCGCTGCTCGCCTCGTGCCACGAACGCGCCGAGAGCTGGCCGGCGGCGGTGGGCGCGCTGCGCCGCGCGACCGCGGCGAGCCCCAACGACGCCGAGCTGTCGAAGCGCCTCGGGCTGGCGCAGCAGAAGGCCGGCGACGCCACCGCGGCGGTGATGGCGCTGACGCGGGCGCTCACCCTGGAGCCACGCATGGTCGAGCTCGAGCCGGTGCTCGGCGACCTGCACCGGGCTGCCGGGCGGCGCGCCGCCGGTGCCGGTGCGCACGCCGAGGCGGCCAGCGAGCTGGAGACCGCGCGGCGCTACCTGCGCAGCGACGCCGAGCTCTGCGTGGAGCACGCGCACGCGCTGCGCGCGTTGGGCAAGCGGGCCGAAGCGACGGCCGCGGCCAGGCGCGCTGGCGAGCTGGCGCCGGATCGCCCGGAGGTCTTCCACCTCCACGCCGAGCTGGCGGTGGAGAGCGAGGAGCACGAGGCGGCGCGCGACGCATTCGCGCGGGTGGCCGTCATGCAGCCGGACCGCATCTCCGCGCACCTCGGGATGGGGCTGTCTTGCATGCGCCTCGGCCGCACCGCGGAGGCCATCGAGCCGCTCTCGCGGGTCATCGCCCTCGATGCGGAGCATGGCGACGCGCTGTGGGTGCTCGGGCTGGCACAGCAGGCCGACAACAGGCTCGCCGACGCGCGCGACACCTTCGCGCGCCTGACCAAGATCCGACCGCTGGACGCCGACCCGATGCGACGCCTGGCCGAGTGCCGCATCGCGCTCGGCGAGGACGAGGGGGCATTCATCTCGCTGAGCACGCT
>JBBJMR010000076.1:0-30483 GCA_037720395.1 Polyangiaceae bacterium
GCGCGTGCGTGCCGGAGCGCAGGGCGATGAGCAGCGACAGCTCGCGCTCGGCGCCCTCCGGCACCGGCACCTCGAGGTGGGCGCGGCCGCTGGCGTCGGCGGTGGCGCGCACCGCCGGCGGCGCGCCGCTCACGCCCTTGCCGAGCTTCTCCGGGTCCCAGGCGGCCTCGATGGTCGCGCCGCCGAGCGGGACCGTCTCGGCGATGGTCGGGAAGCCGCGGACCTCGATCTGCACCGGCAGCAGCGCGCCCGGCGCGGCCGCGGCCGGCAGGTGCACGAAGGCGTCGAGCCCGCGTGCGGCCGGGTCGCGGCCCTGCCCCGAGGCGTGGCCGGCGACCAGCGCCAGCATCGAGGCACGGACGACGAGCAGGAGGCGACGCGGCTGGGCGGCCTTTCGCATGTCCGTGGAGGGACATGATGCAGGAGGAAGAGGTTCCGCGGTGAAGCCTCGAGACGCCGAAAGCCCGCCGCGGGCTGGAGGGCCTCCGGCGGGCGAGATTTGTGGTCGCCGCGCGGTGCGGCGGTCGGCGTGCTACGCGCCGGGCTGCACGGTCTCCCCCGAGGCGCGCACCTCGAACTCGGTCTTCGCCAGCTCCTTGCCGCTCTCGTTCTGGACCACCGCCTGCCAGGTGCCCGGCTTGCTGGCCGCCCGTGTGTACGCCCACGTGCGCCAGCGCGGCGAGGCGCCGACCTCGAGCTCGATGGGGCCGTGCGCCACGCCGCTCGGCGAGACGAAGGTCACCGTGATCCTGCCCGCCTCGCGCGTCGGGTTCTCGACCTCGACGAAGGCGTAGATGCGCCCCTCGCCGGCGACGAAGCTCTCCGACAGGCCCACCGGCGCGCGCTTCTCGACGCCGCTCGCGGTCACCAGGCGCACCACGCCCAGCGCGTCGTTGACGGTGCGCGGCTCGGCCTTCTTCGGCGCCGGGGTGGCGGGCGCGGTGCTCGGCGCGGCGGCTGGCGCGACGACCGCGACGGCGGCCGCGGGCCGCTGCGCGGTGGCGCTCGCCGCGGCGTGATCGGCGCGCGACTGGACGCCGTCCTCCGCCCAGACGGCGTGGTCGCGGTCGGCGCAGCCGGCGACGAAGAGCGAGGAGAGGACGACGGCGGGCACCCAGCGGCGGTTCATGGCGTGCAGGGGGAGCGGTTTTCTCGGCACCTCCGCGGGCGCCGGGATGGCGCCCCGTCCGGGGTTCGTGCCCAGGCGTATTGCAGCCGCTGGGCCATGGATGTTCCCGAATGATTTCCATCGACTGCCACCACGCGTGTGGCTCGCCGGACGCACCCGTGTGGCCGCGCTGCCTACCTGCCCGTCCGCGCCGAACTCGACCCCGAGCACGACCACGTTGACGTCGACGGCGACGTTGGGAAGAAACAACGTGAACGTGAACGTGAACGTGCCCCTGCCCCTGCCCCTGCCCCTGCCCCTGCCCCTGCCCGTGTCCGGAACCCGCCTCCCGGCCGTCACCCCGCCACCATGACTGCCCATCTCGTCGAGGACGTCTTCCGCAAGGAGGCACCGCGCATCACCGCGTCGGTGATGCGCATCGTCGGGGACCTCGGCCGCGCCGAGGAGATCGTCCAGGAGACCCTCCTCCTGGCCCTGGAGCGCTGGGCCGATGGCGCGCCGGAGAGCCCGGTGGGCTGGGTCATGGCTGCCGCCAAGAACCGCGCCCTGGATCAGCTGCGCCGCGACCGTCGCTTCGACCGCACCATCGCCCCGCGCCTCGCCGCCGACCCCGTCGCGCACACGCCTGCCGACGAGCCCGAGGTGCTGCCCGACGACCTGCTGCGCCTGGTCTTCACCTGCTGCCACCCCGAGGTGCCGCGCGATTCGCAGGTGGCCCTGACGCTCCGCCTCCTCGGTGGCCTGACCACCGCCGAGATCGGGCGCGCCTTCCTGACCTCCGAGCCGACCATCGCCCAGCGCATCGTGCGCGCCAAGCGCACCATCGCCGAGCGGCAGCTGCCCTACGAGGTCCCCTCCCAGGCCGAGCTGCCGCGGCGGCTGCCGGCGGTGCTGGAGGTCGTCTACCTGGTCTTCAACGAGGGCTACGCCGCGCACCGCGGCAGCGAGCTGCTGCGCCTCGACCTCTGCGAGCAGGCCCTGCGCCTCGGCGACCTCCTGGTGGAGCTCCTGCCCGACGAGCCCGAGCTGCGCGGCCTGTGCGCGCTGATGGAGATCCAGGCCTCGCGCGCGCGCACCCGGGTGGGCAAGGACGGCGAGCTGGTGCTGCTCGCCGACCAGGACCGTCGCCAGTGGGACCGCGCGCGCATCGCCCGCGCGCTCGGCCACCTGGCCCGCGCCGCGGCGCACGGCGCCCCCGGTGTCTACCGGTTGCAGGCGCAGATCGCCTCCTGCCACGCGGTGGCGCCGAGCTCGGCCTCCACCGACTGGCCGGCCATCGCCGCGCTCTACGGCACGCTCGCCGCCCTCGCGCCATCGCCGGTGGTGGAGCTGAATCGCGCCGCGGCGGTGAGCCTGGCCGAGGGGCCGGAGGCCGGCCTCTGCATCCTCGATGCCCTCGCCGCCAGCACGGCCCTGCGCGCCTACCACCTGCTCCCCGCCGCCCGCGCCGACTGCCTGCGTCGCCTCGGGCGCTGGGCGGAGGCCGCCGCCGAGTACCGCCGCGCCCACGACCTCGCCGAGAACGCACGCGAGCGCGACTTCCTCGCCCGGCGGGCGGCGGAGTGCGAGCTGCCGCGCACCCCCACCTCGTCCTGACGGTATTGCCCCGCACATCCGGCGGCCCGGGCGGCCGCTCGGGCGCGAGTTTCTTGCCGGCGTTGGCCCACGGCCCGACCTCGTGTTACCCACGGCACATGAAATCGGTCTCTCTTTCCTCCCTGCTCGTCGCCTGCCTCGCCCTCGGAGCACCCGCCCTGGTCACGGGATGCGGGGCCAGCGTGGCCAATTACTGTGAGCAGCTCTGCGATTGCGAGGGCTGCAGCGACAACGAGCTCGACGAGTGCATCGACGACGGCGAGGACATCCAGGACGACGCCGAGCGCGAGGGTTGCGACGACCGGTTCGACGAGCTCATCACCTGCCTGGACGACGAGGCCGAGTGTCGCGGCGACGACTTCGACGCCGACGGCTGCGAGGACGAGGAGCACGACCTCGAGGACTGTCTCAAGGACAGCAGCGGCAGCAACAACCCGCCCGAAGGGGACGCGCAGCGGCCCTCCCGGGCAGTGACCGGCGCGCCCCGCGGCGCGCCTCGAACGACGACGCGCCGCAGTCGCCTCCCCGGCGAGCGCGGCGCGTCTGGCGTTTGTCGCCTCCCTCAGACGAGGAGGGCGTCGATCAGCTTCGGCGACTGGTTGGCGATGTGATCGTGGCTCAGGCCCATCGACTCCAGCAAGGTTGCGTGCACGTCGGCCGGGCGCACGACGACGCCGCTGTCGTCGTCGTCGGGCACCGTCTTGCCGGTGGTGAGGTCGACCTTGCTCACGCCCATGTTCGGCTCCTTGGTGGCGCCGACGACCGTGTTGCCCTTGATGCCCGGGCCGGAGACGAGGCAGCTCGAGGCCAGGTGATGGTCGCGGCCGCCCCGCCCGCTGATCAGCGGGGTGCGCGAGAACTCGCTGAAGACGACCATGGTCGTGTGGTCCCACACGCTGTCGGCGGTGTCCTTGAAGGGGTTGGCCTTGAGGTACTTGATGAGCAACCCGAGCGCGTCCCAGGAGACGCGCTGCGTGGAGGCCTGCTGGGTGGCCCACTCGAAGTGGTCGTCGAGGCCGGCGCAGAGCTGCACGCTCACCGCCTGTGAGACGCCCTTGACCAGCGCCTGGGCAGCGATGGCCGCCTTGCCCTTGGGGCCGTTGAGATCGGCGGTGGTGGCGATCTGGAGCGCGTCCATGAGCGGCTTGACCAGCGGATCGGGTGCGGTGGCGGAGAACTTGAACAGGGTGGCCGCGGTGGAGTCGGTGATGCCGCGCGCCTTGGTCCGGCTGTCGCGGAAGAGGTCGACCAGGCCGGCGCCGTTGTGCTCCTGGTGCTGGCAGTTGTCGCCGGCGGCGTCCTCGTAGGCCTCGATGGCCGCCATGCTGCCCGGCGCGATGGCCGTGCCCAGCGGGCGCAGCACGTTGAGCACGTCGTCGGCGGTGTTGACGCGGATCGCCGAGGCGTAGGCGGGCAGGCCCTCGTTGTACGACTCGGTGCCGATGCTCAGGTTCGGCACCAGCGCCGCCGCGCCCTCCTCCTTGGCCACGAAGGTGGTCAGCGAGCTGCCGTTGGCGGCCAGGCCGCGCGGGAACTTGCCGGTGGTCATGTAGCGGCGCCCCACCTCGTGGGTCAGCGTCTCCATCGACATGCCGCGCACCACGGAGAGGTCCGGGTAGTGCGCCAGCAGCGAGGCGGGCATGGCCGGCCCGAAGCCGACGTTGCCCTTCTGCTGCACGCCCTTGCCGCCGGTGCTGGTCATCACCGACTCCACCAGCGTGTCCACCACCTCGTGGTACGCGGGGTAGATGCCGGAGCCGCCCGCCGCGTAGGCCTGGGTCTCGGAGTACTTGGCGAGCGAGTTGTCGCGCGGGTCGAGGGCCAGCAGCTGGTCCCAGCCGCCGCTGAAGTAGACGAAGAGGAGCAGCTGGGGGTTGCTCTCGGAGGCGCTGGCCGCCTTGTCGCCGAGGAAGCTGCGGAGCACGGTGGCGCCGCCGCCGAGCGCGGAGATCTCCAGGAACCTGCGTCGTGACCAGTGGCTCATGGTTGTCGATCCCTAGTAGAGGTGGAGCTCGGGGGAGAGGACGAGGCCGACGCAGACGGCGCGCCAACCTTCGATAGCCGGCTCCTCTGCCGGGGGCTCGGCGGCGGCGGCGGCCGCCGCCGCCTCGCTGAAGAGGGTGAGCAGCGGCGCGATGCCGGCGTCGTCGTCCTTGGCGATGTACACCCCGTGGAAGCGGAGCTTCAGGTAGCGGAGGTTGTCGGCCACCGCCGCGGCCGCGCTCGCGGCGGTGTCGATGGGCTCGACGTGGCGCAGGAGAACGCGATCGGCCTTGCTCGCCTTTTCGGCGTCGGCGAGGAGGGCGCGGTTGCAGACGTCGCGGGCGGCATCGTCCATGAACTTCAGGTAGAGCGGCGACGGCTCCAGGCCTTCCTCGGTGGTGTCGAGGAAGTCCGGATCGCCGAGGGGGTCGTCGAAGCGGGTCAGGCCCTCGTTGGTGCCGACCATCCAGGTGATGGGCTCGTCGGCGGCGTCCTTGCCGAAGATCTTCGGCAGCGACGAGCGCAGCTGCTGGACGCTGAGGCGGCGCGTGGAGGCGCTCTTGACGATCTTGCCGGGGTCCACCGGGGTGTGGTCGATGGGCGTGGTCGGTCCGCGCTCGTCGATGCCCACCCCCGGCCCGCCGGGCGCCTTGTCGTCTGGGCCTTCGCCGCAGGCGCTGCACAGGACGGCCACCGTCACCGCCGCGCAGCGCACGGCGCGCACGAGGCTCCGCCAGGAGACCTCGCACCTGTCGAGGCCAGAGAGCTCGGTCATGCTCGTGCTCATCAGCGCACCCTCCGGTACTGCGGCAAGGAGACGATCTCGCGCACCAGCCAGGGGAAGCTGAAGCCAGCCTCCTCGAAGCCGTCGCTGAGGGCCTCGAACAGGGGCAGCTCCTCGCTCTCCACGCCCTGGGCGCGGATGTCGCGCTTGATGAAGTAGGAGAAGACCTTGCGCACCGTGCAGTGCGCGAAGCTGCCGTCGTCGATGACCTTCTCGGCCAGCGCCCGCACGCCCTCGGCGAGGTTGCCCTCGACCTCCGGGTAGAGGTCGGCCCACTGGTAGGCGAGGAGCGACCCGGCGTTGTACGCCTCGGGGTCGGTGATGTAGAAGCGCTTGCAGAAGGCGCTGCCCGAGCCCACACAGTCCTCGTTCATGCGCGGGAACTTCGCCTCGTCGCTCATCAGCGTCGTGCCCGCCTCGCTGAACTGGCCGAAGAAGGCCGAGAGCGGCTCCAGCTTCTGGTGGCAGTACTGGCAATTGCAGCGCTGCATCAGGTCGGTGGTGCCCTCGTCGCAGCCGGCGGCCGGGGTGAGGTCGGCGGGCGGGACGAAGTACTCGCAGAGGAAGGCGATGCGGAAGCGGTTGGCGCGCCCGCGCCCGGTCTGGAAGCGCAGCAGGTAGCCCGGCAATGTCAGGATGCCGGCGTGCAGCCCCTTGCGATCGACCTGCTCCCAGGTGTCGTCGGTGAAGTCCTTGGCCAGGACCTCCTCGTCCGGGTCGGGGACGTTGTAGGTGAGGTTGATGGTCACGTACGGCGCGAGGTTCTTCTTCCAGTGCGCGATCTTGCCGTTCTGCCAGGCCTTGGTGGAGAGCATCAGATCGGTGTACGGCGCGCCGCCGGCCGTCACTTCGTCGACCGATCGCCCGAGCTGCTCGCGCAGCGACTCGACGATGGGCGTGTTGGTGACGCCCGCCGGCCCGTAGCAGAACCGGAGGCCCGGCCCGCAGCCGCAGCCCTTCTTGCCCGCCGACTCCGGCGTGTTGCAGGCCACGCCTCCGTCCTCGAGGCTCTCCTGCGCGTCGTAGGCGCAGACCTTGATCGGGGTCGCCGGGTCCCAGTACGGGGCCACCATGCGCCAGCCCTCGGTGACGCCGGCCTTGGGCCGAAACTCGCCGGGGAAGGCGGGATCGAACTGCGTCTGCTGGACGTTGGCGCAGCTCCCCTGCCCGTCGTCGCCGCGGTAGAGCTTGCCCTTGCCGGTGGAGGTGACGCGCAGCGCGTTCCACTCGGGCTTGGTGCCCAGGGTGGTGTTCTGGTTGGCCATGCGCACGTTGCTGACGTTGGGCCAGAAGGCGAGCTCGTGGTACCGGCGCATGGCCACGCGGAAGTCGTCGGACTCGATCATCTCCTGGATGGTCTCGGCCGGGACCAGGTCCTCCGCCTCCAGCGCCTGGTACTCCTCGATGGTCGGCACCGAGCCGCGAAGGTCGAGCGAGAGGCGGCGCAAGAGCTGGAAGCGGTCGACGTCGTGGGGCTCGTCGCAGACCAGCGCCTCCTCGTCGTCCTCGGCGGCGGCGCTGCCGGCGAGCAGCGTGGCCGCCAGCACCAGCGAGATACCTGCAAACGTTCTTCGCATCGTCGGCTCCCGTGGGGTCAGGGATTCTTTCCGGAGGCCACCCAGCGGGTGACCACGGAGTAGTCTTGAGCGGTGAGGATCTCGGTGTTCGCGGGCGGCATCGGGGAGACGGCCACCGCACGCAGGCGGTTCAGGATGGTCAGGGCGCGGTCGTCGGCGACCGCGTAGTCGGTGAGGTCGAGCAGCGGCGCACCCTCCAGGCCCTCGTCGTGGCAGGAGGTGCAGTGCGCCTCGAAGAAGGGCTGCACGTCGGTCGCGAACGAGACCGGCTGGCCGGTGCGGTAGCGGTAGAGGTCGCCCTGGTCGATGGCCCAGGCGTCGCCGAGCGCGTCGACGATGATGCTGCCCGGGGAGGTGGCCAGCTCCTCGTCGAGCCAGGTGGCGCTGCCCTCCTCGAGGTCGATGGCGACCAGGCCGGACCCGGTGCCGACCAGCAGCTCGCCGAAGGACGCGCTCACCGCCAGCGCCGGCAGCGCCGGCTCGCCCTCGTTCGCGAAGGTGCGCAGGGTGAGCGAGCCGTCGCGGTCGCGGCCGAGGAGGCCGGCGTCGGTGGCCAGGAAGGCCGCGCCGTCGTCGGAGCGATCGAAGGCGTGCACCTCGCCGAGCGCGCCGGCCAGGGGGGTCACCGCGTGCGCGTGGACGTCGACCAGGACCGCCTCGCCCCCGCTGACCACCAGCGCCAGGCCGTTGCCCACGCCGACGGCCACCTCGATCGCCGCGGCGCCGGGCAACGTGATGGCCGACAGCGTCTCGTGGCCCACGTGCAGCAGCGCGCCCTCGGCGTCCACGATCCACAGCTCCTCTGCGGCGCCCTCACCGATGGCGTCGAGCGAGGCGATGGTCACCCCCTCGAGGGAGGTGGTGAGCGGCGACGGGAGCAGGATGCCGGTGGCGCTGTGGAAGAGGCCGCCCTCGGCGGCGACCAGCAGCCCGCCGGTGGCGCGCCGCGCCAGGTGGTGGATGGCGCCCGTCTCTTCCGGCTCGTCCTCGTCGGCCAGCACCGGCAGCTCGGCGAGGAGATCGTGCTCGAGGATCGAGCCCACCAGCAGGCCGTCCGGCGTGCCGACCGCCACCACTCCGTCGACCAGGGAGACCAGGTCCGGCGCGCTGGCGCTGGCCACCGGGACGCGATCGACCAGCTTGCCCGCGTCGGGCGCGCCCGCCAGCACCTCGACGGCGATCGGGCCGGACGCCTCGGCCGGCCCGCCGCGCTCGCCGATGGTCCCGTTGCACGCGACGGTCGCCGCCAGCAGCAGCGACCCCACCAAGCCTACGAACCTCCGAAGCGGCATCACCGGGCGACACTGCAACCGCGATGCCTCGGTGGTGCGGGGTCGGAATCGTCGGATTCCGGCGGAACGCGCGGCGGATGAGGATGCCGGCAAGGCGGCTGGTGTAAACCTCGCGTTGACGCGGTTTACAGATCCTCGATGTAGGCGAAGGCGTTCAGCGCTCGGTGGGTCCGGCGAGGCGCAGCGTCTCGGCGTGCTCGGGGACGTGCTCCAGAAAGCTCCGTCGCCAGCGCGGGTCGGCGATGCGCGCAGCCCGCTCGCGGACGCGCGCCGCCGCGTGCTCGAGGACGCGCCGCGCCTCGACCTCGCGTCCGCACGCCAGCAAGGCGCACCCGTGGACGAGGCGGCAGCGCCTCCCCTTCCTCCACCGCGCCGAGCGACTGGAGCAGGGCGATGGCCTCCTCGGCGGTGGCGAGCGCGCGCGGTCCGTCGCCGCCGAGCAGCTGCGCCTCGGCCAGCGCCAGCGCCGCCACCCGGTACGGCGGCGCGGCGGCCAGGAGCTGCGCAGCCTCGGCGGCGGTCTCGGCGGCGGCGTGCGCGTCGCCGTCGAGCGCCTGGATGAACGAGGCGTAGACGAGACACGCTCCGCGCAAGCGTGCGTCGCCGGCGAGCCGGTAGGCCTCGGCGGCGCGGAGCTCGACGGCCAGGCCCTCGGTGCGCGCGCCGCGCATGGCCAGCACCAGGCCGAGGTTGTGCTCGGCGTGGCGCGTCGCGAAGGCCAGGCCGAGCTGCGAGGCCGTGGCCAGCGCCTGGCGCAGCGTGCCCTCCGCCTCCTCCCAGGCGCCGACGGTCATGAACGCGTAGCCCATGGTGCCGCGCGCCAGGCACATGCCGCGCAGGTCCCCGGCCTGTTCCAGGACCGGCAGCCGCTGCTGCGAAAGCGCCAGGTAGCCGCCGGCGTCGCCGCCGTAGAGCGCCCGCGCGGCGCGTGCGCGGAGGAGGGCGGCGCGCAGCACCGGGTCGCCATCGGCCGCCTCGCCGACCTCGGCGTCGAGCGCGGCGCCGAGCGCGGCGGCGCGCTCACGGCGCCCGGAGGTGAGCAGCTGCACGACCAGCTGGGCCAGGGCCATGTGCCGCGGCGCGCCCTCCCCGCCGTCGATGCCCTCGCCGAGCGCGACGCGCGCCGCGCGCACCCCGGCCGCGGGCGTACCGCGATCGCGACCCTCGAGCCGGAGCGTCTCGGCCTCGGCGCTCACCCGCGGCGGCGTGGCGGCGGCCGGCTCGGCGACCACTCGCTCGGCGAGCGCGTCGAGGCGCTCGAGCTGGCCCGAGGCGCCGGCGGCGAAGGCGACCTCGGCGGCAGCGGCGTACCAGGTAGCGCGCCCGGGCGTCGCCGCCTGGAGCGCCGCCTCGCCGGCGGCGAGCGCGCCGGTCACGTCGCCCATCCAGCGCCGCGCCTCGGCGGCCGCGAGCTGCGCACCGGCCAGCACCTCGCCGCTCGCCCGCAGCGCACGGCGCGCTCGGCGCGCGTCGCCGCCGCGTGCAGGTCGTTGCCGCCGAGGGCCAGCTCCGCGGCGCGCCGCCACCAGCCGGCGGCCCGCTCCAGGCTTTCGCCGCGCTCGAAGTGCTCGGCGAGCTCCGCCGGTCCCCGCGCCCGCTGCGGTCGAGGTGCTCGCCAGCGAGGCGATGCCCGAGGCGCCGGTCGTCGTCGGTGAGCGCGGCGTAGGCCGCCTCGCGCAGGAGCGCGTGGCGGAACTCCCACTCGCCGCCTGCCGGGTCCGCGTCGCCGCGCGTCGCGGGCCGATGACCTCCTCGGCCGCGCCAGCGCCAGCCAGGCGTCGAGCTCGGCGGCATCGCGCCCGCCGAGCAGCGCCGCCACGCCGGCGCGCTGGAAGCCCGCGCCGAAGACGCTGGCTGCGCGCAGCACGCGTCGCGCCTCGGCGTCGAGGCGCGACAGGCGTCCTTCGGCCATGGCGATGACCGTCTCCGGCAGGCTGTCGCCCCGCCCCTCGAAGACGGCGCGCACCAGCTCCTCGAGGTGGAAGGCGTTGCCGCCGGAGCGCTCGACCAGCGCCGCCACCTCGGCCGGTCCCAGGCGATCGCCGAGCGCCTCGCGGACCAGCCGGGCCCCGGCCTTCTGGGTGAGCGGGCCGAGGCGCACCTCGACAGCTCGCGCCCCGCCCAGAGCGCGGGGAACGTCTCGTGCACCTCGGGCGAGCCACGGCCAGCACCAGCAGCGGCGCCCGGCGGCGCGGCGCAGGGCGGCGTCGACGAGCTGCACCGTGGGCAGGTCGCCCAGTGCAGGTCCTCGAGCACCAGCACCAGCGGGCGCGCTGCGCACTCGGCGCTCACCAGGTCCTCGAAGGCGCGCCGCACCTGATCGCCGAGCAGCACCGGATCGCGCCGCGCCGCCGCCAGCGGCAGCCGCTGCCGGTCGGAGAACGGCACGCCGCATACCTCGCCCAGGAACGAGGCCACCCGATCGGCGTCGGCCGGGGGCAGGTTCCTGCCCGCACGCGCCAGGAGCTTCGTGCGGCGCAAGGCGTGCGCCTCGTCGGGCAGCGCGCCCGCCGCCGCCAGCAGCGCCTGGCGGAGCAGGCCGAAGGCGGCGCCGGCGCGCATCGGGTCGCCGCGCGCCAGCCACACCTCCGCGTCGGGCAGGCTGCGCTGGAGCTCGTGCCGCAGCCGCGACTTGCCCACCCCGGGCGCGCCGGTGATCAGGGCGGCGCGCGCGCGCGGCTCACCCACGCACTCGGCGAGCAGCGCGTGGAGGTTGGCGAGCTGACGCTCGCGGCCCACGCACGGCGTCGCCCGTCCGAGCAGCGTGCGGGCGCCGGCCCTGGGGCGCCGCTGGCCGAGCAGGAGCGGCGGCGCCGCGCCGCGGTCGACCTCGAAGTCGGCCTCGAGCAGCGCCGCCGAGACGGCGTCGAGGCGGATCCCTGGCGCGTCCGGCGTGGCCTCGAGCAGCGCCGCGCCCCGGCCGATGACCTCGCCCACGGACGCCTCGCGCCCCATCTCCGCGCGCCCGGTGGCCAGCGCCAGCTCCAGGTCCGGCTGCTCGTGCAGCAACGCCAGCGCGCAGCGCGCCGCGCGGGCGGCGCGATCGGTGGGCGCCCCCTCCCGGGTGACGGTGACCACCATGGTGCCGTCGGCCAGCACGTCGAGGCGCTCGTCGAGGTCCTCCACCGCGAGCATCAGGCATTCCGGCCCGACCCCGGCATCGCGCAGCGTCGGCGAGGTATCGCGCGGCGTATCGTCGTCGTCCGCGGCGGCGGCGCCCGCGCGCGCGGCCGTGCCCTTCGGCCCGGCGGGCGCGCCCGTGCCCGTGCCCTGCGGCGAGCGCGCCAGCACCAGGGTGAGCGGCCGCTGCTCGCTGCGGGTGAGCGCGCGGCCGCGCCGCGACGCCGGTCCCCACCGGCGCCACTCTGGGCGATGCGCCCGAGCTCGGCCAGCACCTCGCGCGCCGAGGCCGGGCGGTCCGCCGGCGCCTTGGCCAGGAGCCGCACCAGCAGCGCGTCGAGCACCTCGGGCAAGTCGGCATCCACGTCGCAGAGCCGCGGCGGCTCCTCGAGCAGGATGCGCAGCAGGATGGGCATGGCCTGGTCGCCGCCGAAGGCGCGCTTGCCGGTGAGGCACTCGAAGAGCACGCACCCCAGCGCGAAGAGGTCCGCGCGCGCATCGACCTCGCTGGCGCCGCGCACCTGCTCCGGGGCCATGTAGCCCGGCGTGCCGATGATCGCACCGGTGCGGGTCATGGGCTGCGCGAGCAGGCGCGCCACGCCGAAGTCGAGCACGCGCACGCGCGGCGCAGCACCGGCCAGCCCGCCCACGAGGAAGAGGTTCGAGGGCTTGAGGTCCCGGTGCACGATGCCGCGGGCATGCGCCGCGGCCAGCGCGCCCGCGACGTCGGCGCAGAGCGCCAGCGCCTCCGCCGGCGCCAGCTTTCCGCGGCCGAGGCGCGCCGAGAGCGTCTCGCCCTCCAGCCACTCCATGGCCAGCCACACGCCCGCTTCGGCCTCGCCGTGGGCCACGTAGCGCACCACCGCCGGGTGGCGCAGCTCGGCGAGGATGGCCGCCTCGCGTGCGAAGCGGCTCCGATGGAGGCGGTCCTGGCCGCGCAGCACCTTGAGCGCCACCCACTCGCGGCTCTGCCGGTCGCGCGCCCGGAAGACGGCGCCCGCCCCGCCGCGGCCGGCGAGCCGCTCGACCTCGAAGCGCTCGGCGACCACCGCCCCCGGCTCGAGCTGCATGGCGACGATGGTAGACCGAGAACCCCTCCGTCGCGCCCCGCTCACCGAGCGCGGACGTGGTGGTCGTGGACCTCGCCGATCACGCGCGCGCGGCACATGCGCGCGCAGCGACTGGGCAGAGAGGCGGAGCCGCTACCTCGCGCCCTCTGCGCGCTTCTTCATGGCCACCACGCCCTTGACCGCGCCCTTGACGTTCTCGGCGTTGAGCACCGAGGAGGGCAGCGGCAGGCTGGGCGAGAGGAAGACCTCGAGGGTCAGCTTCGTCTTGTCGGCGCCGTCGGCCTCCATGCGCCAGGTTCCGGAGAGCTCCTTCACGTTGCCCTCCACGGACCGCATGTGCACCGTCTCCACGCCGCCCTCGCTGCTGGGCGTCGACGGGCCGTTCCCGTCGCGTTTGACCGTAACCTCGAGGCGCGCCCACATCTTCACCGCGCCGTGCATGGCCGCGATCTCCATGTAGATGTCGCGCGCGCCGGCCGGCGTGCGGCCGAGCAGCTTGGACTTCTGGTAGTGGGGCATGAACTCGGCGTAGTCGGCGAAGCCGAGCACCGTCTCGCGCACCTTCGGCAGCGGCGCGTCGACGACGACGGTGGCCGAGCCGCGGACCAGATCGCTGTTGGCGATGGGCAGGCCCGTGCCCTGCACGCCCGACGGATCCTGGTAGGTGGCGGTCGGCTCCGAGGGCGGCGCCTCGGGCGCCGGCATCTCCTCCGCCACCGCGCCGGCTGCGAAGGATCGGGTGGTACGCCCGTCACTCATCGCCTGCTGTCGACTGGGGAGGCTCGAGCCGGCACAACCGGCTGAGGAGACGAGCAGAAGGGTGGCGGCACAGAGGCTCCGCCAGGGGGCGAGGGCGATGCCGGACCGGCGGGTCGTCGCGAGCTCGAGCATGGGGCCCATTCTAGCCGTCTGTCTCCTCTCTCGGCCACGAACGCGGCGTGTACGCCGCCCGCCACGGATCTTTCCGGGGCGCGCCGCGGTGCCGCTCGCTGGCGCAGACGTCATGCGGCGCCGGGGGCCGGATCCTTCCCCGGGGCCGCCCAGTTGGGGTCCCAGAGCACCTCCTCGCGTCCGAGCGCCCGGTTGCCGGCGCGGCTCCAGACGAAGAAGGCATCGCCGAGGCGGTTCAGGTACTCGACGGACACCGCCGCCGCGCCGCCCTGCCGGGCCAGCGCCACCACCAGCCGCTCGGCGCGTCGGCACACGGTGCGCGCCAGGTGCAGCTCGACGCAGAGGCGCGAGCCGCCCGGGAGCACGAACGAGCGCAGCGGGGCGAGCGCCTTCTGGGAGGCATCCATCTCCCGCTCCAGGCGGGTCACGTCCTCCGCGGTGACACGCGGCTGCCGCTCGTGCACGTCGGCGGGCAGCGTGGCCAGCAGGGAGCCGAGGTTGAACAGCTCGTGCTGCACGCGCAGCAGCGAGGCACCCAGCGCCTCGAGCGCGCCGCGGCCATCGGCGCCGGGCGCGGCCTGCGCCGGTTGCGCGAGCACGTCGACGATCGTCTGGCGCGCGGCACCGACCACGGCGTTGAGCTCGTCCACCGTCCCGTAGGCCTCGATGCGCGGATCGTCCTTGGCCACGTGCTGGCCGCCGACGAGCTGCGTCTGCCCGCCGTCGCCCTTGCGTGTAGACCCGGTTGATGGCCAGCTGCGGATCGCGGAAGCGCTCGCCCTGGCCCTCGGCCTCGCCCTCGGTCGTTGCTCGGCCGCCGTCCTCGCCGACTTCGCCGTCCTCGCCGCTCTTGCCTGCACCCACGCGTTCCTCCGGGGCCAGTCGTCGGGGCCGGCCCGCTCCCGACCTACCGGCCACCCACCGCCATGTAAAGGAGGGGGCGCGGCCAAGCCACCGACGCCCCGGGCGGCAGCCGGTCGACATCGGCCCCGGTCGGTGGGATGTTTCGGCGCGCATGAGACCGGCCTCGATCGTCGCTTCCCTCGGATTGTTGCTGTTCCTCACCGCCTGCGGCGAGGCGCCCCCACCGCCCGTGGCCACCGCCGACGACACCGCGGAGGCCGCCGAGAAGGCGCGCTTCGACCGCGCGCAGAAGAAGATCGCCCAGGCGGAGGCGGCGGCGCAGGACAAGGACTACGACCAGGCGCGCGAGCTGCTGGCGGAGGCGCGCAAGATCGGGGTCGAATCGCAGCGCTACGAGATCGCCGAGGCGGTGGAGCGCATCGACAAGCGCCAGGCCAAGGCCGTGGTCACCAGCGTGCACAAGAAGATGGCCGCCGGCGAGTGCGAGGCGTCGATCGGCAAGCTGGCCGCGTCCATGCGCGACAGCGACAGCGAGGTCTTCCAGCGCGAGGTGCGCCGCCTGGCCCAGGCAGATGCGACGAAGTGTGTGCAGGCCGCCATGGACGAGGCAACCCAGAGCGGCAACCTGGCCTCCGCCCGCAAGCTGGTGAACAGCGAGGACGTCAAGCTCGTGCTCGGCCCGGCGCAGAAGAAGATCTCCGGGGAGCTCGACGGCACGGTCAGCGAGCTGCTGCGTGCCCAGGTCGAGCCCGACATCAAGGCCAAGAAGTGGAGTGCGGCGGCGGCCAAGCTCGACGCCGCCGTGACCAAGGGCGAGGCCGACGAGGCGCAGGCCGCCGCCACCCTGGAGGTCATCCGCGCCGGCATGGCCCCGGAGATCACGGCGCCGGCGCAGAAGTCGGTGGGGCAGCGCGACGCGGTGGGCAACCTGGCCAAGGTCGACGCGCTCATCAAGGTCGGCCGCTGGGAGGTCCTGCCGCCGGAGGCCGCCAAGCTCGCGCCCAAGGGTTCCGCCCTGCCCGAGGACCTGGCCCGCAAGCGGGAGTCCCTGGCGGTGTGGGCCGAGGCGCAGCGCCTGCGGATGCAGCCCTCGATCAAGCCCGAGAAGCGCTGGACGCACGGCAAGGTGGCCATCGCGCCGGCCACCAAGCAAGACGGCGAGTCGAAGCGGGACCTCAAGGAGAGCGGCGAGGTCTGGATCATCGGCAAGACCAAGACGCGCGCGCTCATCGCCGAGACCGAGCCGAGCGGCTCGCTGCCCCAGCGCATCGAGAAGGCGACCGGATGGGTGGCCCTCGATCGGCTGGCCCCCGAGCCGACGGAGAGCTGGCTGCCGCCGGACGATCAGCTGAAGGACGCACGCGTCTGGGCGCCACTGCGCTCGCCCGACCCGCTCCTCGAGCTGGGCACGGTGAGCGAGGTCAAGGGCAACGACGTGGCCATCAAGCGCGTCACCGACGACCAGCTGGTCACCGTTCCCAAGAAGACGCTGCGCGCCGGCCGCCTGGAGAAGGGCATGAAGGTGCTGGCCGCGTGCGCCAAGAAGGAGGAGGTCGGCGTCATCGAGGAGGTCACCCAGGCCTTTCGCCCCTCGGTGAAGGTGAAGTGCTCCGACGGCGTGAAGGAGGAGACGCTCGCCGCCCTGCGCTCCCGCCCGGACCTGCTCCCGGCCACCAAGCAGCGCCTGTAGCGCAGCGGCCGTCCTCTTCCGCGGGGCGCTCCGGTGCGCGCTCCGCGAGCACGCTGGCTCGACGTCGTCCGCAAGGGTGGCCGTTCATCCGTCTTGACGGACGCCGGCGGAGTCGCAAAGTTAGCCGTTCGCGGCGCCGTGCCGCGGGGAGCCGACCCTCGCCATGCCCACCACGTACACCGACCTGATGGCCGAGACCCGCAAGCAGGTCAAGACGGTCACCCTCGAAGAGATCAAGCGCCGCCTGGAGTCGAAGACCCCGATGGTCCTGCTCGACGTGCGCGAAAAGGACGAGGTGCGCGCGGGCTTCATCCCCGGCGCGGTCTCCATCCCGCGCGGCTTCCTGGAGATCCAGGTCGAGCAGAAGCTCACCGACAAGAGCGCGCCCATCGTCGTCTACTGCGCGGGCGGCACGCGCTCGGTCCTGGCCGCCAGGACACTGGCCGAGCTCGGCTACACGAACGTCGAGAGCGCCAACCCCGGCTTCGTGCGCTGGAAGGACCTCGGCTACCCGCAGGACCTGCCGCCGAACCTCAGCGAGGCCCAGCGCGACCGCTACTCGCGCCACATCCTCCTGCCGGAGGTGGGCGAGGCGGGTCAGGCCAAGCTGCTGGCCAGCAAGGTGCTGCTGCTCGGGGCCGGCGGCCTGGGCAGCCCGGCTGCGCTTTACCTGGCCGCTGCCGGGGTGGGCACGCTGGGGCTGGTCGACGCCGACGTGGTCGACGCCTCCAACCTGCAGCGCCAGGTCCTGCACGCCACCTCGCGGATCGGCGCCTTCAAGGTCGACAGCGCCGAGACGGCCATCAAGGACCTCAACCCCGACGTGAAGGTGGTGAAGTTCCAGGAGCGCGTCGACAGCTCCAACGTGGAGCGCATCTTCTCCGGCTTCGACGTGGTGGTCGACGGCTGCGACAACTTCCCCACCCGCTACCTGGTCAACGACGCCTCGGTCTTCATGAAGAAGCCCGTCGTCCACGGGAGCATCTTCCGCTTCGAGGGACAGGTGACGACCTTCGTCCCCGGCAGCGGCGGCCCCTGCTACCGCTGCCTCTACCCCGAGCCACCCCCGCCGGCGCTGGCGCCGAGCTGCCAGGAGGCCGGCGTCCTCGGCATCCTGCCGGGCATCATCGGCGTGCTCCAGGCCACCGAGGCCATCAAGCTGGTGCTGGGCAAGGGCGACTTGCTCAACGGGCGCCTGCTGACCTACGACTCGCTGCGGATGAAGTTCGGCGAGCTGCGCCTGCGCCGCGACAAGGGCTGCCCGGTGTGCGGCGACGCGCCGACCATTCGCGAGTACATCGACTACGAGGGGTTCTGCAACCTCGGTTGAGGGCGCAGGGCCGACGGATCCATCCCTGACCTGCGGGCGGCGACGCTGAGCGTGGCCGGCTCTAGACGGCCATCGCCAGATCCGGATACGCGATCACCACCGCCTTCGCCGGCCGGTCGATGCGCTCCAGCTTGCTGGTCACGATCTGGCGCTCCTCGCCGTCGTCGCGCGCGTCGTTGAAGTAGATGGCGTCGCCGATGACCGGCTCCCCTGCGTGCGGCAGGACCGCGCCGTTGGAGTACGACTTGACGATGCCCTCGAGCTTGAGGTTCAGCGCGATGTGCGCGGTGCGGAACGCCGACGATTGGCGATCGCGCACGGCGACGCACACTCCGTCGCGCAGGTGGTATTCGGTGTTGCGCGTCACGTAGACGCGATGGCGGCGGCGGTCGCTTCCGGAGTAGCTCATCGTGGAGCGATGGTGGCAGCGGCCACGGCGCGCGGCCAAGTTGCCGGCGTCGCTCCAGGCGGCTCCGGAGGGCGGGCGTCGGCGGCTCCGGCGGCGCGCACCAACCACCCGCCGGGAGCCGCGCGCCGAGCAAGTGTTCGTCGCACTCAGCGGGGATGTTGGCTCGGCCCTCTGTGCCAACGTGCGTGAGACACCGCTCCCCCCGAAGTTTAGTGTAGAGGGCGAGTTGGGATCTCTCGATGAAGAACGGAACGCAAGACCAGGCAGCCGCCCGGCCGACGGAGGTGTCGGCGAAGGCGACGCGTCGACGGTTCACGGCCGAGTACAAGCTGCGGATCCTCCGCGAGGCCGACGGCCATCAGGCATCGGGGCGCAAGGGTGCGCTCGGCGAGATGCTGCGGCGCGAGGGCCTGTACTCGTCGCATCTCATGGTGTGGCGGTCGCAGCGCGAGCGGGGCGAGCTGGCCGGGCTCACTCCGAAGAAGCGAGGGCCGAAGGCCCATCCTCCTGATCCGAACGCGCTGCGGGTCGCGGAGCTCGAGCGCGAGATGGCGAAGCTGAGGAAGCGTGCGGAGCGCGCCGAGGCGCTGGTAGCGCTCCAAAAAAAAGTTGCCGAGATTCTGGGCATCGCTCTGCCGGACCCGAACGAGGTGCCGTGATGGACGCGATCATCAGCGCCAAGACCGAGCTCGGCGTTGCGCCCACATGCGCGGCGCTCGGCCTGCCCAGGGCCACGTACTACCGACTGCTGAAGCCGAGGGCGCCGTCGGCGCGGAAGCCTCCGCCGCCGCGAGCGCTGTCCACTGAGGAGCGCGACCTCGTCCTCGCTCGGCTGCACGAGCCGCGCTTCGTGGACCTTGCGCCCACGGAGGTCTGGGCGCAGCTGCTCGATGAGGGGGAGTACCACTGCTCGGTGCGCACGATGTACCGCATCCTCGCGGTGAACGCCGAGGTCCGCGAGCGCCGCGATCAGCTCCGTCACCCGCACTACGCGGCGCCTGAGCTGCTGGCGACGAAGCCGAACGAGCTCTGGAGCTGGGACATCACCAAGCTGCTCGGCCCGGCGAAGTGGACCTACTTCTACCTGTACGTGATCCTCGACGTGTTCAGCCGCTACGTCGTGGGCTGGATGATCGCACCGCGCGAGAGCGGCGCGCTGGCGAAGAAGCTCATCGCAGAGACGTGCGCGCGTCAGGGCATCGCCCCGGAGCAGCTCACGCTGCACGCGGACCGAGGGTCGTCGATGAAGTCGACGCCCGTGGCCTTGCTGCTCGCGGACCTGGGCGTCACCAAGACGCACTCACGGCCGCACGTCTCCAACGACAACCCGTTCTCCGAGGCGCAGTTCAAGACGCTCAAGTATCGGCCCGAGTTTCCGGAGCGCTTCGGCTGCGAGCAGGATGCGCGCGCCCACTGCGGCCCGTTCTTCGATTGGTACAACAACGACCATCACCACGTCGGGCTCGGCCTGCTCACGCCGCACGACGTGCACTACGGCCTCGCCGCCGCGAAGGCAGCAGAGCGTGCGGCGGTCCTCGAGGCGGCATACCGCGCCCATCCCGAGCGCTTCCCGCGTGGGCTTCCGACGCCGCCGAGCCTGCCGACCGCCGTGTGGATCAACAAGCCGAAGGTGCAGGCCGAGCCCCAGAGCTCGACGACGCCACGCGCTCCCGCAGTCGGCGCTGGCGACGATACGGCGACGGTCGGCCGCGCAGCACCGGCGCGTGGCGGCGCCGAGCCGCGGGGGTCCGGGGGTGCAGCCCCCGGCGAGGCGCTTGCGCTGGGCAACGCAGCGGTCGCCAGCACGGCCGCCCTCAGCGCGATGGCGCTCGTGGCGGCGACGCACGACGCTGCGACGCACGACGCTGCGGCGACGCACGACGCTGCGGCGCCCGGCGCAGCGGTGGCGCTCGGCGCAGCGGCGACGAACGACGTGGCGGCGCCCGGCGCAGCGGTGGCGCTCGGCGCAGCGGCGGCGACGCACGACGTGGCGGCGCTCGGCGTAGCAGCGGCGGCGCTCAGGGCGACGACGGCTCCTACGCTTCAGTAATCTCGACGACGCGGTGTCTCAAACACGTTGACAACTTCCGCGGCGCCAGGATGGGTCGCTACGATCGACGTCCCTCGATGTCCCCGCGCCCCGGCGTCGCCAAGGTCCGCTCCCCGCCCCTGCTGGCTCGTCGCCGCGTCGAGCTGTGCACGCCCCTCGACGGGCGCATGCGCGAGCTGATCGAGGCCGCCGACGTGGTGAGCGAAGGCGAGGAGCGCGAGGAGCAGAACGGACGGGTCTACTACGGCACCACCAGCGTGCTGCTCAGCAGCCGTGGCCTCGCCGACGAGGACCTGGAGGAGCTGGCCCAGGTCCTGCGACTCGACCCCCACACGCGCCTGCGGGTGCTGCGCACCGCCGCGCGGGAGGCATCGTCGCGCGCCTCGGCGCGCCTCGGTGCGGTCAAGGCGGAGGTCTCGGTGCACGCCACGCGCGAGGGCGTGCTCTTCACCGTGGACGTGGCGGCGCGCGTATCGCAGAGCGGCGGGCGCCGCAGCCGTGCTCGTTGAGCACGACGCTCCGTCAGGAGACCTCGTCCTGTCGAGGCTCCGTCAGGAGACCTCGTCCTGTCGAGGCTCCGTCAGGAGACCTCGTCCTGTCGAGGCTCCGCGAGGAGACCTCGTCCTGTCCAGGCTCCGACAGGAGACCTCGGTCCTGTCCAGGCTCCGACATGCGATCATCTCCCAACAACGTTTCCACAGCTGCGCGAACGAGCACGGCCGTGACATCATCGTCATCGCGCTCGTGCGCAATGATGAAACACGGTGCGCTGCCTATTGACGCGAGCACGCACGTGGCCGACTCCAGGCCCTTGTCCACCGTGAGCCGCCCGACGCGAGCGTGATGAGCAAGAAGCAACGACCCAGAGACGACAAGGTGATCCACGTCGTCTTCGGTCCCGGGGGCGGGCGCGTCGGAGCGGACGCGCCCGGTGCGCCGCGCGGGGCGGCGGCGGGCGACACCGAGCCCCCTCCCGCGTCGTCGCGCGAGCCGGTCAGCGACCTCTTCACCGGCACCGAGGTGGGTAAGCTGCTCGGCCTCTCCAGCGGCCGCCTTCGCTCCCTCGACCGCGCTGGCATCGTCGGCCCCAGCGGTCGCCGCCGCGGCCGCCGCGCCTACACCTTCTCGGACATCATCGCCCTGCGCGCCGCGCGCGACCTCCTGGCGCGCAAGGTGCGCCTGCGCGACGTGGCGCGGGCCATCGACAAGATCCGTCTGGCGCTCCCCAAGGTCACCCGCCCCCTGGCCGAGCTGCGCATCGTCTCCGACGGGCAGCGGGTGGTGGTCAAGAACGCCAGCGGCAGCTTCGAGCCCATCAGCGGTCAGATGCTGCTCGAGTTCGACGTGAAATCGCTGCGCGACGACGTGGTCCGCGTGCTCCGTCCGGTCGTCGGCCGCGAGCGGGCCCGCACCGCCTACGACCTCTACGTCCGCGCCAGCCAGTTCGACGAGGACCCGCACACCATGGACCAGGCCGAGGCGCTCTACCGGCGCGCCATCGAGCTCGACCCGTGGCTGGCCATCGCCTACACGAACCTCGGCAACATCTGCTTCCGCCGCGCCGACGAGCGCCAGGCCGAGGTCCTCTACCGTCGCGCCCTGGAGATCGACTCCGCCCAGCCCGAGGCGCAGTACAACCTCGGCTACGTGATGCTCGAGCGCGGGGAGTCGCCGGACGCCATCGAGTTCTTCCGTGGCGCCATCGAGAGCGACCCGCGCTTCGCCGATGCGTACTTCAACCTGGCGATGGCCTACGAGCAGGTCGGCGACCCGAACAAGGCCAGGCCGTGCTGGCGCAAGTACCTGGAGATCGAGCCGACGGGTACATGGGCGGAGATCGCCCGCAAGCACCTCTGATCAGGGCGGCGCGATCGGTAGTCGCGGAGCGAAGCATCCGTCGATTCGGTCCCCGCCGCGCGCTACTTCTTCTCGGTCTTGTCGGTCTTGTCGGTCTTGTCGCCCGGCTTGCCCTGCTCGCGGATGCCCGGCGGCGGGTCGAGCTTCACCGTCTTCGAATCGCCGGGACCGACCGTCACGCCCAGCGTCGGCGTGTCTTCGTCGGTGAAGACGAAGGTCACCTCGTGCGTCCCCGGCGAGACCTTGAAGCCGGTGATCGGCGTGGTGCCGACCTTCTTGCCGTCGATGCGGATCTCGGTCGGGTTGCCGGAGAGGATGTCCAGGATGGCCGCCTCCTCGGGCGCCGACTCTTCCAGCACGTCGGACGTGCCGAGTGTGCTCTTCGGCGTCTTCGCCACCTCGCCGGCGGTTGCGTTGCTCCCGCAGCCGAGACCCGGTGCGAGCATCGCCACCAGGACCGAACCGGCCAGCCACCCCCGAGACCTCATCTGCGCCATGGAGGAATGGTAGCAAAGCGCCCGGGGCGGCTCGAATTTTCTGGCCGCAAGCCGGGCTTCCTCAGGTGCTAGTTCCAGCGAAGCGTGTAAGCTGCGCGCCCCGTGCGACAAATGACGACACGAACGGCCGAGCGCCGCCACGTGCGACGCGCGCATCGACAGGCGCGAGGTCTCCTGCCGGAGCCTCGACAGGCGCGAGGTCTCCTGTCGGAGCATCGACAGGCGCGAGGTCTCCTGCTGGAGCCGCGCTGCGCGCGCGGGAGGGCGCGCGGTGGGCGGCCGCGGGAGCGCGCATGAGCCTCCCCCGACGCGTGGCGGCGAGCGTGGTGGAGACGCTCAAGACCAAGGGGCACATCCTGGTCGTCAAGGGCGGGTCCGAGGCACTGGTGCGCGAGCTCGATGCCATGATGGCCGAGCAGCTCACCAAGGTCTCGGCCGGGGTCGCCCCGCGCACCGTGGTCGGCGAGGTGACCAGCACCTTCGGTGACGAGGCCATCGACGAGGCCATCGAGGAAATGGTCGGGACGCTGGCCGAGCGCCTCATGGACTCCGACCACGTGGAGGACGTCTTCGCCGAGGACAACGTCATCCGCCGCGACATCTTCCGGGCTGTCCGCGACTCGCTGCTCCAGGGCGCCGGTGTCGAGGCCGAGGTCGAGGAGGAGGAGGACGCGGCCGGGCCCATCTCGGTGCGCCTGGACACGCTCGGCTACGTCGCCTCCACCGTGGCCAAGCGCGCCGACACCGAGTCGCTCAAGGACGCGCTGGAGCGCGCCGCCCTGGCCTTCGAGGGTCAGCTCGAGAACTACGACAACGGCGCGCGCGAGGCGACGTTCGCCATGCCGGCCGGTGACCCCGACGTGCGCTTGGAGCTCGAGGAGGCGGTGGCCGAGGAGCTCACCGACCTCGTCGACATGGGGATCGTCGACCTGCCCGCCGCCGAGCGCCGCCTGCCCCTGCCCCGCCCGTTGCCGCCCGCCGAGCGCGCCGCCCTCAAGCCGCGCCTGGACGCGGCCCTGGCGCAAGCGGTGCAACGTCTGGGGTTCGCCGCCAGCTGGGATTTCCTGGGCTCCAACCTGGTGGCCACCTTCACCCCGCTCTCCGAGAAGGACACCCAGATCGTCGAGGAGCGGGCCGAGGTCTTCGCACGCAGCGCAGCCGAGATTCTGGCCACCGTCCCCCCTGCGCCCGTCGAGGACGTCGCCGGGCCGAGCTCGCGCCGCGGAACCGTCGCCGACGCCGCGCCGCCGCCGGCGAGCAACGCCGTCAAGCGGGCCGGCGGCCCGACGGGCGCGCCGGCGGCCGAGGCCCCGGTCTCCAAGCGTGCGGCGGCAGTCGAGGCGCCGCCGTCGAGCGACGTCCCCGCAAGGAGCAGCCGCTCGCCGCGCGCCGGCTCCGACGGCCCGGTGTCCAGGCGCGGCACAGCGCTGGACGCCGCGGCGTCGAAGCGCGATGCCGAGGCCCTGCTGTCCAGGCGCGCCGCAGCCCTGGAAGCGCCAGTGTCGAAGCGCGACGCCGAGGCCCGGCGTCCAAACGCCCCGCCTCGGCGCCGCCCTCGAAGCGCGACGCCGAGGCCCCGGCGTCCAAACGCCCCGCCTCGGCGCCGCCCTCGAAGCGCGACGCCGCTGCTGCGACGAGCCGAGCGCGCAAGCCCGAGGCCGATGCGGCGTCTGCCTCGGCGCGGCCGGCGGCGCGTGCCAAGAAGGCCGCCGCCCCGCGCACCGCGTCGGCCAAGGCGCCGGTGGCCAAGACGAAGGCCCCGACCGCCAAGAAGACGGCGGCGAGCCGTCCCAAGAAGGGCTGAGCGCGCCGCCGAGCTTCGGGTGGTCGGGCTCTAGCGGCGCGGCTTCTGGGCCTGCGCCAGGCGCGGGGCGACCTCGTCGATGGCCTTGACCGCATCGGCGGATGCGGTGCCCCGCGCGCTCTGCAGCATCGCACCGCTGGACGGGTGCTCGACCAGGATCAGGCCGTCGCGCGCAGCCGTGCGGGCTGCGCCCTGGTTGCGGACCAGGCCGCCGACCAGCGCGCGCGCGCACACCTCGCGGGTAGCCAGCCCGCGCGCCGCCGCGCCCGCGCCGAGCGCCTTCCACGCCCAGCTCGAGCCCAGCTTGCCGAGGGCATCGGAGATGGCCGCGGCGGTGGCCTCGTCGTTGCTGCCCTGCAGCAGGCCGGCCAGGTGCTGCGCGGCCTCGATGCGCCGCAGCTGCCCCAGGCCCTCGATGGCCGCCATGCGTCGCGCGTCGCCGGCGCCGGTGTGCCTGGTGAGCAGCGCCAGCTCGGGGTCGCCGCCGAGGCGGCCGAGGGCACGCGCCGCGGCACCGACCACCGGCGCGCGCAGCCCGTCGCTCTCGAAGACGACGTGCAGCACCGGCGCGCTGCGCGTGTCGCGGAGCGTGCCGGTGGCCTCGAGCATGCCGGCGGCGAGCGCGTCCCACTCGGCGTCGGTGAGGCTGCCGCGCTCCGGCGCGTCGAAGGCCAGCGCCTGGAGCATGGGCATCAGCGCCGGGGCGCCGAGGCCACGCAGCTCGCGCGAGACCGCGGTGGGGATGGGGTTGCGGAAATGCTTGTACACCTCCGGACGGTGCATCCTCACGCTGGCGACAGCCGCGAAGGCCGCCGGGTCGCTGGCGCGCGCGGCTTCGATCTGGGCTTGCAGGTTGGCGCGCGCCTCGGCCGGGATGCGCGTCGTCTTGGCGGCGATACCGTCGGCGGAGGCGGCGAGGCTGAAGGTGGCCGCTGCGGCAGCGAGGGACGCGGACAACAATGCTCTACGGATGCTCATTTGCCGCTCTCCCACCACTTGCCGCCGTCCAGGGGCGGGTTGGAAGCCTCGTTCGTGCCGCAGTGAACCTCACCGAGCGAGACGTGGTAGTTCCAGTCGTCGGTGAAGAACACCTGCAGGCCCTGACCGTCCTCGCCCAGGCCGCTGGCTGGCGTGCCGAGGCGCTCCTGGACGTCGGTCTCGAACGGATCCTTGCCGTCGATCTTCGGGCCGAACGGCTTGGGGATGCTGGCCACCTTGCCGAGAAGCCGCATGTTCACCATGCCCGGGTTCCAGGCGACCTTCTCGTTGCTGGCCAGGTCCTCGAAGAAGGTCGGGATGTAGATGATGTCCGCCTCGGTGAGGCCGGTCTCGGCCATCATCGTCGCCACGTGACCGTCGATCTTCGTGCCCGCCACCTGGCTCCACTCGAGCAGGTCCTGGTCGGTGAGGATCTCGTCGATGGTCTGCTCGAAGAAGCCGCCCTTGCCGTTGTGCAGCTCGAGCTCGCCGTGCCCGGCAGCCTGCAGCTCCTCGAGCATCTCGACCATCAGCTTCGGTGAGGCGACGAGCAACTTCCAGCCGAGCGCGTTGTTCGCGGGTGCCCAGTGGAAGAACTCGTCGACGTGCTCGACGGCCAGCCAGGTGGTGTCGAGGACGATGGCCGGCCCCTGCACCAGCTGCGCGTCGTAGAAGGCAGCCGTGTCCGCCCAGATCTTGTTGCCGTGGATGATGCGGCCCTGCGGGAAGCCGGGGAACGGCGGCACGACGTCGTGGTTGCCGTGCGAGTCCTGGGTGTCGCCGATGCCGCGGTGCTCGGGGTTGTAGAACTCGGCGGTGCCCTTGTCCGGGCCGAGGAACGCGGGGGCGCGCTCCACCGAGGAGTCGCCGTTCAGCCAGCGGAGGGGGATGTCCTTCTCGTCGGCGTCGTTGCGGCCCCAGGGGCGCGGGTTGGCGATGCGCATGCCGCGCATCACGCCGTTCTCGCCGGGGAATGCGGTCCAGCCGGTCTGGAAGATGTCCTCCGTCCAGATGTCACCCCAGCCCGCCTTCTTGCCAGCGGTCTGGCTGTAGCTGTCCGCGATCTTGGTGTAGGTGACGCCGGCGGCCTCGGCCATATTGCCGTTTCCGGTGACGAAGACGTTGCTCCAGCTCGACGAGTAGAGCGTGTCGTGCTCGCCGAGGCTGCCGAGCAGCAGCCAGGGGGCGACGCGCATCTTCACGCGGTCGAAGCCGTCCGGGTTGGCCTCGGTGGTGACCTGCGAGCCGTCCGCATCCTTGATGTCGTAGGCCAGGTCGACGAGGCCGCTCCAGAGGTTCTTCTTTGCCTCGTCGGTCTTCTTGCCGTCGAGGAGCGGGAAGCTCGCCAGCCACTGACCCCTGAAGCGGCGCGCCTCGATGACCAGGTACAGGCCGGAGCGCACCTCGTCGGTCGTGAACGTCGTCTCGTAGGTGTAGAAGCAGTCGGTCGGGGCCGTGCATGCGCCGGCGCTGCCGAGGATGGGCACCGCCGTCTGGTCGGGCAGGACCTTGAAGATGCGCACGCTCTCCGCCGACTCGGGGTCGATGGTCAGGTGGCCGATGGCGCCGTCGGGCGCCTTGGGCCAGGCGCGGGTGACGATGCCCGCCATGTCCCAGTAGTCGCCGCCGCCGTTGACCACGTCGTCGTCGGCGTCGCGGACGCCGTTCCAGTCGTCGTCGTCGAGGTTGGCGATGAACGAGGCGCCGACCTCGGCCGTCCACTCCTCCTCGCGATCCTGATCGGTGGGGTCGTCGGCTTTGATGATGCCGTCGCGGTTGGCGTCGACCACGAGGTCGACGAAGACCGTCGGCTTGGGCGGGTCGGTGGTGGTGCCCGCACCGCCGTCGTCGCCGTCGCCGTCGCTGCCGCAGCCGGCCGCGCACGCTGCCAGCAGCGCCATGCCGACGGTGAAGGATGAAGTACGGGTCCGCATCGACGCCACTTGCTCCTTGCTGCTGATTTCTCGCCCAGAGGAGGGGGCGAAAGCTGGTGTCCAGGGCCCGGCTTGGTCTCGAGCCCTGGTTACCGAAGTGCCTACATCGGACCCTACCGGAAAAGGGCGCTCGTTGAAACACCCATGGTTGGCCCAAGCAATTGTTTTCCGACCCATTTCCGCCCGGCCGGCACCCAGGCGCAGCGGTGGAGACACGGAACCCGACGACCCTGCGCGGTATTCCGGAGATCCTTCTCGCCCTCCGTTTCTCTGGCCTCCGAGGGGGCCGACCCGGTGCCGCGCTGCGGCACGTCGGACCCGTCACCGAGCCGCCGCGGGCCGGTAGATCCAGATGACCGGAACGCCGTCGAGACCGGCGACGTGGGCCGGCTGCGTGGTCCCGAACGCGACCCACGCCTGGTACTCCTGGCCCGCCATGTGTTGCTCGTGGTGGTAGAGCGCGAGGTCGGCGCCCTGCAGCGAGCCGGCGCCCTCGATGTCGCGGCGCAGGCGCCCCTCCTCGCGCAGCATCTGCCACGCGGGCCACGAGGTGTCGTGCACGTAGACCTTCGCCCCGCGTGGCGCCTCGCGGTTGAGCCACTCGACGACGGCGCCGGTGGTGTACCCCCAGAAGGTGCGGTTCAGGCCGAGCGTCGCCGCGCCGGCCGCACCGCCGACGAGCGGGGTGTAGCTGGAGAGGCCCCAGGGGTGCGAGCGCACCGTCTCCGTGATGGGAGCCGCCATGACCGCGGCGGCGAGCGCCATCTCGGGGAGCGGCCCGCGCGCCAGGCGCCGCATCGCGCTCGCCCGCGGCGCGATCCTCGGCCACCATCGCGCCAGCAGCACGCGCGCGCGCCGCACCAGCTCGCCGAAGGCCAGCCCGGCGAAGAGGCACAGGAACGGATAGGCCGTCATCCAGTGCTTGGTGCCGCCGAAGATCGGCGTCTTCGGCGAGAGCCAGGCCGCGTAGCTGATGCCGAGGCCGATGGCCCAGAGCAGCGTGGCGCCCCCCGGGTCGTCGGTCGCGCGTGCCCGCGGCAGGGCATTGCGGATCTGCGAGGCGCGCGCCCGCCACCAGCCGCGCACCCGTCCGAGCGGCGCGCGCAGCGACAGCCCCATCCCGGAGACAGCGAGCGCCAGCGTGATGGCGGGCACGGTGGCCGCGGTCATCACCCACGCGTAACCCAGTGGCATCGGCGGCTCCCAGTAGGTGCGGCCGAAGAACTCCATGTTGTAGTACTCGTGCCCGAGGTGAAACGCCGCGTACTCCGCGAGGCGCGCGAAGACGAATCGCGACCAGAGCCACGGCCACAGGGCCCAGAAGACGAGCGGGCCGAGGGTGGCCATGGCCAGCAGCGCGCCGAGCATGCGCCGCCGCCGCGTCCCCAGCAGCTCGCGCTGCGCCGTCTGCTCGGCCTCGGCCTCTGGACGCCGCCATGGCAGGCGGTCTCGCGCCTCGAGCAGCGCCGCGTGGGTCAGCAGGGCGAACGGCAAGAACCAGGAGTTGTGCTTGGTGTCGAGCGCCAGCCCGAAGGCCAGACCGGTGAGCGGCACCCAGGCTGCGCCGCCCCCGCTCACCGCGCGCCACCAGCAGTAGGCGCAGGCCAGCCAGAGCGTGACGATGGGGATGTCGAAGCAGGCCAGGTGCGACTGGTAGAAGAAGCGCGGCATGGCGCCGAGCAGCAGCGCGGCGGCGATGCCGGCGCTGCGCCCGCGCACGCGCGCCCCCCAGGTGTAGACCAGGGAGAGGCCGGCCCCGGCCAGGACCATGGCCGGGAAGCGGTAGCTGGTGCCCTCGAGCGCGAAGAGGTGTGCGTCCTTCTGGAGCCAGAGGTGGCAGAGCGCGAACAGCGACTTGATCAGCGCCGGATGCTCGCGGTTCACCGACCACGGCCGGTCGCGGCCCGCCATGGCGGCGCCCGCGTCGCGCCACAGATCGCTGAACCATCGCCCGTAGGCGTCGGCAGCGTCGAAGTAGAAGCCCTCGTCGCGCGCGTAGCCGAGGTCCTTCACCGTGGAGAGCAGCAAGAGGACGTAGCCCACGCCGAGCACCAGGGCGATCACCCGGTCGATGGGGTCGAGCCTGCGCGCCGGCCTCATCGGCTGTCCGCCTCGAAGCAGAAGTGGCGCGCGCTGGGGTCCGGAGAGCTCACCGCCAGCTCGACGTCGGCCCGCTCCGCGCCGGCGTGTGCGCCGAGCGGGAACGAGAACGGCGCCCAGCCCTGCCCGTCGAGGTGCGTGACCCGTCCCACCTCCTCGCCGTCGACGCGCGCCACCAGGGTCACCTCGGCGCCGGCGCGCATGCGCTCCAGGATCCAGTACATGCCGGAGTGGCCCTGGATGACCTGGCCCAGCGGCACGCCCGAGAAGCGGATACGCAGCTCGCCGCGGCCAGCCGGCGGCGGCGGGGCCCAGATGCAGCGCCGCGGCAGGAATCCCTCCCCGGCGGCGACCACCGTGGTCGACACGTTGTAGAAGGGATTCTTGCGGCTGCAGACGAAGCGCTGCGGCGGGAAGGTGGGGTGGCCGCCCAGGCCGCCGGCGAGCACGGCGGCGCGCTCCTCGAACGCGCAGTCGAGGGAGCGCGGCGGCGCGTCCGGCTCGGCATCCGGCGTCACCTGGCCCACGCTCACCAGCGGAGGGCGGACGTGCTCGGTGAAGTCGAAGACAACCGGCGTCGGTGCCGGGTTCTCCAGGCGGCGCAGCAGGAACTTCCTGCTCGCGGCGCGCCGTCTCGCGCCAGGGCGCCACGTCGGCGGCCCGCTGGCCGAGGATGGAGATCTCGATGGCCGCGCGGTACGGCGCGCTGTCGCTGCGGGCCACGTCGCGCAGCGGGAAGACCGGTCGCCGAGCGCGGCGCGCGCCAGCGGCTCGGCCCACGGCGGGGCCACCACGCACAGGTCGCCGTCCTGCCGCAGCTCGGCCACCGGCGCGGCCAGCGCGCGCCAGTCGTCGAACGCCGGCGGCCGCGCCGCGAACCACAGGTGCAGCGCCAGCTCGACCAGCGCGAGCAGCGGCAAGGCGAGCACCGTCCCCAGCAAGGCGCGACGGCGCCGCGAGGTCACCGCTTCCTCCGCGCGGCGCGCTCGCGCCAGCACAGACCCCCGAGGGCCGCCGCGGCGAGGAAGGCGAGCAGCACCCCGGCGGCGAGGCGCGGCGGGCGGTAGCGAAGGTCGACGCGCGTGGCCCCGGCGGGCAGCGGCACGGCGACGCGGATCTGCTCGTCGCGCACCGGAGCCGGCTGGCGCGCGCCGCCGATCTCCACCGTCGCCTGCCAGCCCTCGTCGAAGTTCATGTTGTAGACGAGCAGCGTGCCGGCCTCGACGTCGCGCAAGGTCACCGAGGCCGACCCCGGCGTCCAGCCGGCGAGCTCGGCGCCGCCGCCGCCGCCGCGCAGCTCGACCTCGCCGCGGTAGCGCGGGTCGCGCACCGACAGCGCGCCCTTGCGGTCGAAGGGCGGCGTCCCGTAGCAGTTGAGCACTCCGGTGTTGCCGAGCATGGCCAGGTACATCGGCCCGGCCCAGTCGCGCTTGCGGTAGTGGAACGGCGGCTCCTTCTCGAAGTGGAAGGCGCGCCCCTCGGGGATCGGCGGCGCCACCATCCACATGGCGTCGGCCATGGGTTTTGC
>JBBJMR010000077.1:0-30397 GCA_037720395.1 Polyangiaceae bacterium
CAGCCGATGCCTTGGCCACGCTTCCTCCGTGGAGTTCCAGCACCTTCTCGACGTCGCGGCTTGCGAACGCCTCGAGGGCGCGGCGCCGCGCGATCGGAAACGGAACCGCGTCGGTGACCATCGTGTCCACCCAGGCCAGCGCCGCGCTGCCCAGCGCCGGCGATGGCGACGTCGGTGCTTCGAGGGAGACGTCGCCGAGCGCCAGCCGTCGCAGAACGGCGTTCTTCAACTCGCGCAGATTTCCTGGCCAGGCATAGTCCTCGAAGCGCGCCAGCGTCTCGCGGCACAGCGCGTCGGGCGCTGCGCCCAGCTGCTCGGCGAAGAAGCGGGCCAGGAGGCTGATGTCACCGTGGCGGTCTCGCAGCGGCGGCAGCTCGATGCGCGCGATGGCCAGGCGATGGAAGAGGTCGTCGCGGAAGCGCCCGGCGGCCACCTCGCGGTCGAGGTCGCGCCGCGTGGCGGCGACGATGCGCACCTCGACCTTGAGAGTCTCGCTCGCGCCGACGCGCCGGACCTCGCCGCGGTCGATGGCGCGCAGGAGCTTGGGCTGGAGGGCGGCCGCCAGGTCGCCAATCTCGTCGACGAAGAGCGTGCCGCCGTGCGCTTGCTCGAATACCCCGGCACGAGTGCTCACCGCGCCGGTGAATGCGCCGCGCTCGTGACCGAATAGCTCGGCCTCCACCAGGCTCGGCGAGACGGCCGTGCAATCGAAGACCACGAACGGGCCTCGCGTGCCGGAGAGCTCGTGGATCGATTCCGCCAGCACTTCCTTGCCGGTGCCTGTCTCTCCTTCGATGAGCACGGACACGCGCGAGCGCGCCAGCCGTTCGCAGAGCGGGTAGAGCCTGCGCATTGCTGCGCTGGCACCGATGGTGCTCCCGAAGCGCGCCGCGGTGGGAGCCAGTCCCGCCCGCTCGGTGACCACGGCATCGAGGCGCAGCGCCGTCCCTCCGCACCGCACGATCTCTCCTCCGTGCACGAGCGCATCGAGCACCGTCACTCCATCGACGAAGGTGCCATTCTTCGATCCCAGATCGGTGATTCGATACCGCTTTCCGCTCGGCTCGAGGGCAAAGTGCCTTCGCGAAACCGCGGCATCGGCAAGAGCGAGCTGGCATGCCGGGCTGGTTCCGACGAGGACACGCTGCGGCGCGTCGCCGTCGAGGATCAGCTCCTTGCCTACATCGACCCCTTCGATCACGCGCACCTGCAGCGCCGCGAGCCGAGGCGGCGAGATCTCGGGGCGAGGCTGCGCCGCAGTCGACACGTCGTCGCCATCGCCGCGGGAGGCGCTCATGCCCTCTTGTACCGCAGATTCGACGGCTCCATGAGAGCGCGCTCGACGCAGCGCGGCAGCCTGGAGGCGAGGCGTGCCCGTCCGTCGGGCGAGGCACGCGGTCTGCTAACATCTTGCCTCGCTCATGGCAGCCTGCGCGATCAAGCTCGGACGCTACGAGCTCCTCGGCGAGATCGCGGAGGGCGGCATGGCCAGCGTGCACCTCGGTCGAATGACCGGCACCGCCGGCTTCGAGCGCCTGGTGGCGGTCAAGGTGCTGCACCCGCACCTCGCCAAGGATCCGGACTTCGTGTCCATGTTCCTCGACGAGGCGCGCCTGGCGGGCCGCATCCGTCACCCGCACGTGGTCGACGTCTACGACATCGAGGCCATCGGCGAGAAGCTGATGATCATCATGGAGTACGTGGAGGGCGCCGCCCTGAGCACGCTGATGCGCAGGCTCGCCAGTGCCGACGCACCGCTGCCGCTGGGCATCGGCCTGCGCATCGTCCACGAGACCTTGCTCGGGCTGCACGCTGCGCACCAGCTCACCGACGACCAGGACCGCTCGGTAGGGCTCATCCATCGCGACGTGTCACCGGCCAACATCCTCGTCGGGGTGGACGGCATCACCCGGGTCACCGACTTCGGCGTCGCCAAGGCCAGAGGCCGCATCACCTCCACGCGCGAAGCGACCATCAAGGGCAAGCCCGCCTACCTCGCCCCCGAACAGCTGGGAGACGAGGTCCTCGATGCGCGCGTCGACCTCTTTGCGGTGGGCATCGTCCTCTGGGAGTGCCTCACCGGCTCGCCGCTGTTCGGCGCCGAGTCGGATGTGGCCACCTTCATGCGCGTGCTCCACCATCCGATTCCTCCGCCGAGCTCGCTGCGACCGGAGGTGGGGTTTGCGCTGGACGAGGTCTGTCTGCGCGCGCTCGAGCGCGATCGCCTGCGTCGCTACGCGAGCGCCGCCGAGCTCGCGGACGCGCTCGAGCTGGCGGCAGGGAAGCTCTTCGCGCCGCAACGTTCGGTCGGTCAGCTGGTCGCGGACCTGATGACCGAGACGCTCGACCGGCGCCACCGCACGGCACGCGTGCTGGTCAGCGCGCCGCGGGCAGCGCAGCCGGCCAACGTCGAGCCGGGGCCACTCCTGGCCGGTGGTCGCACCGAGGTGATGGAGGGCGCCCCGCCGGACGCACCGACCCGGCGCATACAGCGCAGCAGACTGCCGGTCGCGGCGCTCGTTGCGACGCTCTGCCTCGCCGGCGCCGCCGGGACGGGTTGGTATGCGGCGCGCGCGGCGGCCGCCGCGGCGAACGGGACCTCCGACACCCCGGATCGGGGCATGGCGCCCGGCGTGGCTGCCGCGGTGTCGCCGCCCGCGCCGGAGATGCCTGCCTCGCGGCTGGAGCCCAGCGCGCCGACCACGGACGTCCCCAGCACGCCGGCTGCGCCCGCCGCCGCTGCCGGAGCGCAAGGTCCCAATCGACTCGACGGCCCGCGCAGTCCGCGGCGCGGGGCGCCGCAGGGGCACGGCACCGCACGACCAGCGACCAGCGCGGAGCCCTACCTCCCGGCGGACCTGTGAAGCGCGGCGCCGCCCATGGCATGGCGCTGCTCGGCGCCGCGCTGGTCGTCGGGTGCACGAACGACTTCGGGGACCTCTTCCACGACGGCGCCGGCCTCGCCGGCGGCAGCGGTGGCGGTGATCCGGCGGCGGCCGGACCGGGCGCGGTGGGCTCCGGCTCGGCGGGGGCGGGCGCCGCCGGGCCGGGCACCGGCGGCTCCGCCGTCGCGCTCGTGGGGTGCGACGACGGGGAACGAGAGGCCTACCGGGACATTGCGGCGGAGCCGAACATCGCCGGATGCTCGGGCGACTTCCAGCTATGGGGCCTCGAGGGCAAGATTTGCAGGGACGTCGTGGGAGACGACGGTGGCCCCGGGTACGGATGCCAGATGGACGACCTGTGCGCCGACGATTGGCACGTTTGTCGCTCAGCTGCAGAGGTCATGGAGCACACGTCCTCCGATGCGTGTCCCGGCGACGTGCCGCCCGGGATGTTCTTCGCCACCCGGCAATCGATGACCGATGGTCACTGCACTACCAACGGCAAAGACGACGTCGTCGGGTGTGGCGAGCTCGGCGAGGTGATCAAGACCGAGCATGAATGCAGTCCGCTGAACCGCTACCTGACCCTGGAGATTTGCGACTCGCCCGACGGCGACTCCTGGGACTGTGGGGACGCATCGGCCAGGGGGGCGGATGTCCTGGAAGGCGAAACCTTCGTGATCACGTCGCCGGAGGGCGGCGGTGTGCTGTGCTGTCCAGATCCGTGACTGCGCCCCCACGTCTGGTCGCGTGTTCGCCGCGCGCTTTCGCGGCCGGCCGCCGGCGAGCCAGGGCTGCGCTGACCACATTGGCAGTCGCGGCGCTCGCGCTCGCTCCCCTCTCCTCCGCGTCGGGCGGCGATGCCGAGCACGACGAGGCCCGGCGCCTCTTCCTCGAGGGCCGCGCCCTCCTGGTGGAACGGCGCTGCGACGTGGCGCTGCCCAAGCTCCAGCGCTCGAACGAGCTGCTGCCGAGCCCCAACTCCGCGCTGCTGGCGGCGCGCTGCCTGCGCGAGCTCGGCCGCGTGGAGGAGGCCGCCGAGCGCTTCGCGGCCGTGGGTGCCGACGCGCAGGGCCGCGTCGCCGCCGGCGAAGAGAAGTACCAGGAGACGGCCGACGCGGCGCGCGCCGAGGGTGCTCTGCTGCGCGCCACGCTCGGCGTGCTGCGCATCCGCGTCGCCGATGCGCCGGCGGGGACGGTGGTGGAGACCGCTGCGCTGCGGCGCCCGGTGGCCGCCGATGGGACCGCCGAGCTGCTCCATCGGCCGGGGACGGTGACCTTGACCACGCGGGCGCCGTCGCGACCCGCCGTACGCCGCACGGTCACCGTCGTCGCCGGGCGGTGGACGACGGTCGAGGTGACGCTTCCGCCGGCAGACTCGGTCGCGGCGCCACGTGCGACCGAACGCGGCGGGGCGAGCTCCTGGGTGCTGCCCACCGGTGTGGTCCTCGGCGGTGCCGGGTTGGTCGGCGTCGGCGTGTTCGCGGCGCTGGGGCGATGTCGCAGTCGACCTACCAGCGCCTGGAGATGTTGTGGGGCGCGGGGCGCGGCGACACCCGCGACCTCGAGCGCCTCGAGGACGCGAACGCCGCCGAAGCACAACAGACGGCGGCCAACGTCGCGTTGGCCGCCGGTGGTGTCGCCCTCGCCGCCGGGGCGGTGCTGATCGTCAGTGGCGCGACGCGCGGCGACGATCCAGCGGCCGGCGACGTCGCGCTCGGGCCGCGCGGCTTCGCGGTGCGCGGCGCGTTCTGAGCGCGCTCAGTCGCAGGGGACCGGCGAGCGATAGGCGATGTACCGGTACTGGTAATCGTCCTCGTTCTGCTCGTCGATACGCAGCGTGGCCTGCGCGAGCTGCGGCTTGCCGATGGTCGCCACGTAGGGCTCGGTCGGGCTCTTGAGCTCGACGTCGTCGAGGTCGATCTTCTTGTCGAACACCTTCGTCCAGGCATTCTTCGGCTTGCCTTGTGCGTCGAGCCCCTGCGGATCGACCCAGGCCACCACCCAGACACGGTCGATCTCCCCGTCCGCGTTGTCGTCGAGGTTCAGCTTGCAGCCCATCACCCCCACCCACTTGTTCTCCAGGCTGCCGAAGGAGAACGACAGCCCGGGGATGCTGTCGGAGTAGTCGGGGTGCGTTTCTTCGAAGCGCAGGCGCGACCGGTTGCCCGCGAAGTTGACCACGCCGAGGTCGTAGGTGTCGGCGTACTCCGGGTTGTCGTCGCTGTGCGGGCCGCCGCCGAGCTTGATGGAGAGCTCCTCGTCGTTCGGCCCCTCGACGATGAAGTAGCCGACCGCGCACTGATTTCCTTCGGCCGTGCCCTCGAAGTCGTGGCGCATGGATCCGTTGGACTTGAAGTTCTCGGTCCAGTCGAAGCGCTCCTCGCCTCCGACGTAGGTGAAGCCAGGCAGCGACACGTAGGACACGCCGTTCTTGTCGTTTGCCGGGCCAGCCGCACAGGAGCCGCCCCCGGAGGTCGACCCTCCGGAGGTCGAGCTCGCGGCCGACGCCGCCCCCGAGGTGTCGCTGCACACCGTTATCTCGCTGATGCTCGCCCAGTCGTTGTCGCTGTTGCCGTTGACCTTGACCCGCACGTACCTGGCGGTGCTGGTGAACGCGTAGCCTTCGGCGCCGGCCGTTTTTCCGGAGCTCTTGGCCGACAGGGACTGCGTCCACGAGGTGCCGTTGTTCGAGGTCTCCAGGACGAAGTTGTTCGTGCGCTCCTTGCCCTTGTACCAGGCGATCTCCGCGCCCTCGATCTCCTGCGCGGTGCCGAGATCTAGGCGGAGCCACTGGCCCTTGCCGAGGCTCGACCAGCGGGTGCTGCTGTTGCCGTCGATGGCGTTCTCCGGTTCGTTGCCATCGTCACCGCTGGCGCTGACCGTCACCACCGGGATGGGCGTGCAGCTGCCGGCCGCCCAGCTGGCGCCAACCGCGCCGGGGTCGTTCTCCTTGGGCGGCGCCGGTGTGGCGCTGCATGCGGCCACGATCCCCGCCGCGCACGTCAGCCCCGCCATCCACCACACGCTCCGTCCGATCCATCGATTCGACATGGTTTGCGACCTCCGCCCGCCACCCGAGCACGTGACATGCCTGCGTGGCAGCACCGCAAACGCCGCTGGTTGCGGGAGAAATGTCGAGGATCACCTCGATCGCCTGGGGTGATCGATTCGATCGTCCGCTCCGGGGACGTCGGTCGCACGTGCAACCAGGTGCGGCTCCGGCGCGCTCGACGATGGCCACCACGGTTCGCGTAGGGACGGGCACGCGCGTGGCGCACGTTGGCCTGGCCTGCCAGGACCTCTCGGGTGATACATGCAGATCACCACGCCCGCCCGCGGCCATGGTGCAGGATGACCGTGCTGGGCGCGGCGCGTACGCGTCGCTCGGATTGGAAGACCCGTTGCTTCGTACTAGCCTGCGCGCCGTGAAGCGGTCGCTGACCCTCTCCCAGGAGCGAGGTCTCCTGCGGAGCCTCGCAGGTGCGACCCTGGTCGCGGTGCTCGTCGGCCCCGCGCACGCCCAGACGCCGCCCGGCTCGGCGCAGCCGCCGCCCGTGCAACCTCCTGCGAGCGCGCAGCCCCCGCCAGGTCCGGCCCAGCCACCACCCGGTGCACCGAAGCCTCCGCCCGGCGCGCCGCAGCCTCCGCCAGGTTCGCCGCAGCCTCCGCCGGGTGCCGCGCAGCCACCGCCCGGCTCCGCGCAGCCACCGCCGGGTGGGCCTCCGTCGCCTCCACCCATCGCGCCGCCGCCTGCGCAGCCTCGACCTCCGGCGGGCCCGCCGCCCGCGGCAGCGCCGTGGCAACCGGCGCGACCGCCGGGTCCCGCTGCGCCACCGCGCGGCCCGTCGCGCCCCGGGCAACCGGGCCAGCCGCCGATGTGGCAGCAGGGCATGGGTCCGGTGCAGCCGCCGCCGGGGCCGAACGGCCTGTTCTGCCAGCCCGGCCTGGAGATCCGCTGCAGCTGCGGGCCCAGCCACTGGGAGACGACGAAGTGTCTCCCCGATGGCTCGAACTGGGAGTTCTGCCCGTGCCCCGAGGCGGACAAACCCGAGGTCCGCGTGGTCGAGCGCCCCTCGCGCCGCAGCACCGGCGTCATGGCCAGCGGCATCGCGCTCACCAGCATCGGCGCCATGGCCTTCGGCGTCTCGGCCGGCCTGAAGGCGAACGAGATCGCCCAGTGCGAGGACCCCGACGAGCCGTGCCCGCTGGCGTGGATGGGCATGCTCAGCGGTGGCCTGCTCTTCACGGCCGTCGGCATCCCGCTCTGGGTGCACGGCGCGGCGCGCAACTGGCCCGACGAGGCCCCGCGCAGCACCGGCATGATGGTCGGCGGCAGCCTGCTCGCCGGCGTCGGCCTGGTGGCCATCGCCGCCGGCAACACCACGCTCGGCGCCGGCAAGCCGGAGGGCTGGGCGCCCGTGATCATCGGCACGCTGGGCGTGGCCGGTGGCATCGTGCTCGAGGTCTACGGCGGCTGGGAGGTGCCCGACGTGCCGGAGCCGCAGGGCGAGAGCGAGAGCGACCTGTTCTCCCGCGTGCTGCGTCCGGAGGTCACCATCGGCCCCGGCGCCGCCAGTCTCCGCTGGACGTACTGACGCGCGCCCGGTCGCAGACCGATTGCGCAATCGCTGGCCCGATCCAGTTGGGCAAGGGCGTGCCCAATCCGCCCCGCGCACCGCGTTCCGCTCTCGCCGGACGTACAACCGATCGTGATCGTTCGAGTATTCGCGCGCGACCGGGAGGGCCGCACGGGCACGTCGATTGCGAGGCACAGGCTCCGTGGGGATGTCGATCCAGGCACGCGCCGCGCTCCTCGCCCTGACCGGCACGATGGTGGCCGCGGGCTGCGGCGAAGCCGAGGAGCCGGCCGCGAGAGCCGTCGCCTCGGCCATGGCGGCACCGAGCCGCGCAGCGCGACACCTGCCGGAAGGCTGCGAGGTGGTGGTGCACTACTCGGCGGGGGCGTCGCGCGCGGCGCCTTCGCCAGGCAACGCCGCGGTGCGCGCCCTGCTGCCGGGGGGCGGCGACGACGAGCTGGCCATGGCCCAGCTCCGCGCGCTCGGCGCCTTCGATCCGGAGCGCGACGTCGACAGCGCGCTGGTCTGCCTGTCGGCGGGCGGCCTGCACCAGGTCATGGTCGCCGCCGGTGACATCCCGCTCGGAGCGCTGCTCCCGGCGATCGAGGCCGACACGCCGTCGGTGGAGCGCCGTCGCGTCGACGACGTCGAGGCGGTGGTGCTGACCGTGGACGAGCGGCGCTGGACCCTGGGCCAGGCAGCGGACGGGGCCATCGTCGTCGCCGATGACGACGCCCTCTTCGCCGGCGCGCTGCGCGAGAGCACGCGCGCTGCCGAGCTGGCCATGCGCTTCGACGCGCCGCTCTCGGTGCACGCCGGGCAGGCCGTGCTCGAGCGCCTCGGCGCACCGCCGCCCGGCGGCGTCGTGCCCGCCGGCGGCAGCCCCGCGCGCGGTCCCTTCGCCGCCGCCCTCGCCGGCGCCACCCGCCTGGACATGAGCGGCGGAGCCGGCGCCTGCCTGCGCGTCGACTACGACACCGTCGAGCGCGCCTCGGCCGCGGCACCCGTGCTGCGCGACCTGGTGGATCGACGCGTGGACGAGTCGACCCGCGTCCGCGCACGCGTGGAGGGCAGCCGCGTGGTCCTCGACGTCGACGCCATGCACTTCGTGCGCGAGGTGTTCCAATGATGGCTGGCCGGCGAAGCTCGCAGCTTGCGCAGCCGGCAGAGGCGGGCGCGCTGCGGCGAGCGCGGGCGGCGTGGCTCGACACGCGCGGCGGCTCGGTGGTCGAGTACCTGATCCTCGTCGGCATGGTGGCGCTGCTGGCCATGGCCGGCGTGGCGCGCTTCGGCGGCGAGGTCAGGGACACCGCCGAGCGCCAGGCGGCGTGCATCGCGGCGCTGGACGCCGCGGGCTGCGAGGGCGCGCCCCCGGAGGACCTCGCCGCATCTGCCAAGGCGGGGGCGCCGTCGGCGGCGCCGCCGCCGACGCTCGACGAGCCGGGCGTCTTCGCTGCGCTGCAGTCCGATCTGCGCCTCGGCGGTGGCCCCGATGGCAAGGTCTGCGTCGGCAACGCCTGCGTGGGCGGCAACTGCTTCGTGGCCGGCACGGTGGTGGCGACGCCCGGCGGCGGCCGCTCCATCGAGAGCCTGCGCCCCGGCGATCGGGTGACCAGCGTCGATCCGGCCACCGGCGAGTTGGTCGAGCGCGCGGTGGCGCGCACCTTCGTCACCCCGCATCGCGAGGTGCTGCGTGTGCGCCTCGGCGCCGGCTCGCTGGCCGAGGAGATCGGCGTCACTGGCGCGCACCGCTTCTGGGTGGAGGGCCACGGCTGGACGGAGGCCGCCGATCTCGGCGCCGGCGTCCGCGGCGTCTCGGCGAGCGGCGCGGCGCTGGCGCTGGCCGCGCTCCCCGGGGACGCGCCCGAGGCCACCGTCTACAACCTGGAGATCGAGGGCACGCACACCTACTTCGTCGGGCAGAGCCGGGCCCTGGTGCACAACGACTGCATCGAGGACGCCAAGACCGGTGAGCTCTACGACCCCAAGCGACGCGCGGCCACGGAGAAGCTCGCCGAGTGGGGCCCGTACAACGACGAGACCTTCCTGCTCATGGCCAACGCCGTCTTCGGCGAGCGACAGGCCAAGGACGCCTTCAAGAAGACGAAGTGGGACGCGCACCAGGCCAAGCAGATCCCGTTCGACGCCTACTGGTCGCACCACAAGGAGACGGAGAAGGCCGACTGGTTCCCGAATTCCTGGAAGGCGCTCCGCCAGGGCCTGTTCGAGGGACACCCGGGCGCGACGGCGGCGGTGAAGCGGATCGTCGCCGCCGCCGATCAGGCCGGCGTCGACCCCGACTGGGGCGGTGAGCGCCTGCGCGAGGCCAAGCGCCTCATCGCCCGCAACACGCCGCCGCCGGGCTCGGGCATCGCCCCGCAGAAGTTCATTCTCCCCGAGATCCCCAAGGGGGTGCGCGACGACCTGAACATCGACCAGCAGCTGGGCATCGCCCACTGGTGGTCGAAGCTCGACGACGGCCAGCGCAACGCCGTCAACGACGCGCTGCGCGAGCTCGACGACAAGAAGAAGCAGCGCAAGCTGCTCACCGAGCTGGCCGAGGACGAGATCTCCAGGAAGGTCGGCGGTCCGCCGCCCGGCAAGAACGACGGCTGGATCGACGACCTGCCCCCGCCCATCGCCGCCGGCGTGAAGGACATGTCCGAGCTCAAGCGCGCGGTCATGGGCAACGCCTGGGGTCGCCTGGACAACCGCGACTTCGAGGCCATCAAGAGCGAGCTCTGGGGGATGATCGACCGCCGGGCCTCGAACAAGGCCATGGCCGGGACGCTCTACAACCGCCTCGTCCCGTCGAACGTCTCCACCTCGCGCCTCCTTCGCTACGAGATCTCCGTGCGCGACGGGGAGATGAGTCTGCCCGCCTACACCGAGCTCATCGCCCGGCAGATCCCGGCCATGGCCAAGAAGGAGCAGAACGAGGCGGCCGCCGAGGAGGCCTCGCGCAGGGCCGACCTCATCGCCCGCATGCAGAAGATCATGGGGGACCCCGGCCTGGCCAAGCGCGGCCAGCGCGACGCCAAGACGATGGAGGTCTACGGCCGCAGCGACGCCGCGCGCCTGGGCCACACCGCGCTCGGCTTCGGCAAGCAGGGCGTGGACACGGTGGTGGGCATCGGGGAGATGGTCATCCACCCCATCCAGACGGCGAAGGGGCTGTGGTTTGCCGTCTCCAACCCCGACAAATCCATCCCCGCGCTGCTGGTCAGCATCGACGAGAGCTACCACGACGACCCCGACCAGTTCCTGGGGCGGGTGACCTTCGAGATCACCCTGGCCGCGGCCACCGCCGGCGGGGGCGAAGCGGTCTCGGCTGCCGACAAGGCGCGCAAGATGGCGCGCCTGGCCAAGGAAGCGCACGCGGCGGGTGACCTGATGAAGGCCATTCGCTACGCGGAGGCCGCCGAGGACCTGGCGCGCAAGGCCGAGAAGGCGGCGCAGGCCGGCAAGGCCACCGCGGAGACGGCGCGCGTCGCCAGCGAGGCGCGCGCCGCGGCCACCTCTGCCGACCTGGTCGCTGGCGCGGCGAAGACCGAGCTGGTGACCCGCGCCGAGCGCGTGCTCAAGCTCGCCGAGGAGGCCTACCCTCGCTACGCCAAGGAGCTGGAGCCCGCGAAGAAGGCGGTCAGCGACGCGCTCGGCAAGTTCGGCGACGTGCAGGCGCGCGCCAAGGACCCGGTGAGCGCCGCCAATCGCCTGGAGCGCGCCATCGACCGCTTCGGCAAGACGGTGGACAAACTCGACGATGTGCTGCCCAACCTCTGGGACGCCATCGGCACCCGCGTGGTCCTGAAGGACGCCGCCAACATCGACCAGGTCGTCGACGCGCTGGCCAAGGCCATCAAGAGCGGCGAGCTGGTGATCACCGAGCTGAACAACCTGCACGGCCCCGGCGGCAAGCCGTACTTCAGCCCGCAGCAGCTGGAGCGCATCCAGCAGGCCGCCGCCGAGGCGGGCAAGCCGCTGAAGATCAACAGCAGCAAGCTGATGGACAGCGGCTACACCGTGGTCACCGCATACACGCACCACCCCAACGGCGTGCGCGGCGAGCTGCAGATCATCGGCTCCAAGGTCCTGGAGCTCGCCGACCTGGAGCACATCCCCTACGACCTCTCGCTCGGCAAGCCGCTGGTGCGTGCCATCCCGCCCGATGCGGTCGCCGACATGCAGCGGATCGTCAAGCCCATCGAGGACGTGGTCCGCGGCTGGGACAAGGCCAAGTGGGAGGCCTACAACGGCTACCTCAACGAGGCGTACAAGCACGCGCGCAACGAGGAGCTGGGCATCCCCGGCAAGCCGCCCAGGCTCCCCGACGGCTTCCCGGAGGCGGTGAGCGTCGACGGGCTCAAGCGCGTGCACGGGGAGATGAAGGACCTCAAGGCGCGCGTCGGCGGAGGCAGCGCGACCGGCGCCAGCCCCAAGGCGCGCCTGGAGTCCATCGTCCCGCCGGCTGGCGCGCTGACGCCCAGCCAGATGCCGAAGAAGCTGGCCACGGCGCTGACGCCGGTCGAGGCCGCCGAGGCGGCGAAGTACGCCGACGATCTCGGGCGCATCGCCGCCAACATCGAGAAGAACCCCCTGGGTACGGCCAAGGAGCTGTCGGACCTCAAGTGGGACAAGGTCAAGGTCAGCTGGGACAAGCCCATCGAGAAGGGCCAGAGCGAATTCACCCGCCTCGGCGAGGAGGCCCGGAAGCTGGCCAAGGAGGCCGGCGTCCCGGAGAAGGCGGCGCTCGACTACCTCATCGACGAGAAGTTCAACGACATGCTCAAGGTGCAGCAGGCCTACTACCACGACCCGCGCACCGGGGTGACGCACGTGCCGCGCGACTTCATCGTCTACAAGGACGGCATCCGGCGCCCGCTCGATCTGACCAACCCCATCGAGAAGGCCTGGGCCGAGCGGCACGCGCGCGCGCTGGTCGAGGAGTATGCGCACGGCGCCGGCTCGGCGGTGCGCGCCGGCGAGTACACGCCGCTGACACCGAAGCTCGGCGAGTTCCAGAAGTGGCTCGGCGACGCCAGGAACCGGCCGCTGCTGGAGAAGAGCTTCACCAGCGACGAGCTGGCCGCGATGGCGGGGCACATGCACGAGGCGGACATCACCGCCCTGTTGCACGGGCGCTCGCCGCACTCCGCCGGTGAGCTGGGGCGCTACAAGATTCGCGAGGCGTACCAGGAGTTCCTGCGGCAGCAGCCGCCGCCCAAGAAGTAGCGCGCCGCACGCGCGCCCGGAGCTGCCGCTAACGAGGCAGGACCATGACTGGCACGATCAGCGTCGCCACGGCGCCATCGGGCGCCGGAAAGCGCGTCCGGCCGATGACGCCGACCATGCAGGCGATCACCTCGCCGTTCGGCAAGTCGGAGCCGCCGTTGGAGGCCTGGTACACGTGCCCGGACCGATCGACGACCACGCGGATGCCCACGCGACCCATCAGCTCCGGATCGGCGGCGAGCGCGGGGCGATAGCAATCCTCGAAGGCGGCGCGCTGCTCTCCCGCGATGCGGCGAACGTCGTCGATACGCAGCGGGCCGTGGACACTGGGCAGCCCGATGCGCACCACCACTGGCTTGCCGCGCGCGGCCGACCTCGGAGCGGGGGGCGCGGGGATGGCGGTGCGCTCCGCCACCGTGCCTTCATCGAGCCGCCCACGGTCTCCCGGTGTCCCGGCAGCGCGGAGCTCCAGCTTGTCGGCACGGTAGCGCCGCAATCGTTCGACCACGAAGCCCTCCGCCCCGCCGGGGTGCAGCTCCTCGCCGCGGATGGCGACCTCCTCGGCGAGCACCGGCGGTGCGCGGACCAGGTCGAGGTGAGCGAGCATCAGCGCCAGGCGGCCGCAGGCATCCGGGTCCTTCGCCGTGCATGCCGCCCGGTGCGCCTCGCTCCGCGCCACCACCTCGGCGCGCACCGCCCGACAGTCTCCGTCGAGCGCCAGCGGGCGCCACGCGTGGCCGTCGAGCGCGCACGCACGCTCGAACGCCGAGGTCGCTCCGGCGGGGTCGAGGCCGAGGCGCGCGCTGCCGAGCCGGTGGCACGCCACGTTGGCGCCGAGCGTACAGCCGGCGTCGAGGAGGCGGTCGCGCGCGGTCAGCTCGGCGCTGCTGATCCTCGCCAGCGGTGGGGGCGCGCCAGCGTCCTCGCCCCGTGCCGGTGCGGCGTCCCCGAACAGGTCATTGCGCGCAGCAGGGAGGTACGGCGCCTCCAGCAGATCGGCGCCTTCCAGGCAGCCGTCGGCCAGGCCGGCATCGCACGCGCGCGAGAAGGCGACCGCGGCCTCGCTCGCGGCATGGAGGCGATCCTTGGGCCGGCTGCCCTGCAGGGGGTGCTCCGCCTCTTCGCGCCGCCACATTCCCACGGTGAGGCAGCCGCGCTCGTCGCGCGAATGGGGATCGCACTCGCTCGGGACGGACGGCCCGCCGCTGCCGGCGTCCTGCGGGTCGCAGCCGTTGCACCCGATCAGCGCCGAGCCCGTCAGCCACGCTGCTGCCAGCAGCACCGGTGGCGCGCGGCGCAGGACGGCCGCCTTCACTGGCAGGACAGCCCGGCGTAGAACTTGTCGTCGTCGTCCACGTCGCCGTCGGTGTCGATCCCGAAGAGCTGCACCATCTGCGCGCCGAGGGTGGCGATGCTGCAGGTGTTCCCGGCGCCCGCCCCGTTGGCGCAGCCGCCGTCGCGCGTCTTGCCCCACTTCGCCGGCGCGGTGGTGCACCCGTCGCAGCTGTCCCGCCAGCCCCACCACAGGCTGCACGAGGCGCGGAACCAGTCGGCCACCAGCGGCGCCGGGCTTCGACAGGTAAGCGTCCCGTCGGCGGCCACGCCGGTGAGCAGCTGGCCTTCGGGGCACGCGCCGCTGGCTGGCCCCTCGGCGGCGGTCGCGTCCTCGCAGCGCACTCCCGCGTAGACCTTGTCGTCGTCGTTCATGTCGCCCTCGGTCGACATCCCGAAGAGCTGCACCGTCTCGGCGCCGAGCGTGGCCGCCAGGCAGGTGTTGCCGCTGCCCACGCCGATCTCGCACGCCTCGCTGGAGACGCGGCCCCAGCGGGTGGGGCCCAGCGCGCAGCCGTCGCATCCGTCGCGCTGACCGGCGTAGAGCCAGCAGCTCTGCCGCACGTAGGCGATGACCGCGCTCGCCGCCGGCGTGCAGGTCACGACGCCGCCCTCGAGCCCGGTGACGAAGGCGCCCTCGGCGCACGGCCCGGCGCTGGGCGCGGCCTCGGGCGGCGGGCAGTGCAGGCCGAAGTAGAGCTTGTCGTTCTCGTCCACGTCGCCGTCGACGTTGAGGCCGAAGAGCTGCACCGTTTCGCCGCCGAGCATGGGCGTCTGGCAGGTGTTGTTGGCGCCGACTCCGTTGGCGCACACCGCCGACGTCGTCGAGCCCCACTTGGCCGGTGCCAGCCCGCAGCCGCCGCAGTCGTCGCGGTGACCGAGATAGACCGCGCACGAGGCGTTGACCGCGGCCAGCGCGGCGGCGTCGATGCTGCTGCACGTCGCCTGCCCGTCGGCCTCGAACCCGGTGACGAACGCGCCCGCGGGGCACGCGGTGGCCACCACGCCGCCGCCGGTCCCTCCGGCGTTGCTCGCGCCGCTCCCGCCACTGCCGCCGTTGCTGGCCGCGCCGCCGTGGGCGCCGTTGGCCCCGGTGCCACCGGCGCCGTTCGACGTGGCGCCGCCGGCCTCGGTGGAGCCGGAGATCCCGATCGAATCCCCGCCCGTCTCACCGGATGCACACGCGGCGATGGTCAGCGCGACGATGGCCGGAGCCACAAGCAAGCGCATGTTCGAATGCTACGCCGATCGGCGCAGCACCCGAAGCATTTGCAGGTCACTTGCAGAGAGGGCGCTTGTCGTCGTCCCAGGTCCGCTCCAGCACCTGCGCGTTCTTGACGGTCATGGCGCCGGCCACGGGCGGATTGCGCGTCGCGTCGCCGAGCTTGGTCAGCTTGACGCTGGAGAGGGTGCCGTCGGCTGCCTGGGCGACGACGAAGGCGTAGTAGGCGCCCTTGGCGTTGTCGACCTTGAACTGGGTGCCCTTGATGCTCGCCGGCGCCACGGCGTTGGCCTCGATCCACTTGAAGTCGTAGCTCTTGGAGACGACGCACTTCTGGGTGAACTTCGGCAGGCCGATGGCGGGGTCGGTCCACCACTCGGCCAGCAGCGAGCGCGCGCTCAGCACCACCCACACCTTGCTCGCGCCCTTGGTCTTGGCGGCCAGGTCGGCGGCGTCGGCGCTGACGTAGATGGTGTCGGCGGTGTCCGACCAGTTGCGGTTGGCGGCATCCTGGAAGGGCAGCGGGAAGACGCCGGCCGGATAACTGGGGCCGGTGGCCGTCGTCGGCGCCTTGCCCGCGCAGATGGGGCGCTTGTCGTCGTCCCAGGTGCGCGTCAGCGTCTGCCCGTTCTTGACCGCGACCTTGCCGGCCTGCGGCGGGTTCCTCTTGGCGTCGCCGAGCTTGTCGACCTTCACCGAGGACAGCGCGCCGTCGGCGCCTTGCACCAGCAGGAACGCGTAGTACGCGCCCTTGGCGTTGCTGACCTCGAGTTGATTGCTCTTGAGGCTGCTGACAGGCACCTCGGTGGCCTCGATCCAGGCGAAGTCGTAGTCCTTGCCGATCACGCAGCGCTGCGTGAACTCGGGGATGCCGGTGGAGGGGGCCGTCCACCACTCGGGCAGGAGCATGCGTGAGCTCAGCACCACCCAGGCCTTCTTGGCGCCCTTCACCTTGGCCGCCAGGTCGGCGGAGTTGGCGGTCGCGTAGATGACGTCGGCGTCCTGAGACCAGTTCCGGTAGGCGGCGTCCAGGAAGGGGAGGACCACCGGCGCTTGCGGGGCGGCGTGGGCGCGGTCGGCGCCGCAGACCAGGGCGGACGCAGCGAGGGCGAAGGGCAGGAAGCGGCGCATGGGCATGGGTTCTCCGGTGCGATGACAGCCCTCCTTACGAAGGCCGGTCGTCGTCGATTGGGGGCACGTCAGAAAACGGTGCCGCACGGCGTAAACCCCGTCCGACACGCCCCCGGCGCGCCCCGGCAGGCGGAAACCGCGAGGCCGACCGGCGGGCCCCGGGGCTCGTCAGCAGAGGCGCGCAGGGCTGTGCGGAGCTGTTCTCGGCAACTGCGCCGGCGCCGAGGCGCGCGCGGACCCGCGGACGGCGCATGCCCAGCCTCTGCGGCGGCGGCAGCGATTCCTGCCACCAGGCATCAACGCAGCGGGATCTTCTCCAGCTCCTGCGCCAGCTCCACCAGGTCGTCGGAGCGCGGGTGCCCGCTGCGCCAGACCAGGCGGAAGAAGTCTGCCAGCAGGCGCGCCTTCGGCAACGGCTCGACGAGGCGCGCCTTCTCCAGGTCCGCGCGGATGAAGTAGCGCGGGAGCACGGCGATCCCCTGACCCTGCCGCGCCAGCGCGGCCACGCCGGCGATGGTGCCCAGCCGCCGCACCGCCGCGAAGCGCCAGACCTCGCGCGCCGGCCGCGCATCGAGGAAGTAGCGGAAGAGCGGCAGATCGGCGTGCGCGTCGAGCAGGGTGTGCCGTGCGGCGTCCTTGTGCCCGCGCAGCGGCAGGCGCGCCAGCAGCCCCGGCGCCGCCACCAGCGCGTAGCTCTCCTGGTGCAGGCTGGAGGCCTCCAGGCCGGCCTGCGACAGGCGCGCGCTGGTGATGATGGCGTCGACCAGACCGCGATCGAGCGCGGCCAGGTTGGCGTCGGTGTCGCCGAAGTACAGGTGCAGGCGGCGCTCCGGATGCGCCCCCTCCAGCGCTTGCAGCGAGGGCAGGATCCAGGAGAGCCCGAGCTCGTAGCGCGTGCCCAGCACCAGGTCGTACGGAGGCGCGGCGTCGGCGCTCGCCACCAGGCAGCGCTGCGCCGCCTCGATGGCCAGCTTGGCGTGCGGCAGGGCGCGCCTGGCCTTGCTCAGCCGGCAGGAGCGGGTGTTGCGGACGAAGAGCCGCTCGCCGAGCAGCTCCTCGAGGCGCTTGATGCGGTCGCTGAAGGCCGCCGGGGAGACGACCTCGCGCGCGGCGCTGCGGAAGCTCCTGTGCCGTGCGGCGGCCACGAAGCAGCGGAGCGAGTCGATGTCCGGGAGCTGCATGGGCGGCGCGCGCCCAGCCTAGCGCCTGTGGCGCCAGCCCGGCGGCGCACCGCGCCGGGCAACGCGGAGCGCCGAGCCGGTGTGGCCGTCAGACGGTGGCGTGCCGGGTCCGCCAGGCGCGTCCGGCGGCCAGGCCGATGGCCTCCAGGCGCGGAACGATGACGTCGGTGACCGTGGCGTAGAACACGGTGCGCGCGTCGCGTCCGCTGCACAGCCCCACCACCAGTCCTTCCGGCCCGTAGCCGGGGTGGTCGGGCAGGTGCGCCAGCTCGTGCGCCTCCACGTGGCGGAAGGCGACGCGCAGGTACGCGGAGAGACGCTGGCGCGCGGCGGCGTCGAGGCGCGGCACCTGGCGCCCGAGCATCATCCAGCCGAAGCGCGCGTGGCCGATCTCGTCGCTCCAGATGCGCGTCAGCAGCGCGCGCAGCTCGCCGTCCGGCATCTCCTCGCGCTCGGCGCCGATGACCGCCACGGCCACGGTCTCGCTCAGGCACCCCACCGAGAGCACGTTGCGCAGCGCGCCTTCCATGGGGGCCACCTCGGCGTGCGCCGGAAACGGCGGGCCGTCGGGGAGCGAGGCCATCGCCTCGCCGCCGAGCGCCTCCACCACCGCGCCGCACAGCACGCCGTGGTGGCGCTCCTCGTCGGCGAACCCCTGGCAGGCGCGCACGTGCGCCGGGTCGGCGCCGGCGCGATGGAGCTGCTCGGCCAGTCCGGCGAAGACGGTGGCCGAGGCGTGCTCGTTGATCATGCGCCCGTGCCAGGTGGCGATGGCCGCCTCGTCCAGACCGGTGGGCGCCGTAGCGTCCGGGGCCGCCGCCCGCGCCGGCTCGCGCAGGTCGAGCGTCCTCACGCCGCCCTCCCCAGCTCGGAGCGCCCCTCGTCCTCGTCCTCGTTGCCAAGCGCGAGCCATGTCTGCCAGTCCGCGTCGTCCATGGCCGGAGGCATCGGCGGTCCCCACGCCGTGCACGTCGCCACGCCGACCTGCAGCACGCAGCACGCGCTCAGCACGCCATCGGGCGCCGGGTGGGGCACGGGCTGACCGCTCCACAAGGCGTCCATGTTCGGACCGGTGATCTGGGTGCAGCAGCTCTGCGTGTCCACATCCTCCCAGCTGGCCTCGATCCAGGGCATGATGTCGCCGGCGGGGATGGCGGCGGACAGCGACTGCGCGCAGCAGGCGAAGGTATGCGCGTCGAACGTCCACCAGTCGACGGGCGGCGTCAGCGGACCCTCGCACACCTCCGGGTGCGGGCGCGGGGTGCTCGACTCCGGGCGCGGCGTCGGCAGCGGCAGGGACGCATCCCCGCCGGAGCCCCCGGCCCCCGAGGTGGCGCCGCTGGCGCTGGTGGCGCCCGGGTCGTCGGGCCCCACGTCGACTGGTGTGGTCTCGTCGATGTCGACCGTCCCGCCACAGGCGAGCAGCGTGGTCGAGAAGGTGATCTTCAGGGCAGCGCGCAGGGCAGCATCGAAAGCTCGTTTATGCATGTCATCCTCCACGCCGAGAGAGTGACACCCGATCTCCGTTCTGGGAATCAGAACGATCGGAAGTATCTAGTTCGGATTCTCCGAACGCGCGCGCCCCCTGGCGGACTCGACCACCGGCTCGACGCTCAGGAGGCGCAGCGGCGGACGCTCCCACGCGATGCCGTCGCGCTTCGCGGCGATCTTCCCGGTGACGGCCGACTCGTAGAGGCGCAGCCGCTCCAGCTCTTCCCCGGAGATGCGCCCCTCGCGCGCCAGGCTGAGGGCTCGTTGCTGCGAGCCCAGCGCGGCCTCGATGTCGCCCTTTTGATAGAGGAGCGCCGCCAGGGTGTCGTAGCACTCGCCGCAGCCGGGCTCGCGCCGGATGGACTCCTTGGACATCTCCAGGCCGGCGTCCGGTTGCTCGCGCACTGCGTAGAGCCAGGCGGCAGCGTTGAGTGCCAGCCAGGTTGCTTGCGGGGCGCGCCGGAGCCGGGCGGCCAGGGCCTCGACGCGATCCCACCGCGGCGGCTGCGTCCTTTTCAGGTCCTCCATGTAGCGGACGAAGAACAGGCCCTCCAGGAAGCGCGTCTCCTCGGGCCGTGCCTCCATCGCCCGCTCGATGTCGGCGACCGACTCGGGGATGCGCCGGGAGGACAGGCTGACGGCGGCGCGTGCGAACCACACCTCGGGATCGCTCGGTGCTGTGGCCAGGGCAGCCTCGACGTCAGCCTGGTTGTTGCCTTGCTGCTTCTGCGGTGCGCGCGCGCGCCGCACCTTGATCCAGGCCAGGTGCACCTCGGCGTCGCTCATCAGCCGCTGCGTGTGCGCAGCGGGCTCCGGATACTCGTAGCTGGTGCGCAGCCCGGGATTGGCGCGATTGTCGAGCGCCTGCCGGAACGCGGCTTCCAGCGTGCCCGGGTCGACCCCGCGGAAGGCGGTGTTCCAGGCATCGTCGTCGGAGCGCGCCTGGCTCAGCCGGCTCAGGTAGAGCGCGAATTGCTTCGCGTACGGACCGGTCCGCAGCCAGGTGACCATGGTCGCCGCACCGACGTAGTGCCGGAGCCTCTGGGTCGCCCGTGCGCGGTCGACCTTCTGGTCGAGGCCGTAGAACGTCTTGGCGCTGGCGCGGCGCAGCGCGGTGATGCCCGGCAAGGCGTCGGCGTGGAGCACGAAGCGATACATGCCGTCTTCATCCGACGTCCCGCCGGGCTCGGCGGGGACGGAGACCTGCCAGCGCGTCGGCGAAAACGTCCGCTGGTACGAAGGAATCCCGATGGTCGCCGAGCCGTTGGCGATGTCCAGCGTCTCCCAGTGCTCGGCCAGACCCTCGTTCAACCAGGTCGGTGCCTGGGCGTAGTAGAAGCGCACGAAGCGGTGGGTGAGCTCGTGGCGGAACGTCGCGCGTACCCGATCGATGTCGGTGAAGGACGTCGCTGCCATCAGCGGTTCGTCCCACGGGCCCCCGCCCATGGTCATGAATCCACCGAGGGCCATCGGCGCGCCGAGCGCCCGGAAGTCCTTGTCTCGCGCGAAGACGAAGACCGTCACCCGCCCGCTCGGCTCGACGTCGTACGGGAAGGCGAGCTCGCGCAGCGACGCATACGTCTGCTCGAACTCGGTCGCGGCGGCCGACGCGCATTGCTCGGGGAGATCGGTGCGCACCCGGAAGTGCTCGGTGGTCACCTCGCGCCACGGCAGGCCACCCTTGGCTGGGGAGGTGAGCGGTGGGCCGCGGTGCTCGGTGACTTCCTGGCAGGCGCCGCGCACATGGCTCATGGTCAGCGGGCTCGACGCGCACCCGGACACCGTGGCGAGCGCGACGATCGCCACAGGGAGCGCCAGAGCTCGGCGCGTGTGCACGGAAGCGGCGACGAGTACCTTGGCCATTTCGACGGGTAGGGCGCCCGTGAGGGGCGCGCACTTCGAAGCCGGCTCCGTGGACTCCGAGGAACGCGATCTATTCACGAAACGCAGCGAGTCGCCATCGAATCGGCGCGTGTCGCCCGAATCTGGCGTGCCCAGACATGAACCACTTGCGGATCACGGCCACCTAGTCGCCAGGATGGCCAACGAGGGCACCTTGGTGCCGGTGGAGGCCGCCAGGCGCCGCCGCTAGCGGTTCTCCGCCGCGGGGGTCGGCAGGTGCGAAGCGACCGGCTCCGGCCACCCGGCTCGCGTCAGGATGCTCCGCGTCCTCTCGTTTGCGCCCGCCCTCGTGACGAGCTCGCAGCCGTCCCCGCCCCTGAGTGCCCGGGCCACGCCGTACGGGATGTCGATGCCGTTCGCGCTGGCCACCTCGATGGCCAGCACCGAGGAGGACAGCAGGATCGCGGCGCCGCTGAGCAGCACCATCACGGCCGTCATCCTCGACTTCTTCATCCCTACTCCCACGAGTCTACCGAGCCGACGCCGCTCACCATGCTCCCCGTCCAGAATCTGGACAGCACGCCGTCGCCGTCCTGATCACCGACGGCGTAGGCGACGAACCAGGGCTGGTTCTGGACGGGGAGCGGCGCGAAGCCGGGCGGCGTAGGGGGCGTCTCGCCGGGTCCGCCGGCGACCACCGCGAAGACGAACATCGTGGGCCCGTCGGGGGCCGCGTTGAGCGTGCGCCAGCACGCCGCGTCGGGGTGGGACGGCTGGAGCCAGTGCCACGGCTTGGTGTCCGGCGTCGCGTGTGGATAGAAGTCCGTGAGAGAGTCGGAGCAGCCGATGTACGTGAGGCGCTCCGACTGGACACTGTGCTCGCCGTGCTTGATCCCGAGGAGGATGTTGGTCGCCTCCGTTGCGTGGGCGCTGCGGATCCATCCGCGGTGGGAGACCATCGCGATGGCCGCCAGGATGCCGATGATGGCGACCACTGCGAGCAACTCGACCAGCGTGAACCCGCGACGACGGCACTGCATGACCGGCGATCGTCGCGCGGTGGCGGCGTTGGCGTCAACGGTGAGCGCTCACGCCGAGGTGGCGCATGGCCCCGTCCCCCGAAGCGGGGCCCGCATCCGGGACCGAGTCGGCGAGCCGAGTGGAGATGCCGAGGCGCCGACCGCGGCGAGCCGAGTGGAGATGCGCGAGGCGCCGACCGCCGAAGTCCTGGCGATCCCGACTGGTACCGAAGGAGGGACTCGAACCCTCAAGCCCGTGAGGACAGCGGATTTTGAATCCGCCGCGTCTGCCATTCCGCCACTTCGGCTCGTGGCGCGCGCCGGGGAAGCTAGCGGGCTCCCCCGGCTACCGCAACCGTGGCAACCGCCTGCAGGGCCGGCCTCGGACCATGGGCGAGACCATGTGCGACTCGGACGCGCCGCGCGGCGGGTGCCTGACGGCCGCCCGGCGGAATAGCTTCCCCGCTTACCGGCGTTTTCGGTGTGCCTCCCCGCCCGATCGGGGCTCGTGGCCCCGCCGCGGCGGCGGGGTGGCGTGCCGCCGGCGTGTGCCTGCGGGCGAGCGCAGGCATGCCGATGAGACTGTCCTGGCCCCTCCTCGCCTTCCTGGCAACGTCGTCCGTCTTCTGCGGCGGACCGCACGACTCGGTGCACGACCCGTCCGCGCCCGGCGCCGACGCTCCGTCACTGCTCGAGCGCCACGTCAAGGCCGGCGAGGGGCTGCTCACCTTCCCGGCGACGGAGGCGGGGCGGCGAGCCCGCCCCTCGATGCCCACCAGCTTCGATCGGCGCAACAACGAGGAGCCGCGCGTGGTCGAGCCGGAGCTCGACGGCAACAAGCACTTCGACACCACCGCCGAGCGCGTGCGCATCCTCTTCAACCAGGCCATGCAGCGGCCCGCTGCCAGGCCGGGCGCCAAGGGCGGCGAGGCGGCGCACATCGAGGCCGAGGCCGGGACGCTGACCATCACCCCTGCCGTGGCCGGCACCACGCGCTGGCTCGATGCGCACACGCTGGAGTTCGTGCCGCGCGGGCCGATGACCCTGGGCAAGGAGCACAAGGTCGTCCTCGGGGCTCTGAAGACGACCGCCGGCGACGCGCTGGCCGAGCCCTTCGAGGCCACCTTCGTGCCGCGCGCCACGGTGGGCGGCAAGCTGCTCGACTACCTGCCGACGCTCGGCGATCACCGCGTCGTCGCGGTGCGGCCCCACGACGGCAGCACCGTCGGCCGCCAGCCGACGCTGAGCGTCCTCTTCGACCAGCCCATCTCCATCGGCGCCGCCAGCGCGCTGGTGCGACTCGAGGACGACGCCGGCAAGGCGGTGCCGGTGCTCCTCGATCACCCGCACGGCAACTCGCTGGAGGGCGTGCGCATCGATCCGCGCTACGCGGTGCTGGTCACCCCGCGGCAGCCGCTCACGCCGGACAAGAACTACACCGTTGGAGCCAGGAACCGCGCCGAGAAGCCGGACCAGACCACCGTCTCCGTCGACGTCCACGTCGCCGATCCGCTGAAGGTCAGCGGCGTGGAGTGCGGCTGGAGCTGGCGCGGCCACGACGGCTGCACCACCGAGGGCGGGGTGGTGCGCACCAGCGGCAACGAGGTGCACGTCGTCTTCAACAACGCCATCGCCACCTCGAACAAGCAGCTCGAACAGCTCGTCTCGGTGGTGCCGCGGCCCAAGAACCTGGCCATCCGCAACTATCCCTACGGCGGCGAGGGACGCGTCGTCATCAGCGGCTCCTTCCAGCCGTCGCAGCGGTACGCCGTCTCGCTGGCCGGCGTCACCGACAGCTTCGGCGACCGCCTCGGGGCGCCGCACCACTTTCGCGTGGACATGAAGCCGGTCGGCGCCAGCGCCACCATGCACAGCGGGGTCATGCTCCTCGACCCGGCGACGGCCAAGAAGTTCCGCATCACCACGCGCAACGTGGCCACCGCGGTGCTCGACGTGTGGGGCGTCGACGCGGGCGCAGAGGCCTTCGAGAAGGCGGTGACGCAGGCGCGCGCCCGCGAAGTGCCCAGCGCCGCCGCGACCTCGCACATCACCGTGCCCATCGCCGCGGTGCGCGACCAGCTGGTGGAGACCGAGGTCGACCTCTCCGCTCAGCTCGCCGCCGGCAAGCACTGGCTGCTGGGCCTGCGCATCGACAAACCGGTCAGCGGCGCAGAGCCGGTGAAGTTCGACGAGGGGAGCGAGGCCGCCAAGCCCTCGGTGGCCCTGGTGACGCCGGGCAACGCCGAGACGCTGTCCGTGCACACCCGCGAGATCCACGGCACCACGCTGGTGCAGGTGGCGCGCCTGGCCACCGGCGAGCCCATCGCCGGCGCCAGCGTCACCGGCGCCGGCGCCGGGGCACCGCTGATCACCGACGCCAACGGGGTGGCGCTGCTGGTCGGCTCCGAGGGCGCGACCCTCACCGTCAAGGCCGGCAACGTCTCCACCGAGGTCGTGCGGAGCGACACGCCCACGCGCGCCGCGGAGCTCTTCCCGGCGCTGGCCGTGGGCGTGCCGCCCAGCGACAGCGACCTGCGCGCGGTGGTCATCACCGATCGAGGCATCTACCGCCCCGGCGCCAAGGTCGAGGTCAAGGCCAGCCTGCGCCGCCCCGAAGGCGACCGCCTCATCGGGGTGCGCGACGTGCAGACCAAGCTGCGCCTGCTCGGGCCCACCGGCGACGAGGTGGCGGCGAAGACGCTGGCCACCAGCGAGACCGGCGGCGTGGCCGCGACCTTCGCCTTGCCTCCGGACGCCAAGCTCGGGCGCCACCAGGTGGTGGTCGAGGACGCCGCCAACCCCGATCCGCCGCTGGCGCGCAGCATCGTGCAGGTGGCGGAGTTCGAGCCCCCGCGCTTCGCGGTCGATGTCGAGGCCGAGCGCCACGGTGACGCCAACCTGCGCGCCAAGGTGCGCGCCCGCTACCTCTTCGGCGCGCCCATGGATGGTGCCACCCTGGCCTGGACGCTGAAGCGCGAGCCGGCGGCGTTGCCGCAGAACCCGCTCGCCGACGCCGGCCTCGCCTTCCGCAAGGTCGCCGACGAGTGGCGCGACGACGAGACCGTGCAGGCCTGGACGCGCAGCGGCCAGGGGAAGCTCGCGGCCGACGGCACCTTGCAGGTCGATCAGGCCTTCTCGCTGGTCGGCTCGGTCGGGCCCCAGCAGCTCGTCCTCGAGGCCGACGTCTCCGACAGCTCCAACCGCCACGTCGCCGGGCGCAACGCGGTCATCGTCCACCCGGTGCCGCGCTACGCCGGCCTCAAGGTCGGGCAGCGCTGGGCCAAGACGGGCGAGAGCATCCCGGTGGAGCTGGGCGTCGTCGACACCAAGGGCCAGCCGGTGGTCGGCGCCGACGTCAGCGCGCGCCTGGTCGACGTCAGCTGGTCGTACGTGCGCCGCGCTGGCGTCGGCAAGTCGGTGCGCTACGAGTGGACGGCGCGCCGCACCGACGCCGGGCGCTGTTCGGTGAAGAGCGGCCGCGAGCCGGTGAGCTGCAAGCTCACCCTGCCGCGCTACGGCGACTACGAGGTGGTGGCCGAGGTCGACGGGCACGGCGGCGGCTCGGCCTCGGTGTGGGCCTGGTCCTGGGGCTCGGACGCGCCCAGCGCGCGCCCCGGCCGCGCGCGCACGGTGGAGGTCATCACCGACAAGGGCCGCTACGCGCCCGGCGAGACGGCCAAGCTGCTGGTGATGAGCCCCTACCCCGCGGCCACCGCCATCCTCACCGTGGAGCAGAGCGGCCTGCTCTCGCACCAGGCCAAGCGCATCGACAGCGCCGCCGTCTTCGAGGTGCCACTCACCGCGCAGCATGCGCCGCACGTGCACGCCACGGTGACCCTCTTGCCCATCGGGGCCAAGGGCGCCGCGCTCGCCGACTTCCGCATCGGCGCGGTGCGCTTGCCGGTGGCCCTCTCCGGCGCACGCCTGGACGTCGCCGCGCGCAGCACCCGACCCAGCTATCAGCCTGGCGAGGAGGCCGAGGTGGTGGTCGAGGTCAAGGACGGCGGCCAGCCGCAGCCTGGCGCCGAGGTGGTCGTCGGCGTCGTCGACGAGGGCGTGCTGCGCATGACCAACTACCACCCGCCGGATCCCGCCGAGGCGCTCCGCCCCGGCCGCGCCCTGGCGTTCGAGGTGCGCGACAGCCGCTCCGGCCTGGCCGAGCTGCTCGAGCGCAGCCACGTGGCCGGTGACGGCGGCGGCGAGGGCGAGACCATCACCTCCACCCGCAAGAACTTCGTGGAGACGGCGCACTGGGCGCCGGCGGTGCGCACCGACCAGAGCGGCCGCGCCACGGTGCGCTTCAAGCTGCCCGACAATCTCACCCAGTTCCGCATCACCGCGCTGGCGCTCGACGACGAGGGCAAGGGAGGCACCACGGAGAGCGACTTCACCGTGAAGAAGCCGATCATGGCCGTGCCGGTGGTCCCGCGCTTCGCGTCGCTCGGCGACAGCCTGGAGCTGGCGGCCATGGTGCAAAACAACACCGAGCAGCCCTTCGAGGGCGAGGTGACGCTCGGCGGCGAAGGGCTGGCGGCGCCGGCCACCGCGCCCATCGTCGTGCCAGCAGGAGGCCACACGCGCGTGGCCTTCCCCTTCGTGGCCAGCGCCATCGGGACGAAGGAGCTGGCCTTCGCGGTCAAGGGCAAGGACGGCGCGCCGCGCGACTCGGTGATCTCCAGGCTGCCGGTCGACGTGGCCGGCTACGACGAGCGGCCCACCGTCTCCGGCACCTTCGCGCGCAACCGGGAGGTCGACCTGCAGGTCCCCGCCGACGTCCGCGCGCCGGAGCAGGCCGCGGTGACCATCCAGGCCGGCCAGCACCTGTGGCCGGAGCTCGGCGAGCGTGTGGCCTACCTCATGCATTACCCGTATGGCTGCGTGGAGCAGACGACGTCGAGCACGCTGCCGCTCATCGCCGGTCGCGACATCCTGCCGCGCGTCGGCATGCAGCGCTTCAGCGACGACGACCTGCGCCGCAAGATCCAGAAGGGCCTCGAGCGCCTGGCCTCCATGCGCACCACTGGCGGAGGACTTTCCTACTGGCCGGGTGACGACGAGCCGAACATCTACGGCACGGCCTACGCGGTGCGCGCCGTCATCCTCGCCAAGCGCGGCGGCATCGCGCCGCCCCCGGGGCTGCTCGAGGGCATGCAGACCTTCCTCGCCGATCGTCTCCTCGGCTCCTCGGTGCCCCCCGAGGTCCAGGCGGCCATCGCCCAGAGCCTGGCCGAGGTGGGCGAGCTGTCGCCCAGCGCCGCCGACGCGCTCTTCGACAAGCGCGACAAGCTCAGCGTCTTCGGCGCGGCCAGCCTGGCCATGGCGCTGTCCTCTCTCACCGGGCAGGAGGACCGCGTGCAGAAGCTCCTCGACGACGTGGAGGACGCCTTCGACGAGCAAGGCGCCATCACGCGCCACGCCAGCGGGAGCGACTTCTCGTACTTCGGGTCCGATACGCGCTCCACGGCGCAGGCCTCGATGGCGCTCACCCGGCTGCGCCCGCGCTCGGTGGTGCTGCCGCGCATCATCAACGGCCTCGCCGACGACATCGGCTCCTACACCACCCAGGCCACCGCCTACTCGCTGCTGGCGCTGGCCCAGCACCTCGGCGACAAGCTCCGCGACGGCGCCGAGGTGCGCGCCTTCCTCGACGGGCAGGCGCTGGAGCCGGCGCGCGAGCTGGGCTTCGGCGCGCGCGAGTACCGCGTGCCGCTGGCCGCGGTGCGCGGCAAGAAGGCGCGCCTCCGCCTGGAGGGCGCGGGCGACGCGGCCATCGGCTTCGCGGTCAGCGCGGCCTGGCGCCGGCCAGCCCCGACCGCCGGCGGCGACACTGCCAGCCTGGCCAGCACCAGCGCCGCCAGCGGGCCCGACGTCTACCGCATCTACACCAACGCCAAGGGCGAGCGCGTCGACCTCGCGCATGTCAAGGCCGGCGACGTGCTGCGCGTCGCCATCCTGGCCCGCCTCCCGACACCGGCGACCGCTCCAGGCGCGGCTACCTGGCGGTCACCGATCGCCTGCCGGCGGGCTTCGAGCCCATCCAGCCCGATCTGGCCACCGTGGCCAGCGCCCCGAGCTCTCCGATGCGCACCCCTGGCGTGGGTGCTGCGCTACGGCGAGGGCGCCGCCTCGCACGTCGAGCTGCGCGACGACCGCGTGCACATGTACTTCGACCGCGTGTGGGGCGAGCACATCGCGGCGACCTACCTGGTGCGCGCCTCCACGCCGGGCACCTTCAGCGCAGCGCCGGCGATGGCCGAGCTCATGTACGAGGGCAACAGCGCCGGCTACAGCGAGGCCACCAAGGTGGTGATCGAGTGACCGCATCTGCGCCCAGCGACGCGGCGTCGGAGGTCGGTGCGCCGACCACGCGTCTCGGTCGCCTGCAGGCGGCGCTGCGGGGGCGCCGCGTGCGAAGGCTCGCTGCCGCGGTTGCCCTCCTCGGGGTGGCCGCCTGTGGCGGCACCGCCGCCTGGCACGCCTACCGGTCACGCGCCGGCGAGCCCACCGCGCAGCTCGGGGAGCGCTGGCACGCCGGGCACCAGGTGCTCGATCGCCACGGCGCGCTGCTGCGCGAGATCGGCTCCGCCGACGGCAACCGCGGCCGCGAGCTACCGCTCGCGGAGATGGGTGAGCGCCTGGTGGTGGCCACGCTGATCAGCGAGGACGCCGACTTCTACGACCACGACGGCATAGACCGGCAGGCCATCGCCCGCGCCATGGCCCAGAACGTGAGCCACGCGCGTTTGGTCTCCGGGGCGAGCACGGTGACCCAGCAGCTGGTGAAGCTGCTGGATACGGGCGGCAAGCCGCACCCCAAGAGCCTGGCCGAGAAGCTGCGCGAGGCGGCGCGCGCGCAGAACCTCGAGGAGCAGCTCCCCAAGGAGAAGATCCTCGAGGCGTACATGAACCGCCTGCCGTACGGGCGCGGCCTGGTGGGGCCGGAGGCCGCTGCGCGCGGCTACTTCGGGGTCTCGGCGCGCGAGCTGTCGTGGGCGCAGGCGGCGTGGATGGCGGTGCTGCCGCGCGCGCCCGCGTACCTCGACCCGTACACGCACCCCGAGCGCGCCGAGCTGCGCCAGCGCGCGCTGGTCGAGGCGCTCCACGACAGCGGCGCGCTCGCCGACGAGGACCACCGGCGGGCGCTCGCCGAGCGCGTGGTGCCGCGCCGTCTGGAGCGGCCGTTCCTGGCGCCCCACTTCGTGGAGAGCTTGCGCCAGCAGGGCCAGCTCGCCGAAGGTGACAGCACCACCACCACCATCGACCTCGCCCTGCAGCGCGACGTCGAGGGCCTGGTGCGCACCCACCTGGCGGCCATCGCCCAGAAGCGCGCCAGCGACGCGGCGGTGCTGGTCGTCGACAACGCCAGCGGGGAGGTGCTGGCCTGGGTGGGGAGCGCCGACTTCCACGACCCGGAGATCTCCGGCCAGGTGGACATGGTCCGCGCCCGGCGCCAGCCGGGCTCGACGCTCAAGCCCTTCGTCTACGCGCTGGCCTTCGCCAGGGGGCGTGAGGCCGGCGACCTGCTGGCCGATGTGCCGACCCGCTTCTCCGAGCAGGGGCGCGGCACCTACGCGCCGGAGAACTTCGACGGCACCTGGCAGGGCCCGATCAGCGCCCGCGAGGCGCTGGCGGGCAGCCTCAACGTGCCCGCCATCCGCCTGGCCGGCGAGCTCGAGGCCGGCGAGCTGCTCGGTAGCCTGCATCGTCTCGGCTTCACCAGCCTGGATCGCGACGCCGCCCACTACGGGCTCTCCCTGGCCCTCGGCAGCGGCGAGGTCTCGCTGCGCGAGCTGGCCGCGGCCTACCTGGCGCTGGCGCGTGGCGGCGAGAGCGTTCCCCTGCGCGTGCGCGCCGGGGAGCCGGCCACGACGCCGGTGCGGGTCATGGACGCGGAGGTCGCGGCGCTGGTCACCGACACGCTCTCCGATCCGCTGGCACGGGTGCGCGGCCTGCATGGGCGCGGTCCGTTCGACATCGGCTTCCCGCTGGCGGTCAAGACGGGCACCAGCTCCGGGCATCGCGACACCTGGACCGTCGGCTACACCCGCGCGCGCACCGTGGCGGTGTGGGTCGGCAACGCCGACGGCGCCCCGACGCTGGCGCTCAGCGGCGCCAGCGGCGCAGGCCCGCTCTTCGCCGACGCCATGCGCCGCGCCATGCGCGACGTCGGCAGCCGCGCGCCGCTCTGGGACGAGCCGCTCCTGGTCAGCGCCGAGGTGTGCCCGCTGAGCGGCAAGCTGCGCGGCCCGAGCTGCCAGCACCACGCCTCGCAGCACTTCATGCGCAGCCGGCCGCCGCGCCAGATGTGCGATCTGCACGTGCGCGCCACGCCCGTGGCCGCGCACGATGGCGGTCGGACCTTCCGCTGCGGCGCCGGCGCGGTGGTCGCGGTGCTCCCGCGCGAGTTCGACGCCTGGCTGGCCCTGCTGCCGCCCGGTGCGCCCGGGCAGGCCGCCGACGGGACGCTGCTGGTGGCGCGCGC
>JBBJMR010000078.1:0-30336 GCA_037720395.1 Polyangiaceae bacterium
CTACACCGGCCCGATCGATACGTACTTCGACCACTGCTACGGCAAGCTGCCTTACCGGTCCATCCAGTTCGAGCACCAGACGCACGGCTGCCGCGTCTTCCAGCCGGCGCCGGTGGTCAACTACCCGAACGATTACCCGTACACGCGGGTCACCGAGTTCAAGTACCTGACCGGGCAGGAGCACGACCGCACCAGCGTGGTCTACGAGGTGCCGACGTCGGAGGGCGACCCGTACTACCCCATCCCGCGCCCCGAGAACGCCGCCATCTATCGCAAGTACGAGGAGCGGGCACAGGTCACGGCTGGCGTGCACTTCGTCGGGCGGCTGGCGACCTATCGCTACTACAACATGGACCAGGTGGTGGCGCAGGCGCTGACCACCTACCGCAAGATGGGGGTCGCCGCGCGCGACAGCGGCGTCGACGCCCGGAGCGCTGCATGAGCGCACCGCTCGGTGGCGGAGCTGCGCTGCAGCTGTGGGGCGGCGTGGAGTGCACCGTCAACCGCGTGGGTGACCGGTACTTCGATCAGCTGACACGCAGCGGCCACCGGCACCGGCTCGACGACTTCGATCGGTTCGCGGCGCTCGGCCTGCGCAAGCTGCGCATGCCCGTCCTCTGGGAGAGCATCGCCTCCCGGGGTGACACCGGGTGGCTCTGGGCGGATGCCGCCATGGGCCGCATGCAGGCCGTGGGCATCGATCCCGTGGTCGGCCTCCTCCATCATGGCAGCGGCCCCCCGGACACCAGCCTCCTCGATCCCGGCTTCGCGGCGAAGGCGGCGCGGCACGCGCGTGCGGTGGCGGAACGGTATCCACACGTGATCGAGTGGACGCCGGTCAACGAACCGGTGACCACCGCCCGCTTCGCGGCGCTGTATGGCCACTGGTATCCGCACGCGCGCTCTGCGGCGGACTTCGTTCGCGCGGTGTTGAGCCAGGTCCAGGCGACCGTGGCTTGCATGCGCGCCATCCGCGCGGTCACGCCGACCGCGCGCCTCGTGCAGACCGAGGACTTCGGTCGCGTCTTCGGCACGCCCGCGCTCGCCGGGCAGGTGCTCCACGAGTCCGAACGCCGCTTCCTGGCGGTGGACCTGCTCTGCGGGCGCGTCGACAGCAGGCACCCGCTGTGGAAGTGGCTGCGGGCAAACGGCGCCACCGAGCGCGAGCTGCTGGCGCTGTGCGATGCACCCTGCCCGCCGGATCTGGTGGGCATCAACTACTACGTGACCAGCGACCGCTGGCTCGACGACCGCTGCGAGCGGTACCCCGCCTGCACCCATGGTGGCAACGGCCGGCAGCGCTACGCCGACGTCGAGGCGGTGCGCGTCGTCGACCCGAGCGCCGTGTCCCACCTCGAGGTGCTCCTCGAGGTGTGGCAGCGGTACCGGCGGCCGGTGGCGCTCACCGAGGTGCACATCGGCTGCAGCGCCGACGAGCGGGCACGCTGGTTGGTCGAGGCCTGGCGGGCCGCATGCGAGGCGCGCGATCGCGGCGCCGACGTGCGCGCCATCACGGCCTGGGCGTTGCTCGGCTCCTACGACTGGGACGTGCTGGTGCGCGAGCACCTGGGGAACTACGAACCCGGCGTGCTCGACGTCAGCTGCGGTGTCCCGCGCGCCACGGCGACCACCTCGCTGGTCAAGTGTCTGGCGCAGGGACGCATCCCCACCGACCCGGCGCTGACCGCTCCGGGCTGGTGGCGACGCCCCGAGCGTCTCCTTTACCCCTCGAACGTGCGGCAGCTCGCGCCAGCGGCGGGGACGCGCCTCGACCGCGCGCTCGCAGCTCGCAACGGCCACGTCCCACCGGGCGGCGCAGCGCGCCGGCAGTCCGCATGACGGGCGCGCTGGTGCTGCCGCAGCCAGTCTCGCCTCCGGAGCCGACGGTCGACCCGCGGTACCGGCGGTCCCACGCGCTCGTGCAGCGCGCGCACCGCGTCATCCCCGGCGGCGGGCACCTGACCGGTAAGCCCCTGGGCGACCCGGCGCGGACCCCGATGTACATGGAGAGCGGGCGCGGCGCGCGGGTGCGCGACGTCGACGGCAACGAGTACGTGGACTGGGTGATGGCCTTCGGCCCGTTCCTGCTCGGCTACCGGCACCCCGAGGTCGACGAGGCGGGGTGCCGGCAGATCGAGCAGGGCGCGCTGCTGAGCATGAACCACCCGGTGCACATCGAGTACATCGAGGCGCTGGTGGCGCGCCTGCCCGGCGCGGAGATGGGGACGTTCTTCCGCACCGGTAGCGAGGCCACCACCGCGGCCCGGCGCATCGCCCGCCGGGCCACCGGTCGCCGCGTGGTGGTGCGCGCCGGGTACCACGGGTGGCATGACTGGTGTCTTCCGGCCGAGCAATTCGTTCCTGCCGGTCTGGAGAGCCAGGTGCTGGAGTTCCGCGCGGACGATCCCGCCTCGCTGCAGGCCTGCTTCGCCGCGCGACCGCAGGAGATCGCCGCCGTCATCGTGGCCCCGGAGATGGTCGTTCCCACCCGGGCCGAGGTCTTCCAGGACATCGCTCGCATCACCCGCGCCGGGGGCGCGGTGCTCGTATTCGACGAGGTGAAGACGGCCCTGCGCATCGCGCCAGGCACCATCCAGCAGCGCGTGGATGTGCGTCCGGATCTGACCACCATGAGCAAGGCGCTCGGCAACGGCTGGCCGATCGCGGCCGTGCTCGGGACCCGCGCGGTGATGGAGCACGCGGCGGGGATGCACTTCTCGGCGACGTACCACGGCGATACCGCGGCCATGAAGGCCTCGCTCAAGGCGCTGGAGGTCATCGACCGCGATCGCGCCGCGGAGCACGTCGATCGCCTGGGACGGCGCCTCATCGAAGGGCTGAACACCATCGCGCAGAGCCACCGCGTGAGCGCGGTGGCCTACGGTGAGCCATTGCCGCCGATGCCGTTCCTTCGCTTCGAGGACGCCGACGCCCGCAGCGCGCGGCTCCGCGACCTGTTCTACGAACAGGTCCTGGCGCGGGGCGTCCTCCTGCACCCGCGCCACATGTGGTTCGTGAGCCTTGCGCATAGCGCCGCCGACGTGGAACGCACGCTCGAGGTGTGCGACGCAGCCATGCGGCACGCCGCCGCCTCTTTCTGAGCCCACCGCGCCTCCGGGGCGATGCTGACAGGTGCCTCGGGAGAAACCTTGAAACGACGCGACATGGGCCGGCCTGGACGGCCGTGGGCTAGGTCGCGCCCTGAATTTCCAGGGGCGGCAACACCGTTCGAGGTGGGCGACATCGGAATCGCTCCGAATACGCGCACAGCAGATGCGCTCGTGGGTAGGGTGCGAGCTCACCGCTCGTGCGGACGCGGAACGTTCAAGGAGAGACGGATGAATAGGACGATGGTGCTCGCCCTGGTGCTCGCAGCCGCCGGCTGCGACAGCGGTGCGGGGAACAACCCGAGCACGACGAATTCCGCCACGCCGGCGGACAACACCAAGAAGAACGAGCGTGACCGCGACGCGGCGGCGCTGACGCCGGGCGACCAGAGCGAGAGCGAGGCCGACCGGACCATCACCCAGAAGGTGCGCCAGCAGGTGGTGGGCACCGACGGGTTCTCGATGGACGCCAAGAACGTGAAGATCATCACCATCGGCGGCGTGGTGACGCTCCGCGGACCGGTGAAGACGGCGCAGGAGAAGACGGACATCGGCGCCCTGGCGCAAAAGACGGATGGCGTGAAGCGCGTCGACAACCAGCTCGAGGTCGCGCCCTAGGCGCGAGGAGAACATCATGGCATCGAACAAAGCAGTCATCGGTCTGGTCGCGACGTACGAGCAGGCGGACGCCATCGTCGGCTCCCTGCAGAGCGCGGGTTTCTCGAGCAACGACATCTCCGCGCTCTTCCCGGACAAGAAGGGCTCGCGCGACTTCGCGCACGAGAAGAACACCAAGGCGCCCGAGGGCGCGGTGGCCGGCGTCGGCGCCGGCGCGACGGTCGGCGGGACCCTGGGGCTCCTGGCGGGCATCGGCGCGCTGGCCATCCCGGGGCTCGGGCCCTTCATCGCGGCGGGTCCGATCATGGCGGCGCTCAGCGGCGCTGCGGCCGGTGCGGCGGTCGGTGGCATCACCGGCGCGCTCATCGGTCTCGGCATCCCCGAGCTCGAGGCCAAGCAGTACGAGGGCAAGATCAAGGACGGCAACATCCTGGTCTCGGTCCACGTCGAGGACTCCAAGGAGCGCGCGCGCGCCAAGAAGATCCTCGAGGACGGCGGCGCCAAGGACATCGCCACCACCGGCGAGGACTCGGTGCCCTCCAAGCAGAAGACCAGCTGAGCCACCGGCCCGGCGGGCAGCACGCGCTGTCCGCCGGGCGTCGGTCAGGTCGTGGCCGGCGCGAAGATGCGGCCCTTGGTCATGAGCTCCATGGTCGCCATCTTGAAGTTGCCGATCAGGCTCGGGAACAGGTCGACCACGCCGGCCGGGACGACCTCGTTGGCGAAGACGATGGCCACCGCCAGCGTGCCGTCCATGTACGCGCCGCCCATGCCGAACACCGTCTTGATCTGGTGACTCTCCACGAAGTCGCGAGCCGCGATGACGTGGCGCCCTTGGCCATCGCGGGCGCTGGCCGCTTCGGCGACGTAGAAGCGACCGTTCTTGCCGCCGAGCAGGCGCCGGGTGGCGATGGGCGCGGCCTCCAGTCGTGACACGTCCACCTCGAGCTCGGCCAGGAGCGCGGCGATCATCGGGATGCCTTCCACGAAGCTCCGGTCGAGCAACGGAATGGCCAGGTGACCCCGCGACGCGCGCCGATCGTTCCAGGCGGGCTCCTTCCCGGCCGTGCCGAGCAGCGCGAGGACGCGCGTGCCGGCAACGAGCCGGGCATCGCCGTTCACCAGCTCCCGCGCGAAGGCCTGTTCCGCGGGAGGGAGGCTGCGGAACGGGACGAGCACGAAGACGCGCGCCAGCAACGCCGAGGCGAACTCGCGCACGAAGAGCGCCGACGTCGCCTGGGCCGCCTCCTCGACGGACGACCAGGTGGTGCCGTGGATCTCCGGCCGCAGCGCACCGACCACCTCGAGAGTGGCGCCTGAGAGAAGCATGGGGCTACCGCTACCAGGGATCCCGACCCTCGGCGACATGGTTCTCCATCGCGCGCGCGGCGCGTCGAAGGCGCCGGGTCAGTGCGCCGGCGACGTCGCCAGCTCCCGAGGCTGGCAGCCGTACTTTCGTCGGATGGCGTCGTCGAGGGTGACCACGCGGATCGTCGGATCGGCGGCGATGCGGCGCAAGCTGGCGGCCAGCGCTTCCGGCAGGATCTCGTCGTGCACCAGCAGCACGCCGCCGCGCCGCGCGTGCAGCCCCAGGTTGCTGGTCAGGAAGCCGGGGTCGTGGCCGTGCTGGGGATCGGTGTCGCCGGCGCCTCCGTGCCACATGACGTTGATCATCCGGAGCTGCTCGAGGGCGGCGTCGTAGAGGGCCACGCCAGCCCGTGCGCCACGCTCCTCGTACGGGCCGCCGCCCGGCGGTCGTGCGTAGACGACGGGGTACGGTCGCCGACCGGCGCCGAAGCCGCGTTCCAGCAGCAGCGCGCGGTGGCGCTGGAGGATGTCGTCGACGTCCCGGCGCAGCCGCGTGGCGCTCATCCAGTGACCGGGCTCGCTCTCGAGCACGCGGCGGTAGAGGACGTCGAAGTCGTCGCCGGAGGCAGCCAGCAAGGCCAGGTCGATCAGCACCGCGGTCACCTCGTGCTGCGAGCGGATGGTGCGCACCGTCTCCTCCGGGCTGGAGACCCGGGTCATGTGCACGTCGTGCGTGTAGCAGTGCGACCCGACGGTGTGCCCCTCCGCCACCATGCGCTGCACGGCCCGGTAGGTGGAGCGGGAGATGTTGCGACCGACGACGAAGAAGGCAGCCTTCATCCGGTGCTCGGCGAGCATGTCGAGGACGCGCGGCGTCGCCGTCGCCAGCGGGCCGTCGTCGAAGGTCAGCATCGCCTCGCCGGCGGGCACCGGGTCGGTGCGGTAGATGCCCCGGGAGCCGCCTTGGTCCGCGGCGACGTTGCATGCCGAGGCGCGCGCCGGACCGGCGCCGAGCAATGCCAGGAAGAGGGCCGCGAGCCAGAACGCCGTGCGCACGGAGCCCTACGGCGAACCGTGACAGCGGTGGCCGCCGTCCCCCGCCGCCGCGGCGGCGTCTGCCCGGGCCTAGCGCGGCGGAGGCTTCGGCGGCGGGGCCGGCGCGGGCTCGTCGTCGGCCAGGAACGAGTAGTTGGAGCCGATCATCCCCACCAGCGTCCAGCGGGTGACGGTGGAGCGGCCGCCCCATGCCAGTCCGCTCTGGGCCACCACGCTCTCCAGGGTGAGGTCGCCGGCGATGACCCGCGACTCCGCCTGCCCCCCCTCGAAGCTCAGCCCGACCCAGCCGCGTGACTGGCGCGAGAGGATGCCCACCGCCGCGGAGCCGCCGAACATGTGCACGCGGTCGGCGGGCGCCTCGAGGCTTTCCACGTCCTCGGTGGCCACGCCGGACAGATCGGTGAAGGCGCCGAGGGCCAGGACCACCGGGCCGGTGATGGGCAGCTCCACGCCGATATTGACGTTCGGTTGCCAGGTGCGGTGCAGCACCTCGTCGGGGATCGCCGCGTCGCCCTCCTCGACGTCGGCGATGTCGCGCGCCTGCTGGTCGTAGGCCACGCGCACGTCGCGCGGGAAGTTCACCGACACATCGAGGGACGCGGTGAAGCGCGGCGTGCTCCAGGCGATGCCGGCCGCGACCCGCAGCGGCAGGGAGAGCCCGCTGGAGGCGTCCAGGACCATGGGTGCGGCGTCGTAGAGCGCGCCGGCCAGTGGGTCGGCGGCGTCGAAGCTCGGAATGGCGACGGCCTGGCCCAGGAATGTCTTGGCCGAGCCGTGGATGTCGAGGCTCGGGGTGGTGACGGCCAGGCCGAGCGAGAGCCGATCGATCGGCGTCCAGCGCAGGCCGAGCTTGGCGCGCGCGCCGACGGCGAGCACCTCGCGCTCCTCGGTCGCAAGGATGAAGCCGCGGCAGGTGTTGCCGGCGGCCTGCTCGGCCGCGCTGCCGCACGCGAACAGGGTGCGGCTGGCCACCAGGGTGGTGAAGTCCTCCTCCGCCGTGCGCAGCCCGGCGCCGACCGACAGGCCCAGAGCCAGCTGGCGGCTGAGCTGGTAGCCGAGCCCGACCTCGCCCACGGTGAGGTCGTCGCGGCCGCGGTACTTGAGGAAGCTGCGGCGCTCCCCGGTGGGGTCGGCCTTCACCGAGAGCGAGCGGGGCAGGGAGACCGAGATGCCGAAGGCGAGACGGCCGGTGTGGTCCACCGGATCGCCGTCGAGGAGCAGGCGCACGCCACCGACGATGGAGGGCACGCTGTGGTAGGTGACCGCGGACAGGTCCTCGTCCGGGCCGAAGGCGCCGGGCACGAACATGGCGTCGATGATGTAAGCGTTGGCGGAGAGCTCCAGGCGCGAGGCGCCGGCGCAGGCCAGCGCCGCGGGGTTGTAGTGGAGGGCGGCCTCGTCGCAGGCCAGCGCGGTGTACGCGCCGCCCATGCCGGCCGCGCGGCTGCCGACCGGGAAGGTCTGGTAGTTGTCGTAGATCGTCGGCGGCTGCACGGCGCGGGCGGGGCGCGGGGCGAGCCAGGCCGCGAGCGCGGCGGCGAGACACCCGGCGCGCACCGCAGCGGCGCGGCGGCGGCACCGGGACGGCAAGTCGCGGGGGCCGGGGCGGAACATGCCGGCGCAGGGTAGAGCAAACTCCCCGGGAATCGCGGCCCGGTTTCGGCTGCTGGAGCGAATGACCCGCTGGCCGGGTGACGTACTCGAAAGGAGAGAGTCGATATCGACGCCGAGCTCAGCTCCGCCCCGAGGAGATGCCGGCGGTGCGAAAGGTGGTGCTCCGCGGCGATGTGCTGCTCGAGGGTGATCAGGAGACGCTGGTCTCCTCGTCGGAGGACCCCTACACGCACCGGCGCTACCAGCTGAGCGTCAAGGCAACGCCTCTGCGCTGAGCGCTGTCTCAGCCGGTGGCGCGCGTCCGCTGGGCGCCATCGGGGGCGCCGGGGATGCTGTGCGTCCCGCTGCACTGCCGGGCCAGGCGCGCCTCGAGGCCATCGAAGAGCTGGATGAAGGCCTGATAGCAGCGGTCGATCATGGCCATGGTCTCGGCGTGCACCTCGGCGGGCAGCTCGACGTCGAGGTCGGCGCGGGTCTCGTCCTCGAACATCGAGTGGTCCTTCTCCACCTCGAGGTGATGATGCGAGAAGTAGCGCAGCTCGTCGGTCATGCCGGTGGCGTGCACGTAGTCGGCGACGCGCTCGAAGAAGACGTGACCGGCGGACTCCAGCGTGAGGAGCAGCGCCACGCGCACGTGATCGTTGGTGGCGCGGAAGACCTCGGACATCAGGGCGTAGGCGGCGTCGCGCGTCTGGGCGTGCTTGGCGCCGAAGAGCCAGGGCACATCACGCGGCGTCGGATCGAGCACGGCCACGTCCTGGAGGAACCATGCGTCGTGGCCGCTGTCCTCGACGCGGTGATGGCGGGCGACGCGCGCCAGCGCCGGGTCGGTGACGCGCGATTCGTTGAGACGAAGCACGTCCTGGAAGGTGAACACCCAGAAGGTCAGGCCGCTGGCGAAGGCCAGCTCCCGCTGTGAGCCGTGGTTTTGCTCCAGGCGCGAGAAGAACGGGTGAGCGGCAAGCTCCGCTTGCTTCTTCACGAGGTACGACGCGACGCTCAGCATGGCTCAGGACCCCTCCGATGGGACTTCCCCTACATCGGTTGGTCCACTGGCGTACTTGAGCGCAATCGGCGCACCCGCGCCAGTTGGCGAGAAATCACAGGCAATTCAACGCGTTGCCGACCGAGACAGGAGGGTGCACGCCTCGCGGGCGGATCCCAGCCGCGCAGCTCGATGCCCTTCCGCCGAGCGGCACCCGGCGCGAGCGCCGTCCGATGGCCGCGCATCGGAAGAGACCGTGAAGCTCACCACCCGCATCCTCCGAGGCCTCCTGGCGGGCGCGCGCGCGACCATGGCCATGAGCACCGCCATGCGGGGGGCGCAGGCCGTCGGGCTGATCGGCAAGCTCCCGCCCCGGAAGATCACCGACCGGGCGCTGGAGGCCGTCGGCATCGGCGGCGCGCCCCGTCCCGCCCGCGCGGTGGCGGCCCCCGCGAACCACCTGGCCTTCGGGAGGGCCTGCGGCGCGCTCTACGCGTCGCTCGGCCGCGCCCGGCGCTTCGCGCCGGAGCCCATCCCGGGGATCCTCTTCGGCACGCTGGTCTGGGCGGTCAGCTACGCCGGGTGGGTGCCGGCGGCGCGCATCCTGCCGCCGCCGCAAGACGACGATCCGGAGCGGGTGGCGACCATGGTCGGGGCCCACCTGGTCTACGGCGCGGTGCTGGGACGGGCCTGCGCGAAGATCTAGGCGTTGCCCGCGGCTGCGGCACCTCCCGACGGCGCGCTGGGGAGCGCACCGCTGCGCGCGGCGCGCGGCGATGCCACCGTGGCTGCGTGGAGAGCGCCTCGATGCTGCGCACCTGCGCGCGCCCGTACGCGCGACCCGATCGCTGGGCGCCGGTCACCCGCGAGCTCGACGACGCCATCCGCCTCGACGCGCAGCTGGCGCAGAGCGCGCGCGACGCGCGCCGCGGCCTGTGCGCCGACCTGGCGCGGCGGGTGCGGCGCTCGCCCTCGGAGCATCTGGACGCCGTGCTGCGCACCCGCCGCGAGCGCTACGTGCTGCCGGACGACGTGGCCCTGTCGGCGCGCGACACCCCGCTGCCGCTCGACCCCGGGCCGCTGGCCACCGTCAGCGCGCCGCATGCGTACCTGATCAGCTACCACCTGCTCGACCTGCACGCCGGCGACGTGCTGGTGGAGCTGGGCACCGGCACCGGGTACGGCACCGCGCTGGCGCGCCGCATCCTCGGCCCCACGGGCTGGGTGGATTCCCTGGAGATCGACCGCGCGCTGCATCTCCGGGCGCGCCGCCTCCAGGACGCCGATGGCGAGGGAACGGTCGCCGCCGGCGCCTCGGCCAGCGGCGCGCGCTTCTGGCGCGCAGACGCCACCGACTTCGCGCCGCACCTGCTCGCCGGCTGGGACAGCCCGGTCAAGGTGGTGGTCACGTACTCCATGCCCGATCTGCACCAGGCCCTCGTGGATGCGCTCCCCGATGGCTCCACGCTGGTGGCCCCGGTCGGTGATCGTCGGCAGCAGGAGCTGTTGCGGGTGCAGCGGCGCGGCCAGCGGCTCCACACCACGTCCGGCGGCTCGGTGCGCTACGTGGCCGACCGGCACGCGCGCTGATCGCGACGCGCACGCTGCGCGGCGCGTGGCGATCATCGCCGCCGCAGCAGCCACACCGGCGCGTCCCAGATGGACAGCGGGGTCGCGGCGGCCACCTCGACCTCGAAGCCGTGCGAGGTCGCGAGGCGAGACATCGGCGGCGTCGGCGGCGCGATCGTCTCGGTAGGAGAGCTGGAAGATGGCCAGCGCGCCGCCGGCGCGAGCACCCGCGCCGACTCCGCGAAGTGCGTCTCGACCAGCGGCATCCCGGCCTGCACCAGGTAGGGGAAGGAATCGACGGCGTAGACGACCTCGAAGGAGCCCGGCGCGAAGCGGCCGAGACCGGGCCGTCGGTGTGGTGCAAGAAGGCATTGCCCACGCCAACGCAGCGCCGCCAGGCGGCGGCGATCATCCCCGCCGAGACGTCGACGCCGTGCGCCTCGGCGACGCGGCCGGCCAGGGCTCGCTCCATGCGCCCGATCCCGCAGCCGATCTGCAGCAGCCTGGCCTCCGGCCAGAGCAGCCCCCAGCGATCCATGACCTGGACCAGCTCCGCGATGGCCGCCTCGAGCACCTCGGCGCTCCCCAGGGAGTAGAGCGCGACGCTGCTCTCCTCGTTCTGCTTCACCGACCAGTCGAAGAGCCGCTGTGCGAAGGCGATGCCCTCCTCGACCGACGCCGCCGGGGTCGGGCTGTCGATGCCGCTCCGCAGCATGCCGGCGATGCGCGCGCAGCCGTCGCGGTGTTGCGCCAGCAACGCGGCCAGCTCGGGGTGGCCGTTGCAGATGGCGGCGACCGGCCCCACGTCCTCGCAGGCGATGAGCATGCGCATCAGCGCCACCGGCCCGGAGATGGCGTCGGACGCGTGCGCGGCGGCGATGGCGCGCAGCTCGGCGTCGACATCGCCGATATCGCCGAGATCGCCCCCATCTCCGACAGCCTCGACATCACGGACATCGCCGAGGTCATCGGCGGCGCACAGCGCGCGCGATGGCGCTGCTTCGGGCTCGCTCACGGCAGCCAACCCAGGCGCCGCAGCGTGGCCATGTCCTCGCGCCGCAGGCGCTCGCCGATGTCGTTGCGATAGCGCACGTTGGCGATGGTCACTCCGTCGACGCGCGCGTACGCGTCGGCCTGCGCCTGCTCGAGGGTCGTGCCACGCCCGGTGACCACCATCGCGTAGCCGATCTGTCCAGCCGTGCGCAGCTCGCCGTCCTCGCGCTTCATCTCGCCGAAGTGCAGATGCGCGAGATCGGCGGCGCCGAAGTGGCCGGCGAGCAACACCGGCGAGCCCTTGCCGATGCGCTCGTAGGCGTGGTGATAGGGGAAGGGCGGCACGGTGAGCACCACGCCCACCGAGAAGCCGTCTTGCGTCTCCAGGTCGACGCCTTCGCCGCGCCCGACACGGAGCAGGAGCTCGTCCCATGGCGTGCGGTGCAGGGCCTCGAGGATGGCGAAGCCCGGGTACCCGAAGCGACAGGTGAGCTCCAGCGGCCAGACACCGGCCTCGTCGACGATGGTGTTGAGGTTGACGTAGCCGCGGTAGCCCGAGGCAGCGAGGCGTGGCCCGAGCCGGGCCAGCGTGGCCTCGAAGAGAGGCTCGGCGCCGCGATAGGTGACCACCGTCCCCATCTCGCCGGTGAGCTCGCCGAGGTCGCCCGGGAAGAAGCGCTTGTGCTCCCAGTCGAGGTTGGGCGGCCGAGGAAGCGGCGGCCGTCGAAGAATGCGCCCACGCCGACCTCCACGCCGGTCACGTGGTCCTGCAGCACCAGCTCCGGGGGCTCGGCCTGACGCCAGCCGCGCTCGTGCAGCCCGAGCGCGGCCACGACGTCGCTGCCGTCGTCCCGCATGCCGATGTAGGTGCGCGTGGAGGCGAAGCCACTGCCGCTGTACTTGAGGACGTACCGCCGCGGTCGCTGCCGCACGAAGGCCATGGCGGCGTCGAATGCGTCGAAGGCGTGCGTGGGCGCCGTGCGCAGGCCGAGCTCGCGGAGCGCGTCCTGTCCGAAGGCGCGGTCGAGCTCGAGGCGGTCGCCGAGCGCGCTGCCGCCGACGACGGTGAAGCCCTCGGCGCGGAGCTGGTCCTGCGCCTCGCCGAACGACGCCCCCTCGAAGACGACGAGGCCCTCGCGTCCCACCCAGGGCAGCCATTCCTGCCAGCGACCGGCGCGCTCGACGAGGCCGGCCATCACGTCGCCGGAGTCGGCGTCGGCGATGTGCACGCGGACCTCGTGGCCGCGCTCCAGCAAGCGCATGTACAGCGACCCGAGGTCGGCGTAGTCACCGATACCGAGGACGCGCATCGGCGCTGGTTCTGCGCTCATCGAAGGTGCGCTACAAGCCCCGCAGCCCGACGATGATTGCCCCTCCGCCCCCCCCGGCACCCCAAGGAATCCTCGGTGGAGACCTGTCGGGCTGGCCCCGAACGGACGAGCGCGCGGCCCTCCTCTCCCTCGGCCGCGTCCTGCGTGAGGACGGCTACCGCTTCGTGACCCCCACGCCGGAGACGCACCGGCGCGTCGTCGCCCGGCCGGACCGGCGCGAGGCGCGCGACGTGCGCGACGTCTTCGGCTGGAGCCTGCCCTTCCGGCCGGACGTCCTGCCCGCCCGCGCGCGCTGCCCTGGAGCGGGCCGGGGCGGCGGTGGAAGCGGGCGAAGGGCTGCTGCGCGCCCGGGTGCGGTGGTCGACGATCGAGGGCGACCTCTTCGTGCACTCGGCCTACCCGACCACCGACAGCGCGGCCGTCTTCTTCGGGCCGGACACGTACCGCTTCGTGGCCATGCTCGGGCGCGCCGTGCGGGCGCCGGTGCAACGCGTGGTGGACGTGGGGTGCGGCAGCGGTGCCGGCGCGCTCTGCCTGCGGGCGCGCGCGGCGCCATGGTGCTCGCCGACATCAACCCCACCGCCCTCGCCCTGGCCACCATCAACGCCGACCTGGCCGGCGCGGCCGATCGCGTCGAGGTGGTGGAGAGCGACGTCCTCGCCGGCGTCGCGGGCGCGTTCGACCTGGTGGTCTCGAACCCACCCTACCTGGTCGACGACGGCGCGCGCATCTACCGCGACGGCGGCGGTGAGCTCGGCAGCGCGCTCAGCGTGCGCATCGCCGCCGAGGCGCTCGCCCGGCTCCAGCCCGGCGGGCGCCTCCTCCTCTACACCGGCACGGCGGTGGTCGCCGGAGAGCACGTCCTGCGCGGCGCGTTACAGCCCGCCCTGCAGCACGCCGCGTCGGTTCGCTACGACGAGCTGGACCCGGACGTCTTCGGCGAGGAGCTGGAGCGACCCGCCTACCAGGCTGTCGAACGTCTCGCGGTGGTCGGCGTCGACGCCTCGATGTAATGCCCTCGAAGTGGCAACCCGAGCCGTTCAGGAACGCTCCGACCGCGCAAGGTGGTTGCTGGATCGGGGGGGCGCGCCCTAGATGGGCGAGGTGCCGGTCCAGAATCAACGAGAGCAAGAGCAGCGCGAGCTTGCGGGGTACAATTCCGCCCGCGTCGCGCCGCGTGTCCCCGAAGATGTCGAGCCCATGGCCGAGCTGGCGCGGACGCTGCGCCATCGTCTGCTGGAGCTCACCGCAGTGGAGCGGTGGCGCGTGGCGGTCGCCGCGCGCGCCGCCGAGGCCCCGCGGGAGGGTCAGGCGTTCGTGCGCTGGTTCGACGAGCTGCGCGAGGCGGGGCCCGGGCAGCACGACCCGCTCTTCCCGTGGCTGGCCGAGGAGGCCTCGCTCGACGACCTGCGCTGGTTCTTGACGCAGGAGGTGGCCGGCGAGGCAGGCTTCGACGACCTGGTGGCGCTCTCCCAGCTCGGGATGCCGGCGCGGGCCAAGCTGGAGATGGCGCGCAACTACTGGGACGAGATGGGCCAGGGGCATGCCGAGGGGATGCACGGGCCGATGCTGTCCCGCCTGGCCGACGCGCTCGAGCTGCCGCGGGGCGGCGACGTCGTGGTGGAGTCGCTCGAGCTGTCGAACCTGATGCTCGCCCTCGCCCACCATCGCCATTACGCCTTCCACTCGGTCGGCGCGCTGGGGGCCATCGAGCTCACCGCGCCGGGGCGCTCGGCGCTCGTCAACGCGGCGCTGAAGCGGCTCGGCGTCGCGGGTGAGGCGCGGCGCTACTTCGCGCTGCACGCCACGCTCGACGTGAAGCACTCCGAGGCCTGGAACCGGGAGGTGCTGGCGCCGCTCGTCGACCGGGACCCGCGCGTGGCGCAGGCCCTGGCCGAAGGCGCCTTGATGCGCCTGCAGGCGGGCGCGCGCTGCTTCGAGCGCTACCGCCGCGAGCTCGGCGTGCGAGCCCGCGAGGCCGCCTAACGAACAAAGGCCGCGCTCGCGGGCGTGGTGCCCGGGAGGCGGCCTGTCGCGCCGCGCGCTCCCTGGCGCGGCAGCGGTGCGGGCGTGCTGGCTACTGCAGGTACTCGTTCATCAGCAGGGTGCCGGTGGCAAAGTTCGTCAGCTTGCCGGTGTTGGTCTTGTCGACCTTCGCCGTGTAACAGGCGGGGGGCTTGCCCGCATTGAGCGACCAGCGCGTCTCCTTGGAGGTGTTGACGCGGATGGCGCCGTTCTGGTTCCACTCGGCCTCGATGAGCCACGCGACCGTGTCGGTCTGGATACCCTTGTCGTCGTAGAGATTGATCTGGGTGCCATCGACCGTCCACGACTTGCCGTCGCCGCAGAAGTCGGCGCGAAGCAAGCGCGTGCAGGCCACCATGTGGTTCTGCAGGAGCGTCCCGCCCACCGTCTTCCAGGGCTTGTAGCCGAGCTCCACGCACTTGGCGATCGCCGTGGCGCGACAGGCGAACGTGAAGGCGGTGGTGCTGGGGGTGAAGCTGCCCCCGCCAACCACGCCGGAGCCGTTGTTGAAGGTGCCGTTGATGGGGATGGCCAGCGTGGTGGACACGCCGCAGAGCGGGGCCCAGCCGGTGGACGTCTGGTAGGAGACGCCGTAGGCGCTGACGTCCGTGTTCGGCGCCGCCAGCGTGGTCTTGCTGTCGATGCGCACAGCCACCGTCGAGCCGCCGGAGAGCGTGGCGGTGAACTTGGCGCCCACCCAGTTGCTGACCGGCTGGCCGTTCAGCGTGCCGCTGAAGTTGGTGGCGTTCAGGGTCACGCCGTTGAGCGACGTGCCGTTCAGGGAGGTGCCGTTGAGGCTCGTCCCGTTCAGGCTCTGCCCGTTCAGGGAGGTGCCGTTGAGCGAGGTGCCGTTCAGGGACGTGCCGTTGAGGCTCGTCCCGTTCGCGGAAACGACGGCCTCGGTCGCCTCGTCCACCTCGACCGCGTCGTCGCCCTCGCCGGCGTCGGTATCCAGCACACATCCAGCGAGCGTCATGGCCATCGAAAGACCGATCATCACACGAACACTCATCCGGGGAACCGCTCCTCTGGACCTTCGTCGGTCCAACCACACAGAACGGTCGCGGGGGAGACACCTTGAGCGGCGTCGGCGCAGGTCGCGCGCACCTCGGCGCACCTCCGGCTGGCGACTCTGCGCCGGCCCCGCACGTGGGCCTCCTCGGGCCATTGAGCTCGGGGCGCTCGGTGCGCTCGGGCGCTCGGGCACTCGGGCGCTCGGGCGCTCGGGCACTCGGGCGATGCAGGCCGTCACCGCCGCCAGCTGCGTCTGCGCCGCAGGCGGGACCGCCGAACGCGTCAAGGCCGCGCTCGCGGGCGTGATGCCCGCGAGGCGGCCTTTCGCGCCGCGCTCCCTGGTGCGGCGCGGGTGGCGTGCTGGCTACTGCAGGTACTCGTTCATCAGCAGGGTGCCGGTGGCAAAGTTCGTCAGCTTGCCGGTGTTGGTCTTGTCGACCTTCGCCGTGTAACAGGCGGGGGGCTTGCCCGCATTGAGCGACCAGCGCGTCTCCTTGGAGGTGTTGACGCGGATGGCGCCGTTCTGGTTCCACTCGGCCTCGATGAGCCACGCGACCGTGTCGGTCTGGATACCCTTGTCGTCGTAGAGATTGATCTGGGTGCCATCGACCGTCCACGACTTGCCGTCGCCGCAGAAGTCGGCGCGAAGCAAGCGCGTGCAGGCCACCATGTGGTTCTGCAGGAGCGTCCCGCCCACCGTCTTCCAGGGCTTGTAGCCGAGCTCCACGCACTTGGCGATCGCCGTGGCGCGACAGGCGAACGTGAAGGCGGTGGTGCTGGGGGTGAAGCTGCCCCCGCCAACCACGCCGGAGCCGTTGTTGAAGGTGCCGTTGATGGGGATGGCCAGCGTGGTGGACACGCCGCAGAGCGGGGCCCAGCCGGTGGACGTCTGGTAGGAGACGCCGTAGGCGCTGACGTCCGTGTTCGGCGCCGCCAGCGTGGTCTTGCTGTCGATGCGCACAGCCACCGTCGAGCCGCCGGAGAGCGTGGCGGTGAACTTGGCGCCCACCCAGTTGCTGACCGGCTGGCCGTTCAGCGTGCCGCTGAAGTTGGTGGCGTTCAGGGTCACGCCGTTGAGCGACGTGCCGTTCAGGGAGGTGCCGTTGAGGCTCGTCCCGTTCAGGCTCTGCCCGTTCAGGGAGGTGCCGTTGAGCGAGGTGCCGTTCAGGGACGTGCCGTTGAGGCTCGTCCCGTTCGCGGAAACGACGGCCTCGGTCGCCTCGTCCACCTCGAGCGCGTCGTCACCCTCGCCGGCGTCGGTATCCACCACACATCCGGCGAGCGTCATGGCCATCGAAAGACCGATCATCACACGAAGACTCATCCGGGGAACCGCTCCTCTGGACCTTCGTCGGTCCACCCACAGAGAGCGGTCGCGCGGGAGGCGGCTTGAGCGGCGTCGGCGCAGATCGCGCGCACCTCGGCGCACGTCGTGCGGGGCGTCAGCTGCGGGGCAGGCGCAGGGTGAAGATGGTCGGCAGGCTGGCCGACTCCTCGACGGCGATGGAGCCGCCGTGGGCCTCGGCGACCAGCCGGCAGAAGTAGAGGCCCAGCCCGAGGTTGACGCGGCCGGCCTGGGCGCTCGCCTGCCCGTACTTGTCGAAGATGGCGCGGCGCGAGCTGGGCGGGATGGACGTGCCGGTGTTGCCGATGCGAATGGCCACCTGGGTGGCGGTGACCAGCGCGTCCACGGCGATGCGCCCGCCGCGCGGCGTGTGGCGGAAGGCGTTATCGAGGATGTTGTCGAGCGCGCGAGAGACGAGATCCACGTCGATGGACAGGGTGGCGTCGGGCGGATCGACGACATCGAGGCTCATCCCGTGCTCGCGCGCCAGCGCCTCGCCGCGCCGCGCCAGCCCACCGAGCACCTGCTTGGCGCTGGTCTCCTTGCGGTCGGGCAGGAAGCGCCCCGACTCCAGCTTGACCACGTGGAGGAGGTTCTCGACCAGGCGGCTGAGGCGCTCGGCCGCCTCGCGGCTGTCGACCAGGGCCTCGTTCTTCTCGGAGGTGATGTCGAGCGGCTCCTCGAGCACGTAGGCCAGATTGGTGACGATGGCCATGAGCGGGTTCTTCATGTCGTGCACGATGAGCGACGACATCTCCTCGCGGAACTTCTGCATCTCCGCCAGCTCGACGTTGCGCTGCGCCAGCCCCTGCAAGGCGACGCTGCGCTTCTCGGCGCCCTTGCGGGAAGCTCGGCAGAGCTCCCCCACGCTCTCGATGAGCAGGTCGAGGCGCAGCGGCTTGGCGAGCACCTTGTCGGAGTCGGGCGGCGCGCGGTCGGCGGCGGCGCTGGTGACGATGACCGGCAGCGAGGCCAGGTTCTCGTCGGCGCGCAGGCGGGCCACCAGCTCCCAGCCGGTCATCACCGGCATCATCAGGTCGGTGAGCACCACCGAGGGCACCAGCCCGCCCCGGATGAGGTCCATGGCCACGGCGCCGTTCCTGGCGCCGACCACCTCGTAGCCGTCGTCGCGCAGGAACTCGGCGATCGACTCGCGGATGTCCTCGTCGTCGTCGACCAGGAGCACCACCGCCGGCGCCGAGGCGTCGCGGGCGGCGCGCTGCGAGGGGCCAGGCTTGGCGGGGGGCGCGCTGCCGCCATTGCCGCTGGCCACGGCGGCGCGCATGGAGCGGGCGCGGCGCTGGCGCCAGCCGTCGGAGCACGCGCCGAGCACCGCCGCCAGCAGCGTCGCCTCGTCCACCGGCTTGTGCAGGCACTGCACCACGTGCGTGCTCTTGCCGGCGATGTCGGCCACGGCGAAGGCCGTGAGCACGATGACCGGAACGCGGGGCAGCTCGCGGCGCGACGAGTAGGCGTGGAGGAACTCCACTCCGCCCATCACCGGCATCATGATGTCGAGGAGGATGAGGTCCGGCGGAGAAGCCTCGCGCTGCAGGTAGTCGAGCGCCTCGGCTCCGTTGGCCGCGGTCGCCACCTGGAAGCCCTGGTCGGCGAGCAGGTCCCCCAGCGTGCCGCGAACGTCGACGTCATCGTCGACCAGCAGGATTTGACTCACCTCGCGCATCTTCTTCGCCGGACGCGAGCACGTCCAGGGCTACGCGGCGGTGTCACGAAAGCGAGCAACTGTCGCTCGCGGCGACACGCGACGACATGCGCAATCCCTTACGAGCGGGTCAGGGATCGCCGCGGGTGGAAGGTGATCCCGCTCACCATTGGGGCTAGCGCGCCGCCTAGTTGCACGACTGGTTCGCGATCACGAAGTCGTCGATGTTCCAGCTGGAAACCTGGAAGACGCCACCGGACAGCACCGTGTACCCGAAGCGCACCTTGAGCCCGGCGTTCTTGTACGCGGTCAGGTCGTGGCTGAACTTCGTCCAGGCGGCGTCCTGGATGCCCGGCGAGGGTCCGCTCATCCACAGGTTCACCCAGGCGGAGCCGTTCCACACGTCGATGCTGTTCTGCATGAACGGTGTGTAGTCGCTGTTCAACCAGCGCCAGAACTCGACGTACACCTGACCGGGCGCGGCGCTGACGTCCACGGCCGGGCTGGTCAGATAGTAGTAGGGGTGCAGGGCAGTGCTGGTGATGCCCCCGATGAGCACGCCGGCCACGCCGTCGTCGGCAGTCGGCGTGTGATCCACCGCGGGGTCGGGCCCGAAGCTGCCGCCGACCGAGGCCGTGGCCGCGCCGATCTGCCAGTCGGTGTCCAGCGTCCAGCCCTGGCTGTTGCTGGCGAAGGTCTCGGTGAAGTACGCGACGTACTGCCCGACCGCGCCGCCGGTGCAGACGCCGGCGCTGCAGGTCTCGCCGGTGGTGCAGGAGTTGCCGTCGCTGCAAGCGGCGCCGTTGTTGGCGGCCATGGGCACGCAGAGGCCGGCGGCGCTGCAGACGCCGTTGTTGCAGGCATCGGTGCCGCTGGGGCAGGCCACCCCGGGTGTGGGCACCGGCTGGCACATGCCGTTGGCGTCGCAGATGCCGGTGTTGCACTCGTCGTTGCCGTCCAGGCAGGCCTGGCCCTGCATGATCGGCTCGGCGACACAGAAGCCGTTCGCGTCGCAGACGCCGTTGACGCAGCCGACGCTGAGGCTCGAGCAGTCCTTGGGCGCGCCGCCGCCGCAGACGCCATTGCTGCAGGTCTCGTCGACGATGCACGGATCGGCGCCGCCGCTGGTGCAAGCGTTGCCATCCTTGGATGGGTCGGGCGTGCCCTCGCACTGGCCGCTGACCGGGTTGCAGGCCACCAGGTTGCACGCCGAGAGCGGGGAGAACGTGCAGTCCTTGGGGGCCCCGACGCACAGGCCACTCTCGCACTTGGCGTTCACGATGCAGGGGTCGGCGTCGTCGCAGACCACGCCGTCGTCGGCGGGGGCGGTGCCGCACATCTGTGTGGTCTCGTCGCAGGTGATGGTGGTGCACGGTTCGAGCTCGAGGCCGCAGGTGTTCTGGGGGCCGCCGGTGCACACGCCACCGACGCAGCTGTCGTTGGCGGTGCAGAAGAGCTCGTCGTCGCACGCCCCGCCGTCGGCCGGGACCACCGTGCAGACGTTGATCGGGCCCGGGAGCTGGCCGGTGTTGCAGACCGCCTGGAAGCACTCGGGCGGCTCGATCAGGGAGCAGTCCTGGCCGCACGGGCCGACGTCCTCGCCGCCGTGGCCCCCGGTGGTGACCAGGCCACCGCCGGCTCCGCCCGAGGCCCCGGCCCCGCCTTCGGCGCCGCTGCCGCCCGCGGACGAGCTGGAGGGGTCCGGGTCTCCGCCGTCGTCGTTCGTCGCCGTGCTGCACGCCGCCAGCGCGGACAGCGACAGGGCCACCACAAGTTTCTCGAGCTTCATGAGGTTCATCTTGCCCACCGTGGCGCGCACTCTATCCCATGGGCCCCCGCGGGAGAACGGCCCGCCCCGGCGCCGGGGCTCCGGCGTCGCGACGCATCCCCGAGGGCGACGACGAGGCACAACCGACACCCCACGTCGCGCCATCGAAGGTCGACGCGACCGCCGCCGGGACGCCCCCGGCACGCCGCGCCCGGCCTCTCCATGAGCACATCCTTCCGGGCCTTGCGCGCCACGGTCGCCCTCGCCGCCGCCGTCCTTTCGTTCGGGACGACCGGCGCGGCCCGCGCCGAGAACCTGCGCGACGTGCCCCTCGGCAGCCGCACCGCCGCCATGGGTGGCGCCGGCGTCGCGTCGGGCAGCGACGCGGCCATGCCCTTCCTGAACCCGGCCGGCGTGGCCGGCACGCCGAACGACGTGCTCTCGGTCTCGGCCAACGTCTACTCCGGCCTCGGCGCCACCGTGGACGGGTACTACGCCCCCGGTGGGCTCGACCCGCGGTACGGGGACGCGACCATCGATGAGGACTCGCTGGCCCAGAAGCACCTGGCGGTGATGCCGTCGGCGGTCACCTTCTTCAAGCGCTTCGGGGCCGATGACGACCCGTACCGCCACGTGCTGGCGCTCAGCCTGATGGCGCCGAGCTTCAACCAGTACGACGTCGACGGCAGCTTCCGCGCCGCCGGCAGCTCGCACCGGCTCACCGCCGACACCCTGGGGCAAGACCGCTTCCGGCAGCTCTTCGCGGGCGCGACCTACGCGCTCAGCGCCGCCGATCGGCGCTTCCGCTTCGGTGCCAGCCTCTTCGCCACCTACGCCGACCTCCTCGCCGACGTGCACCAGCTGACGCTGACCGGCGAGCGCGATGCCGGCGACGACACCATCGCCACCAGCAACGACCGGAGCATCGTCGACGTCACCTCGTTGGGGCTGACGGCCGCGGTCGGCGCGCAGGTGCGGCTCTTCGACGCGCTGTGGGTCGGCGTGGCCGCCGAGTCGGTGGGGATCCCGGTGTGGGGCACGGGGCGCACCCAGCGCGCTCGCGACGTGGCCAGCTTCGACAGCGCCACCGGCGAGAGCACCCAGGATCGCCTCGACTCGCAGGGCGAGCTCGACGACGCGCGCATCTCGCGCCCCTTCCGCTTCTCCGCCGGCCTGGCCTACGACCGGCCCGATGCCTTCGCGCTCGCCGTCGACATCCACGTCATGCCCGCGCACGGCACCTTCCGCGAGTGGAGCGGGACGGCGCACGTGGTGCGCGCCGGCAGCGGCAGCGAGCTGATGGAGGGCGACGAGCCCATCGACTACCGGCGCGGCACGCGCAGCACGGTCAACTACTCCGTCGGCGGTGAGGTGCACGTCAGCCGCAAGACGACGCTGCGCGCCGGTGTCTACACGGATCGCGACGTGGTGGAGGACCAGTCACCGGGGCAGGAGACGCGCAACGCGCGGCTCGACTGGACAGTGTTCACGCTCGGCGTCGGGCACAGCTTCGGGCCGGTGGGGACGAGCTACGGCGTCGCCTACCGCCTCGGCGACGGGACGGCACCGACGCGCGACGTGTTCGGTTCGGACCCGAACCGCTTCATCGACGTGCAGTACACGGCACACGGGGTGATGCTGATGCTCTCGGGCGCGGTGACCACCGACGAGGTGAAGGAGTAGCCGGCGACGCTCCGCGCCCGGCCCCGTGGACGAGGCGCGATGGTCCCGCGCCCGACGGGCACGCTTGTCAACGGCGGCTTGACAAGCTGGCTCAGCGCGGATTCACGTTGCGCCTCGGGCTGCTGGTCCACGAGCGAGGATCCAAGCCTCGAGCGCGGCCAGGCTGTCCGGGAATTGGGTTGTTTTGGGCGCGCACGACAGGGCGCAGGTCATGCTGGACGGGTATATCGGCGGCGCCGCCCCGCACGCGTGGAGCGAGTATGCCGACGACATCGAGCAATGGGGCGGGAGCGGGTTCTCCCTCTGGCTGACGCTGCCCTCGGAACAGTGGAGCGGAACAGTGGAGCGCGTGGGGACCGCTCCTCGAGACGCAGAGCATCGCGATCTTCGACGCGGCCAGCGGCGAGACGAGCGGCGGCGGCGGCGGCAGCGACCAGTGCGGCGCGGGGGTCGAAGCAGTGCCTCTGCACAGGAAGGGCCCCGGCGGACGCCTGAGAACAACGCGGCCGAGCTCCCTCACCGCCCGCGTCCATACACGAGCCACATGATCCCACTCGCGACCGATGCCGCGACGGCGTTGATTGCCACACTGGCCCCGAGCGGCACCACGCCGGCGAGGGCCATGATCGCGGCACCCATCGCCCCGCCGAAGCCGGTTACGCTCAGTATTGTCCGCAGTGCGATGCCCTTCGAGGCCAGAGGCGCCTCGGCGGGAGCCAGGATGACGTCGTACCCATGAAGCGAAGACGGCGAGAGCCGCACCTCTAGCAGCTCGGCGCCGAGCGCAAAGCGGTAACGGAACAGGCTTCCGAACGGCTTGCGTACGAGCTTCGCCGGAACGAGCACACCGTCGATGCGGAGCGTGCCGCGGTCGGTGAGGGGGTTGTGATCGAACAGCACCTCGTGGATACGGTCGGCCGCGTGGTGCTCGAGGCGATGGAGGGGCATGGGCCCCGGTTCATTCCTCACCCTCGGCCGCGCTCCTATAGAATTCCGCGCTCGAGCAAGTTCCCGACGTGTCGGAATGGCTCTGGTGCAATTGCCAATGGGCCCTCATCGAGGCACCGCCGCGACTTCGCGAACGTCATGCCGACACGGCTCGACCCGGATCTCGCGAGATCTGGCCCGCGCGGCGCCCGGTCGAGGTGGCGCCGCCATGGCCGGCCGTGGCGCCCGCCGCCCTCGACGTCCCCTGCTCGGGCGAAGTGGAGCGTGGCGCTAGACAACAGCGGCTCCGCCTCGCCGCGCTTCGATGCGACCTGTGGGCGGGCGATGCTCACCGAGGGCAACGATTTCGTTCCAGTGTTCCCGGATCGATTCGTGGAGCGCCCGCAGCGGGACGTTCTGGCGCTCCTGGGTACGACGGAGAATGCGCTGCAGTCCCATCCTCATGGCGGCAGCGTCCGGGGCACGGAGGACGGCGCGCGCCTCCTCCTTGAGCTGGTAGGCGCGACCGAGGCGAGGGTTGTATCGGAACAGCTCGCGGAGCCTCAGCTGTTGGGCTGCAGAGCAGCGTTCCCAGGCGCGAAGTCACCCCGAAGCGTTGAAGCGCGACCCGGCTCCTGGATCGATGCGCGAAGCTCGACCCGGAGTGCGTCTACGCCGATGGTTGGTTCCGAAGAGGCCGGCCCACTCCTCCGTGGCCGCCGTGGCCGCCCATGCCGTGGCGGGCACCGCCGCGCCGCTGAGCGCGCCGGCAACCGGGCGCAGACGGCCTGGTCCCGTGCCGCTCGCGCAAGACCTTGCGCACCGTCGTGCCCACGATGGCGTCGTCGTCGACCACGATGGGGCATTGGCTACTGGTCTCCATCGATGGCTCCGCGAGGTCGTCACGAGTGCCGCCGTCGCCGTTCGCGACCGCATGGCTCACGGCACCGTCCAGCCATCGTTGAACGCGAACTGCGCGTACACGGCGAAGCGCTCACCGTCGGGGCCGAAGCGGCGCGACAGGGGCTCGCAGTCGTACGCGCCCGTGCCGCTCTCCCAGGCGTGGAAGTACATCGCCGCCGAGGTGTAGCGACCTGCTCCGTCCTTGCCCATGCCCACCAGCTCCCAGCGGCGGTTGTTCTCGGAGCCCGTGGACCCGCCGTGACAGCTCCACTGCGCTCCACCGAAGGCCGAGTCCGCCGGGTTGGCGCGCTCGCGCGACGCCGACAGCCTGGCCCAGGCGTCGAGGCCGAACGGCGCGTCTTCCCATGGCGATGGATTGCGACCGGGCGTCAGGGTGCCGTCGGCGTCCACGGGGTACGCCTGCATCACCGTGTTCAAACAGGCATGGATGCCGCTGTCGCACCCCCCATCGGTGCCGGAGGTGAGCGAGCCGTAGTCGAAGCGCGCGCGGACGCGGTGATCGCCGTCGCACTGCCCGGTGGACTTCGTCGGGCTGTCGCCGTTCCACAAACACGACCCGTTGGAGCTCTGGCTATTGGTGGCGATCTTGTTGGCGGTGTTGAACATGGCCAGCCGCCGGTAGCCGCCCCCGTTCACGGCCGCGACGAACTTGGGCTCGCCGATGTAGGCGGCCCCCGGCGCGCCGGCGCCGCAGTTCCCGTTGGCGCAGCGCTGGGTGACCATCGCCCACATCTTGATGACGGAGCTCTGCACCCGGTAGACGTAGCGCACGGTGGCCAGCGGCACGCCCGCCGTCCAGGCGTCGGTGAAGTCGACGTCGATGGTCAGCGTCGCCGTCCCGTCGGCGTCGATGCGTGGCCCATCCACGACCTGTGCGCCGGAGACACCGAATCCCCCGTGGTCCACGGCGCAGACGCGGCCCGAAATTTCCCACGCGGAATTGCCGTCGAAGGCGAAGGGCGCCAGGCCGCGGGAATGATGCCAGTTGAAACCCCCGAGCCCAGCGTGACCGATGGCGGTGAAGCCGATGGTGTTGCCGCCGGCGTCGGTCAGCGGCCCCTCGTCGTCGACGACGGTGCGGCCGGTCGGGGTGTCCTGCTTGCGCACCACGCGGGCGATGTAGCCAGGCCCGACGGTGAGGTTCTCGCCGCCGCGCGTCGCCGGACCGTAGCAGGCGGTGTAGACCACCCAATCGCCGTCCGAGTTGGTGAAGGTCACGCCGTACTGGTTCTGCGAGAACGATACGGCGTCGATGGTGTCCTCCAGCAGGCCGGTCAGCTCGCCGTCCGAGTCGCCGCTTGCGGAAGCGCCGCACCCCAGCAGCAGCGCCGCGGAGAGGCCGATCCAGCCGAGCACCACACGAGTGAGACGAGGTGTGTTCATCGCGTTCCTCCTGCCTGGGGATGTGTGTGACCCGGGTCGATGGCCCCGAGCACCGGGTGAGAGGGTCGCCAGCTGCTCAGCATGTCTCGCCGCAGACGCTGTCGACCATTCCGATGCACAGGGCATCCCAGGCCCCATCCGCCGGATCGCAGCAGTACGGATCCTCCGCGCAGATCGACTCGACACACGAGTCGCAGCTCGGCGCGAGCACATCCCCCGGCTCGCACTTGTCGTGCGCGCAGCTGCCCGGGCCGCCTCCGCTTCCTCCCCCGCTCGCCGAGCTGCTCGCCGAGGAGCTCGAGCTCGACGTCGGGGCTCCGGGGCCGCAGCCCGTCTCGCAGGTGATGTTCACGCAGGCCGAGCCGCCGTTCATGGCGCCCTCGAAGCCGACGCCACAGGCACCCTCCGCCTTGGCGCCGTGGTTGTCGCCGACGCCGCAGTCGAGCACGCTGTCCAGCGTGTCTCCCTCGTCGCAGCAGACGCTGACCACGCCGGACGCGAGGTCGGTCGTCTTTTCGTAGGTCATCGGCTGGCAGCACGGCTGGCAGCTGCCTCCGCAGTCGATGCCGTCCTCGCCGCCGTTCTGGGTTCCATCGTCGCAGCTAGCGGCTGGCGCCGTGCCGGCTCCGGCGAGCCCGCCCGACCCCTGCTCGCCGCCTCCCGCACCCCAGTGCGGAACGACTTCCTCCTCGGGGTCGCCGCGGCCAGCCACCGAGCCGCCGGCGGCGCAGCCGCTGAGCGGCGCCATTGCCGCAAAGAGAGAGACCCATCGCCAGGAGGACATCGTCGTGGTCACGAGTGATGCTCGGACGAGCAAGCGCCGCGCCAGTGCGCTGGAGGGCCGGCCCCGCGACGATTCCTCACGCGAATCCGTGTCCTGGCGAGGACGTTGTCAACGGCCGTTTGACAAGGTGACCTCGCGCAGATCCACCCGTCGACAAGGCTGTCGAGCGCCGCGAACGCCAGTCCTTCCCGGATTCACGCCTCCCGGGACATCGACCCCTCAGGGCTGACAGCTGGCGAAGAAGATGGCGTCTTCGCCGCCGCGGGCGTCTTGCCATGCAAGCCCGAGGGCAGTGCCGGACCAGGCCAGGGTTGGGCGCCGTGCGGCTCCGTCCTCGCCGCCCACCCGCGCGTCTTCGCCGAGCGGCTTTCCCGACCCGTCGAGTCGACGCAGGTAGATCCGTTGCATGCCGTCGCGATCGTCGTGCCACACCACGACGTGCTCGCCACCCGTCCAGGCGACCGAAGGAGCGCTGGCGGCGCCGCCACCTTCCGAGATTCGTTGTGCGGGGGCGGTCAGCACGCCGCCTTCGCTGAGGGTGGCGAAGTAGATCGCGGGTTCGCCGTCGCGACCGTCCGACCACACCAGGGCATAGCCGGTCCCCGTCCAGACGATGGCCGCGTCCTCCGCACCGCCGGACGCGGTGGTGACGCGCGTCTCCAGGCCGATCGCGTAGCCCGAGGGATCTACGCGACGGAAGTAGATCTCCTGGTCGCCATCCCGCGTGTCCTGCCACGCGATCCCGTACTCGTTCACGCTCCACGCCAGGGCGGAAGCGCGCGAGTCGCCGACCGATGGATTGGTGATGCGCTCATCGGTGTGGATCACCGCGCCATCCGCGGCGACATTGCCCGTGTGCAGCTTGTAGCCGCCATCGCGGAAGTCTTCCCAGGTGAGCAGATAACCCGCGGTGCTGGACCACCCGATGGCCGGCGCCGTGGGCGCGCCAGAGCCGCCCCAGACGAGCGCATCGCCGAACGTCTTGGTGCCGCTGCCGTCGACCAAGGCGAGATAGACGTCCGACCCGCCCCCGCGCGTGTCCTCCCAGGTGATCGCATGGTCGGATCCCGTCCACACCAGAGCCGGCGTTCGGGAATCGGCGCCGTCGTCGGTGACGCGCAGCTCGGCGCCGAGGCGCGTGCCCACGGCATCGAGCCGTGCCAGGTAGATCTCGGGGTTGCCGTTGCGCGCGTCTTGCCAAGCCACCGCCCAGCCGGCGCCGGTCCAGGTGCCCACGGGCAGGACCGCCGGACCGGCGTCGCTGACCTTCACCGCATCCCACGCCGCGCAAGCGCATCCGCAGGCCGCGCCGCCGCCGCCGCCGGTGCCGGTCACGGCCGACCCGCCCTGGGCAGCGCCGCCCGCCGAGCCACCCACGCCCCCTGCGCCGCCCGCGCCGTCGGCGAAACCGTCGAGGGAGCACCCGAGCAGCGCCAAGGCGACAAGCGGGAGCCCGAGCGAACGGCCACGCACGACGCCGCTCAAGCTAGCACGCGGGCCCTGCGCACGACTCGGTCCGATCAGGGATCCTCGCGCCGCAAGCCGTGCTGATCGAGCATGCGATACAGCAGCTGCCGCGAGATGCCGAGCACCTCCGCCGCGCGGGCCACCTTGCCCCCGTGCTTGCGCATCGCCGAGGCGATGTATGCCCGCTCGAACTGGGCGACGACGAGGCCCCGCGCCTCGCGCAGCGGTAGCCCGGGAGGAAGCGGCTCCGGGGCCGCCCAGGACCCCGATCGCTCGATCGCCTCGCCGCCGACCTCCGGAAAGAGCAGCAGCCTGGCGATGGTGTTGCGCAGCTCGCGGACGTTACCGGGCCAGTCGTGGCCCATGAGCAGGGCGACGGCGTTGGGCGGCAGATCGCCCAGCGTGCGCGGCGGCAAATGTTCCGCCAGGAAGCGTTCCACCAGCAGCGGGATGTCCTCCTTGCGGTCGCGAAGCGGTGGAATGAGCGCCTCCACCATCGCCAGCCGATAGAACAGGTCCTCCCGGAAGGTGCCGGAGGCGACCTGGGTGCGAAGGTCGCGATGGGTGGCGGCGATGATCCGGGCGTCGAACGACCGCCAGTCGCTGGCGCCGACGCGGCGAATCTGTCGCGACTCGAGCGCACGTAGGAGCTTCGGCTGGAGCTCGAGGGGCATCTCCCCGAGCTCGTCCAGGAACAGGGTGCCACCGTGCGCTTGCTCCAGCAGCCCCGCGCGACTCGAGGCGGCACCGGTGAAGGCGCCGCGCACATGGCCAAAGAGCTCCGCCTCCACCAGCGTCGGCGCAATCGCGGCACAATCGAGCACCTCGAAGGGACCGGTGCGGCGGCCGCTGTGCGCGTGGATGGCGCGGGCCAGCAACTCCTTGCCGGTACCGGACTCGCCGAGCAGGACGATGGTGGCTTCGGTGGCCGCCGCGCGCTCCAGCCTGGCGAAGAGCGCGCGCATGGCCAGGCTCGCACCGAGCGCCTCGCCGAAGTGGGGCAGCTTCGACATCGGCACCACGGTCGGCTCACCCACCACCGCCACCAGCAGCCGGCAGCTGCCGATCGTCGCCGGTACACCGGGGTGGAGGATGGCCTCGCGGATGGGCACCTCGCGCACGAACGTGCCGTTCTTGCTGTCGAGGTCCTTCAGCACCACGCCGCGCTCGGTGAGAGTGAGCTGGCAATGGCGCCGCGAGACGCTGCCGTCGCGCACGACCAGATCGCAGTCGGCGCTGGTGCCCACCAACAAGGGGCTCACCGAGAGCGGCGCCTCCACCTGCATGCGGTCGGTGGCCACGGCGACGCGCAGGCTGGGCACCCGCAAGGAGTCGCTGCGGATCGCGGTCAGCGTCGGGCCGTCGGAGGCATCCATACAGTTCGACCGCCGGCGAGCCTGGCACGGATAGGTTGCCACGAGGCCTGGGCCCGGTGGCGATGACGTCGTGCCATGGGAAACGCCCAGCGCGAGCCTACTACCAAACGCCCCACGCGTGCGGCGCGTGACCGCTCGTTCCCCCCGAACTTCGGGCGGAATGGGCTACTTTGTCGGAGTGGCGGACCGCGCGCCGAGCCGTGATGACGAGCGTGAGAGCCGCTATGCGCTCTACGAGGAGATCGCTTCCGGCGGCATGGCCACGGTCCACATCGGCCGACTCACCGGCGCCATCGGCTTTGCCAGGACGGTGGCCATCAAGAGGATGCATCGACACCTGTCGCGCGACGCCGACTTCGTTTCGATGTTCGTCGACGAAGCGCGGCTGGCTGCACGCATCCGGCATCCCAACGTCGTGGCCACCCTGGATGTGGTCCAGGTCGGGGGCGAGCTGCTCTTGATCATGGAGTACGTGCACGGCGAGTCGCTCAGCGGCCTGGCGCGCGCGGCACGCCGTCGCGGAGAGCGGATCGCGCCGGTGATCGCCACCTCGGTCGCTTCCGGGCTGCTCTTCGGCTTGCACGCCGCCCACGAGGCCAGCGACGAGCGTGGCGTTCCGCTCGAGATCGTGCACCGCGACGTCACGCCGGCGAACGTGCTGGTCGGCGCGGACGGGATCGCGCGCGTCCTCGACTTCGGCATCGCCACGGCCAACGTGCGCGTGCAGACCACGCGCGAAGGACAGATGAAGGGCAAGCTGCGCTACATGGCCCCGGAACAGCTCCGCGACCAGCCCGCCACCCGCCGCACCGACGTGTACGGGGCTTCGGTGGTCTTGTGGGAGACGCTCACCGGAGAACGCCTCTTCTGGGCGTCGAACGAGGGCGCCATCATTACCAAGGTGCTCGAGAGCGTGGTGCCACCACCGAGCAGACTCATGGATGACGTGCCGGCCGCGCTCGACGCCGTGGTGCTGAAGGGGCTGGCGCGCGATCCCGCTGCGCGCTTCCCCACGGCCCGTGAAATGGCGCTCGCGCTGGAAGGTGCCCTCGCGCCGGCGCCGGCGCACGCGGTTGGCGATTGGGTCGACCGCACCATGGGCGACGTGTTGCGACTTCGCGCCGAACTTATCGCGTGCATCGAGGCCGCCGCCGACGGCACCCCCGCGCGGGCGCAGCCGCTTCCCTCGGAGGTGACGGCGTCGCACACGTTCACCCTGCGCGATGCCACGCTCACCGCCCTGCCGGCTCGCCGCCCGACGCTCACGACCGCCGCCGCACCGGAAGCCTCGTCGTCCGCCGCGCCCGCCCCGCCGCGGCCAACAGCGACGCAGCGGCTTCCGGCGCTGGCCGCCGCGCCACGGCGACTCTTCGTGACCTTCGCGCTGATCGACCTG
>JBBJMR010000301.1:0-10699 GCA_037720395.1 Polyangiaceae bacterium
GGTCTCGACCTCCTCGACGGTCGCGTCGTACGGCAGGTTGCCGACGTACAGGGTGCGGTCCGGCGCTCCGGCCGGGCCGACACTGCCCGGGCCGCTGCGAGGACCGCCGCTGCTGAGGGGCCCACCGGCCTCTCGGCGCGGTGGGTCGGCCTCGAAAGGCCGCACCGAGATCGACTTGCCACCCTGGAAGGACCCGTCGAGCGACTCACGCGCGCTCTTGGCCTCTTCGACGGTGGACATGGTCACGAAGCCGAAGCCTCGAGGGCGCCCGGTGGCGCGGTCCTTGGGGAGGCTCACCTCCACCACGTTTCCACCTGTGGCCTCGAATAGCGTCCGGAGGATGTCCTCGTTGACGGAATCGGGGAGCCCGGCCACGAACAGCTTGCGAGAATCTTCAGCCATCGAATGAACCTGATATTTGGCGCGGTGCCCGTGGGGGCGAGGCAGTGCTTGGAGCTGCTTCGTCGACCGAGACGCGGACCATCCTCGAGTGAGAGAGGTGCCCGTCGCGCGCTACGCACGCACGGACGGCCGGGCCCACTCCGCAACCGTGCGGAGCCCGAGCAGAGACGGGAGGGTCAGACGTCGACCTCGGGCCGGCCTGGATCACGATACCTTCGTCGATATCGGGGTCAAGAGGCCGCGCGACCGCCGGCGCACGACTAGGCCGGCGCCCCGCCACCCTCCCCCGGCGGCAGGACCGGCCTCTTGGGGACGCGGACCTCCTCGCCGTCGTCCTCCTGGGTTCGGGCTCGGTCACGGCTCGTCGCCGGCACGCGCGGGGCTGCGGCGCTTCCGCTTCTTCTTGCGGGGCGGGGTGCCCTCTTCCGGAACCTGGGGCGGGTTGCGCGCCATGTTCAAGAAGTAGATTCCCAGGGCCAGCAGGCCGAAGCAAGCCCACTGCGCGGGGGTCAGCCCGAGGTAGCGGGGATCTCCGCCAGAGACGCCGTTCTGCTCGTGCTCTCTCAAGAAATCGAGGCAGAACCGGACCGGCGCGTACGCGGTGCACACGATGCCGATGTAGAACCCGAGCGGCCTCACAGGCCTGCGCTGCCACAGGATCCAGATGGCGATGGCCAGCGGGATGCTGAGTAGGCACTCGTAGAGGCCCAGATCGTAGCGGCCGATGTAGCCGTCGCTGCCGAGCCCCAGACCGCTCGCCGGATAGCGGACCGCGAACCAGGCGTCGGAGAGGCGCCCCGGGTGGTCGTGCACGCTCGCGCAACCGGCTCGCCCGAAGACCCACGCCAGCGGGAAGGCGCTGCAGAACACCTCGGAGTACGCGAGGATCGACTCCCGCCGCGAGCGCCGCCAGAGCAGCGCGCCGAGGGTCGCGCCGATGAAGCCACCGTAGCTGGAGAGCCCGTCCCAGAGCATCAGCAGGTACAGCGGATCACGGGCCACGCGGGCCGGGTGGTAGAAGACGGCGTCGAGCACGTGCCCGCCGACGAAGCCCAGGCCGACGCTCCAGAAGATGAACTCGTTCATCTTCTTCGCGTCCAGGCCGCGCTCCTTGGCGCGGCGCATGGCCAGCATGCTGCCGATGTAGACGCCCAGCGCCACCAGCGTGCCGAAGGGCTTGATGGAGGGCGGGTGGTTGGCGTCGAACACGTCCCCGATGAACGGCAGATGCAGCAGGAAGCTCAGCGGCACCTCCAGCTTGTCGCCGGGTATGTACGGGATCATCGGGCCCACGCCGCTTCGTCTCCTCTTCCTCGCCTCGTCTTCCTCGCCTCGTCGCGCAGGCTCCTTAGCACTGACGGCGGCCGAAGGTCACCGCGCTGCTCGCGGCGCCTTCGAGGCCCGGCGAACAGGTACGAGCGGCCAGGGCGGCGCCGCCGTATCCTGCCCGAGCCATGCGCGCCCTCTCCCTGCCCGGCTGCGGCTGCCGCGGCGCATTCCAGTTCGCGGTGATGGCCGAGCTGTGGCGGCGCGGCGAGCGCTTCGACGTGGTGGCCGGCGCCTCCAGCGGATCGATCTGCGGCGCCGTGACCGTGGCGGGCCTGGCCGAGGAGGGTCCGACCATGTGGCGCGCCATGGCGCGCACCCCGGTGGTCTCCACGCGCTGGCTGCGCAGCGAGAAGAGCCCCTTCGGCATGAACGCCATCGTGCGAGACGCCCTGCGCCGCTTCCTCCCCGAGGAGCGGCTGCAGGGCACCGACGCCGAGCTGCTCGTCTCCACCACCCGAGCGCGCCGCTTCCTGGCGCGCGCGGAGGGCGCCCTGGTGGTCCACTCCAACAGGACGCGTCGCGACATGCACGAGGTGCTGGTGGCCAGCTGCACCATCCCCATCCTCTACGCCCGCCTGCCGGTGCTGGACGGCGAGGTGCACGTCGACGGGGGCGCTGCGGACAACACCCTGCTCGAGGTGCTGGTCGCGCGCGGTGCCACGGACATCACCGTGGTCACGCCGTACGAGGGCGGCGCCGTGTCGGCCACGCTCTTCGTCGCCGAGCGACCACCGGTGCTGCCGCCGCACGTGCGCGTGCGCCTCATCTCTCCCGCGCGTCGCCTCCGGCTCGGTCGCTTCGACTTCGCACCCGACCGACTCGAGGAGGCGCTGTCCTCGCCGTGGGTGGAGCAAGTCATCGATGTCCGTCGCCAAGACGCGGCTCGAGACACTACCCTCGCCGGGTGAGCTCTTCGACGACCGCGCCCGGCAACGTCCGCGTCGCCACCCTGACCCTGAGCGACACCCGCACCGAGGAGACCGACGAAGGCGGCAGGCTCCTCGGATCCCTTCTCGCCGCGGCTGGCTTCCAGGTGGTCTCGCACGCCATCCTCCGCGAGGAGCCGGCCATGCTGCGCGAGACGCTGCTCTTCGTCACCGGTCTGGACGTGGCCGACGCAGTGATCATGACCGGAGGCACGGGCGTGGCACCGCGCGACCGCACCATCGAGGCCATCACCCCGCTCTTCCAGAAGACGCTCGATGGCTTCGGCGAGGCCTTCCGCCGGCTGAGCTGGGACGAGGTCGGGGCGCGCTCGGTGCTGTCCCGCGCCACCGCCGGGGTCGTCCGCCAACGTCTGATCATCGCCTTGCCGGGCAGCCTCTCGGCCATCCGTCTGGCCACCGAGAAGCTGATCGTGCCCATGCTCGGGCACGCGGTGGACCTCGCCTCGGGGCGCAACACCCGGCACCGGGCCGGCTGATGGCTGGGCCCCTGCTTCCGTTCGCGGAGGCGCTGGAGCGGCTGCTCGGCGCCGCGCGCGTCACCGATCCGCGCCAGACCATCCCCGGCGACGCCGGCGACGATCTGCCCCCGGGGCGCAGCGAGCCGCCGCCCGACTCGCGCTCGGTGGTCGCCGAGCGGGTCGACCTGGATGACGCGCTCGGGCGCGTCCTGGCCGAGGACCTGCGCGCGCCCGCGCCCATGCCGGCGTTCGACTACAGCTCCATGGACGGCTACGCGGTGGCGGTCGCGGACCTCGCCGGAGCGCCGCCGTGGACGCTGCCGGTCGCGGGCGAGAGCGCGGCCGGCGGCGTGCCATCCACGCTGGTGCGCGGCGGCGCCTGCCGCATCTTCACCGGCGCCGAGATCCCGCCCGGCGCCGACGCGGTGGTCATGCAGGAGAACGTCGAGCGGCGCGGCGACTCCATCTGCTCCGCGCGGCCCCCGGCGCCGGGCGCCAACATCCGGCGTCAGGGCGAGGACCTGCGCGCGGGCGCCGTCGCGCTCTCGCGCGGAACCCGCCTCGGCCCGGGCGCGCTCGCGCTCTGCGCCGGCCTCGATCGCGCGCGCATCGCCGTGGCGCGCCGGCCGCGCGTCACCGTCCTCTGCTCCGGCGACGAGCTGCGCCGGCCCGGTGAGCCGCCGCGTCCCGGGTCCATCCCGGAGTCGAACGGGTTCTTCGTGGCCGCTGCGGCGCGCCTCGCCGGTGCCACGGCGCGCGTCGGGCCGTTCGTGCGCGACGATCTCTCGTCGGCGACGGAAGCCGTGCGCGAGGCGCTGCGCGACGCGGACGTCCTGGTGACCATCGGCGGCGTCAGCGTCGGCGATCACGACGTCATCAAGCCGGCCCTCGAGGCGGCGGGGGTGACGCTGGATTTCTGGCGCGTGGCCATCAAGCCCGGCAAGCCCATCGCCGTCGGCCGACGGCTCGAGGGACCGAACCAGACGACGCACGTCCTCGGCCTACCCGGCAACCCCGCCTCGGCGTCGCTCACCTTCCTGCTCTTCGGCATGCCGCTGCTGCGCACCCTGGCCGGCGACGACGCACCCCTGGCGCCGCGCACGCGCATGCCCGTCGACGGCCGACTCCGGCGGCGCGCAGGCCGCGAGGAGTTCGCGCGCGGGCGCCTCGTCCACGGCGAGACCGGCACGCGTTGCCGGCTGCTGCCCAACCAATCCTCGGGGAGCGTGGTGAGCTTCGGCGAGGCGGACGCGCTGGTCATCGTCCCGGCGGAGAGGGAGACGGTCGACGATGGCGATGCGCTCGAGGTGATGCGGATCGCCGATTTCTAGGTCGAAAAGGAGAGCGTCGCGGGATCGAGCCGTGACCGGTCGACACTCGTCAGGTCGAGATCGTTCACGTTCACGTTCACGTTGGCTTCGGTTGGCTTGCCCCGCCGCGGCCCGATGCCGCGCGAATGTCCGGCGGCTCACATCGCTACCGCGAGGTGCGTGAACGTGAACGATCTGGACGGCCGAGGGTACGGAGCGCAGCAACTCGCCAACCGCGTCTCACTCAGGTGGCGAGTGCCGATGCGTCCCGGTAGTCGCGTGGCCGTGCGGGTGCCCATCGCCGCAGCGCGCGTCTTCCCACCCCACCCAGTACGGACCATCGGGCCCGTGCTCGCGCTTCCAGATGGGCAGGCGCGACTTGATACGGTCGATGAGCAGCCGGCAGGCGCGGAAGGCCTCCTCGCGGTGCGGGGCGCTCGCCGCGCAGACCACCGCGGCCTCCCCGACGCGCAGGGCTCCGACGCGGTGCTCGGCGTCCACGCGCACGCCGGGCAGCTCGGCGGCGATCTCCGTCAGGATGGCGAGCAGCTCCCGCTCGGCCATCGCGCCATAGGCCTCGTACTCGAGCAGGGTCACCGCGTGGCCATCGTTCGTTTCGCGCACCGCGCCCACGAAGGTGGTCACCGCCCCGGCGCCGGCGTGCTCGACGCGCGCGGTCACCTCATCGGCGCGCAACGCCTCGGCGCGGATGCGCGGGCGCGCGGCGCTCATGGCTCCTCGCGCCGCCAGGGCCCGGTGCGGCCGCCGCTCTTCTCCAGCAAGCGCACCTCGGAGACCACCATCTCCCGATCGATGCCCTTGAGCATGTCGTAGATGGTCAGGCACGCCACGGTGACCGCGGTGAGCGCCTCCATCTCCACGCCGGTGCGCGCCACCGTCTCGGCGATGGCGGTGACGTTGACGCGCTGGTTGGCGACGTCGACATCCAGGAGCACGGCCACCTTGGTCAGCGGCAACGGGTGGCAGAGTGGGATGAGCTCGTGGGTGCGCTTGGCAGCCATGATCCCGGCCACGCGCGCGGTGGCCAGCACCTCGCCCTTGGGCGTCTCGTTGCGCGTCAGCCGCAGCAGGGTCTCGCGACGCGCGCGCACGCTGCCCGCGGCGACCGCGCGGCGCGCGGTGATCTCCTTGGCGCCCACGTCCACCATCCGCGCCTCGCCGCTCGATGACAGATGGGAGGACAGCGCGCCGGCCTCGGAGGCCGCGCCCGCCGGCGGCAGGTCGCTGGTCGGCGCCCCGGAGGCGGACGGTCCGACGCCGGCGCGGGCCCCCGGTCCCGCGCCGAGCGCAGCCGCGCCGGCGCTGCCGGCGGAGCCCACACGCCGCCGTCGCCGCGCGTCGAAGGGCGGACGCGAGGACTGATAGTACCCTCCCGGCGACTGCGCGGCGCGGGCCCGACCGGCGTCGGCGGCGGCCGCGGCGCGCTCCACCTCGCGCACCACCGGATCCTCGAAGGCGGGGCGAATCGATTCAGCGCGCGCTTCACCTGGCGAGCGCGGCGCGGGGGGCGGCACCGAGCGCGGCGGTGGAGCGCTGCTCACGCGCGGCACGATGAAGTCGAAGGCCTCGCTGAGGATGTTGCTGTCGTTGCGGGCCACGGAGCGCCGGTGCGCGTGCGCCAGGGCGTAGCGGTCCAGCGGCCGCAGGCGCGCCCAGGTGCGACCGTCGAGGCTGCGCGGCGCGCCGAGCGCGCGCGTCATGGGCGCCGGCGGGGTGATGGGGTCGGGGTCGGTGACGCGATCGATGGTCTGCGGCCCCGGCTGCGCGCGCCGCAGCAGAACGGTCACCGCGCCGATGTCCACCACCGTCGCCGCGCCGTAGACCGCGACCCGCCGCCGGAGGTCGATGGACAGCGAGCGCCACCCGTCGAGGGAGAGGCGCGCGCCGGCATGATCGAGCGCGCGGCGCGCAGCGATGGGGAGATCGGCGAGGTCGGACGCCACCCGCTCGAAGGGGAACAGCGCAGCGGCGAGGAGCGATTCGGACATCGAGCCCGGTACCGAACCTCCCAGGCTAGCGCGACCGTCGCGGTTATCCACCGATCGCGCGGATGGACACCGAGGCCGCGGTGTCCTCGGTGCATCCCTTCCAGCGCTGGCCGTCGGGCTTCATGGTCCACGCCTCGTCGATGTGCTGCACCACCAGGCTGGCGTCGCCGGCGCGCGCTGCCGCCCCGGCCTCCACGCCGTCGTCGGTGGCCAGGCAGGGGCGCAGGGTGCCGGTGGAGGAGACACGCAGTCGATCGCAGGCGTCGCAGAAGGTGTCGCTGGTTCCGGAGATGAAGCCGACGCGCAGCGCCGGGTCGCCTCGCTTCTGACGGTACTTCGCGGGCCCGCGATCGGGCTCGACCGCGGCCACGGTCGGCTCGAGCCATGGCGCCAGGCGGGCCTGCATCTCCCCGGCGGTGACCAGCGTCTCCGGCGGCAGACGCGCCCCCTCACCGATGCGCATGACTTCCAGGAAGCGGGGCACCATCCGCCGCTCCCAGGCCCAGAGGGTGAGGCGCTCGATCTCGTCGTCGTTCACGCCGCGCAGGACGACGGTGTTCAGCTTGAGCGGCGTCAGGCCGGCGGCCAGCGCGGCGTCGATGCCGGCGAGGACCGGCCCCAGCTCCCCGCCTCGAGTGACGGCGCGGAAGCGGGCCTCGTCGAGGGTGTCGATGGAGACATTGACGCGGCGCAGGCCGGCGCGCGCCAGCGGGGCAGCCAGCCGGGTCAGCTGCGAGGCGTTGGTGGTCAGCGCCAGGTCCTCCACGCCGAGCGCGGAGAGCTGCGCCACGATGTCCACGATGCGCGGGTGCAGCAGGGGCTCGCCGCCGGTGAGGCGAACGCGGCGCACGCCGGCGCGGACCAGGCCCTCGAACATCGTCGCCCAGTCGCTCGGGAGCAGGCGCCCCTCGGCGTACCCATCGTCGCGCGACGGCCGGCAGTACGTGCAGGCGAAGTCGCAGCGATCGGTGACCGAGATGCGCACGCTCCGCGGCGGCACGCCGGCCGCGGCGTGCGGGACGCGCGGGTCGGGCGCCCGCCGCGGCCCACCTCCATCGAGACCTCCGTGGACAACAGGCAGCGTGCGGCGTGGGCGGCCTGCGATGGGGGAGCTGGGGGCCGGGACATGGACGGTCACGCCTCCTGCCACCGGGGGATCAGCGCCACCCGTCCCCCCGTCCACGGGATCGCCGTCGGAGGCCCAGCTGCCGTTCACCGCCAGGCGCAGGCTGCGCCGGGCAGCAGCGCGGGCCACCGGGCGCACACGGCATCGAGGAGCTCGGCTGCGGTGCATGGCGCGGCAAGCGGCAGGTCGACCTCGGCCGTGCCGAGCACGTCCCGGGCCCCCGCGAAAGCCAGCATCCGCACGTGCTTCATGGTCGGGGGTGAACGTAGCACCGTCGCCCCACCGGGCACTACGAACCGGGACCCTGCCGGTGTCGCGCCCGCATGTGGAATCGCCAGCGCGCTCCGCGGACGCTATATATTGCGGCCGACGTTGCCGCCCGATTCCGACGACACCACTCCGCCCGCCGCGCTGGTGCCTCGACATGACCGAGGCATCCTGGCGGAGTCTCGACACGACCGAGGCATCCTGGCGGAGCCTCGACACGACCGAGGCATCCTGACGGAGCCTCGACACGACCGAGGCATCCTCGCGGAGCCTCGATGACCGACAGCGCCATCGCGCCGGGGACGATCCTCGCCGGCCGCTATCAGGTGCGCCGCGAGCTCGGCCGTGGCGGCATGGGGGTCGTCTACCTGTGCCGCGACCTGGTCGTCGACGAGCGCGTGGCGATGAAGCTCCTCATGCGCCCGGGCGCGAAGAGCCGCCCCGAGGACGCCTGGTGGTTCCACGAGGAGGCGCGCGCCCTGGCCGGGCTGAACCACCCGGCCATCGTGCGGGCGCGTGACTTCGGGACGCTCGCCGACGGCACTCCTTATCTGGTGATGGACGCGGTGCCCGGTCGCTCGCTGCACGAGTGGATCTACCTGGCCCACACCGACGGGCTCGTCCCCTGGCCCATCGTCTGGTTCACCGTCGACCAGGTGCTCGGTGCACTGGCGCACTCGCACGCCCGCGGCGTGGTCCACGGCGACCTCAAGCCGTCGAACATCCTGGTCGACATGCCCAAGGCCGGCGACGGCGGCGAGCTCGGCGACCCGACCGTGAGCGTCCTCGACCTCGGCCTGGCCTGGCTCTTCCAGGACCGCATCGATCACCGCCTCGACGGCAGCAAGTCGGCCGAGCCGACGGTGCGCTGGGGTGCGGGCACGCCGGGCTGGATGGCGCCGGAGCAGATCCGCCTGGCGGCGCCGCACGTCGGCCCCGGCACGGACCTCTATGCCCTCGGCTGCATCCTCTTCGCCCTGCTGTCCGACCGCGAGCCGTACACCGGATCCAACGAGGAGCTCTTGCAGCTGCATCGCAACGGGCCAGTCCCCTCGCCCGACATCCCGCCCGGGGTGCCGCGCGAGGTGGCACCGTTCGTGGTGCGGCTCATGGCCAAGCGCCCCTGGCACCGCTTCGACTTTGCCGGAGACGCGCGCCGGCAGTGGCGCCTCTTCAAGCCGGGCAAGAGCGCCGGGGTGACGCCGGTGCCGCGCGCCGCCGGGCCTCCGCGCATCGCGCCGAGCCGCGAAGAGATCACCATGCCCGACGCCGTGGAGGTGGAGTTCGAGCCGCCGACGACGACCACCGGCCTGCTCGGCCTGCGCCCGGCGCCGCTGGTGGCGCGCAACGCCGAGCGTGCGCGCCTGCTCAACCTGGCCGCCGACGTCATGGAGGCACCCGGACGGCACCGCTTCGTGCTCCTGGCGGGTGACGCCGGCGTCGGCAAGAGCCGCCTCGCCGAGTGGCTCTGCGAGGAGGTGCACGAGCGGGCGCTGATGATCCCGCTGCGCGCTCGCTACCGGAAGATCGCCGCCCCGCTCGATGGCGTGGTCGGCGCCGTCACCCAGCACTACCGCCTGGAGCGCGCCGAGCGCGACGTCATCGAGAAGGTGCTGATGAACGTCTGGGCGGTGGATACCGCCGACGAGGATGGCTCCACGTGGGTCGCCGCTGCCGCGGAGTGGATCAAGCCGAGCAGCGCCGGCGGCAAGCTCGGCCCCAGCGGCAAGCGCTTCACCTCGACCGCCCCGAGCTGCGCTGGCTGGTCATCCGTCGCACCCTGGAGCGCATCGGCAAGGAGCGCCCCATCCTGCTCTGGCTGGACGATCTCCACCACGCCTCGGCGACCACCTTCGAGGGCCTGACGCGCATCCACCAGGGCGCCAAGGGATTGAACCTCCTGGTCGGCCACCGCACGCGGCGAGGCGGTCGAGGCCGACCCCCTCGCCGAGCGCCTGGAGCGCGCGCTGGTGGAGTGGACGGCGAGCGCCTGGACATCGCACCGCTCGATGCCGCGCACACGCACGCGCTGCTGCGCGAGACGCCCCGCTCGACGACGCCGCGGTGAGCGAGGCCGCCGTCGCGCAGAGCCGCGGCAACCCGCTCTTCGCGCTGCAGATCCTCCACGCCTGGTCGCAGGGCGGCCACATGGAGCTCAAGGACGGCCGCTACGTGGTGCCAGCCACCTCGCTGGAGGCGCGCGCGGCCACGACCGCCGAGCTCTGGGAGGAGCGCGTCACCGCGCTGCCCGAGGAGGTGCGCCCGGCGGCGCTGGCCGCGGCCGCCCTGGGTGGCGACATCCGCCGCGATGTCCTGGGCTACCAGCTCGAGGCGCTCGGCCTCGACGCCGAGCGCGCGGTGGCAGCCATGAAGCGCGCCCAGATCCTGCTTGCCTCCGGCTCGGACCGCGTGCGCTGGCCGCACGCCCTGCTGCAGGAGCACTTGCTGGCGCAGCTCTTCGGCATGCCCGACGCGGCCACGGTGTTCCGCGCCGCCGCCGACGCGCTGGCGCGCCACCCGGAGGCCGAAAGCCGCCGCATCGTTCGCCACCGCGTCGTCAACCTGACGCGTGCCGGCGACCTCGAACAGGCCGCCGAGCTGCTCCACCAGCTGGTGGCGTCGGTCTGGAAAGGATCGCGCGACGTCTCCGCGGTGCTCCGCGACCTGGCCATGCTCGACGGCAAGCTCGAGGGGCGCGCGCTGGCTCGCCACTACCGCTGGCGCGCCGAAGCGCTGCGTCACGCCGGCAACCTCGAGGACAGCCGGCGCGAGGCGGAGCAAGCGCGGGCCATGTTCCACGCGGCGGCCGACATCTCCAACGAGGCGCACTGCCTGCGCCTGCTCGGTCACG
>JBBJMR010000079.1:0-30291 GCA_037720395.1 Polyangiaceae bacterium
CCTCGTCCTCGTCCTCGTCCTCGTCCTCGTCCTCGTCCTCGTCCTCGTCCTCGTCCTCGTCGACGAGGCGCCGGGCTGCCCGCGTCAGCCGCCGGGCGGCGCCGTGCCGTCGTCGTCCCCGTCCGGGCAGCCGAAGGCGCAGGCATCGAAGACCACGTCGACCTGGTGCCCCGACGGGTACTCGAAGAACGCCGGGATGGGCGTGGCCAGCGCGCCGCCGGCGGTGCCGAAGCACACGCCCTCGGTGCACTCGCACGGGCCGGCCTCCCGGCCGTCGCACTGGTTGTAGCCCGCAACCACCGCCTGGTACTTCTGCGCTGGCGCCGCCAGGATGCGCACGCAGCCGAGGTCCGCGTTGCCAGGCTCGAACCAGCACTCGGCCGGCATGTCGGCGATGGTCATGTCCGTCCCCGACCAGGAGAGCTCGCGCACACCGCCGGCCGGCACCAGGATGGCGTTCACCGCGCACGCATCGCACTGCGCGAGCGGATGGGTCTGCAACGCCTCGCAGGTCATGGCGCAGCTCACCTTGTCGCTCCAGACCTGCTGGTCGGCGCCGACGATGGTCATGTCGCCCTGGCTGCAGGTGGCGGGCACGTAGATGTCCAGCGGCGTCCCGTTGACGACGCGGATGGTGACCGGGCCGCTGCCCGTCTCGTCGGCGAAGGCTGCGCAGGCGCCCCCGCTGCCGCTGCTCGAGGGGTCGCCGGTGGCGCTGCTGGTGGCGCTGCCGCCGGCGCCGCCGGCGCCCTGATTGTCGTTGGGGCCGACGGTGCTGCCGCAGCGGACAGCGCGAGCACGGCGAGCGCCACGCCGGCCCACCCCGCAGTGGCGACCCGCGCGCTCACGGCGTCCCTCCCTCACCCGGCTGCGGGTCGTCGTCCTCGCCATTCGGGCAGCCGAAGGCGCAGGTGTCGAACACCACGTCCACCGTGTGCAGGGCCGGATAGTCGAGCTGGGCCTCGTTGTGGAAGCCCTGAAAGCCGGACACCTCGGCGCCCTGGCAGATGCCGTCCACGCACGCGCACGCCTCTCCGTCGAAGTCGTGGCACTCCGCGTAGCCCGGCACCTGGAGGCGGTAGACCTGGGCGGGCGCGGCGATGACCTGGCGGCAGGTCTCCGAGAACGCCTCGTCGAAGTAGCACGCCTCGGGCATGTTCGCGCTCAGCAGCCCGGTGCCGCGCCAGACCAGCTCGGCGGTGCCGAAGGAGGGGATCTGGATGACGCTGGGCTGGCACTCGCCGCCGCAGGCGATCTGCGGGCTGGTCTGCAGCTGCTCGCAGCTCAGCTCGCAGGAGAGGTCCTGGTGCCACTCCTTGCCGTCCTCGCCCAGGACGCTGAACGTCCCGGCGTCGCAGTTGCGTGGGATGTAGATAGCCACGGGGGCGTTGTTGACCACCCGCACGGTCACCTCGCCGCTGCCCTCGGCGTCCTGATAGCCCGCGCAGGCCCCGCCGGTGCCGGTGGTTCCGCTGGTGGTGCCGGAGGCGCCCACGCCGCTGGTGCCGTTGCCCGTGGTGCCGTTGCCCGTCGAGCCGCCAGCGCCTTGGTCGGCGTCGTCCTTGTCGTTGACCGTGCTCCCGCAGCCGGCAATTGCCAGCGCGAGGGCGGCGAGGGAAGCGAAGGGGGTCCGTGCGATCATGTGCGCGCCTTCCGCACGAGGCGTGCCAGGGCCATCGCCGGCGCGCCCCGCTGCTACCGGACGCATTATCCAGGATGGTTGGCGCGGGAGCCGCGATCGGATGAGCCGGTCCTGTGTCAGCCTGCGCCAGGGCCGGCGGAAGGCGGCAGAAGGCGCTAGGATGGCGACCCCGCGTGCGCCGTACGACCCTCTCGATCCTCGTCGCGCTCGCGCCCATCGCCTTCGCTTCCAGCGCCCGGGCCGACCTGCGCGCCGACGCCCAGCGCCTGACGCGGGCCTGGACGGCGCGCGGGGCACGCGTCGAGCCGCTGCCGCCGCTGTTCCTGGAGGGCGGGCGTGTTCGCTCCCTGCCCCTCGACCCCTACGCGCGCGCCACCCCCACGCACTGCACGGCGCTGGTGCTGCTCGCCGAGCGCGGAGCCGAGCTCACCGTCTATGGCGTGGAGGCGCTGCTGGAGGCGCGTCGGGCCGGTGAGGAGCCGGCGCGTGATCGCGGCGACGAACCTCGCGAGGACGACGGCAAGGTGCGCAGCTCGGCCGGCGCTTTGATGATGGAGCGCTGTGGCGCCGCCCGCGCGGAGCTCACGCGCCTGGTGGTCGAGATGCGCGCCAGCCGCGGCGCGGTGGAGGGCCTGCTGGTCCGCTCCAACGCGCGCATCGGTTCCCTGGACGACATCCTGCCCGAGCGCGCCGGCGGGCCGCCCCCGCCGCGCGGCGACGTCGGTCACCCGGTCGAGCCTGACCGGTGGCGGCGCGGCTGGAGCGCGCCGGTCGCCGCGCAACTGCCGACGGCGCGCGCGGCCGCGCCCAGGAGTCGGTGCGCGCCAGCGCCCGCGGCGAGGGTTCGTTCACCCTGCGTCTCCTCGACGGCTGCCACCGCGTGGAGATCATGGCCGAGGTGCCGAGCACGCTGCCGCGGCGAGTCACGGACATCGACGCCGAGGTCCGCGAGGGCGAGACCAGCCGCCTGCTGGCGCGTGATCGCGCCGATGCCGCCGACGCGCGCCGCGACTTCTGGCGGGGGCGCCCCTCGCCGGTCGAGGTGAGCTTCATCGGCGCGTCGCGCGCGGTGCAGGTGACCGCGCTGACCTCGACCTGGCCCATCAGCGACGCGTTGCCGCTGCGGTGGGGGGCGCGCGCGCGCGCCGGCATGGCCTCGGCGCTGTCGCGACGCCGTGCGCCCGTCGACGCCGGGCGGCTGCTGCTGCAGACGCTCGGCGTCCAGGGGACGACCACCGTCCCGCTCACGGTGGAGCCGGGCAACTGTTACCTGGCCGCGGTGGGCCTGGTGCGCGGCGAGACGAGAGGGCTGCGTCTGACGGCGCGCGTCGGCGGGCGCGTGGCGCGCGACGAGGTGGTGGAGCGCCCGGAGGGCGCGGCCGTGGCCTTCTGTGCCGAGGACGAGGACGAGGCCACGCTGGAGATCGAGGCGCGCGGCAGCTCCCCCTGGTGGGTGGCGGCGACCTGGTCGGTGGGCGCCGCCCCGCAGTCACTGGAGGGGGGGCCGCCGGCGCCCGGTCCCGCCCCCCAGCCGCAAGGCGGCGCGGGCCCCGGAGCGCCGTTGACGCGCCCGCGCCTCTCCACCCTCGCGCGCGCTGCATCGGTTGCCGCGGCGCTCCTCGTCGCGGCCTGCTCGGCGGCGCCCGGGCCGCGCGAGGGCATCGGTCCGGCAGGGGAGGGATCGGTGCGCGTCCTGCCCGAGCGCATCGACGGGCGCAACCTGCTCGCCGCGGACTCGGCCAAGGCAATCGTCGCCGGCGCCGGCAAGCTGACCATGATCGGCGCCGACGTCGCCTCGGAGGGAGATCGCGTCGGCGGCTTCGTCGAGGTCCCCGAAGGGTCGTGCGCGCTGGTGATCGGGCGGACGACGCCGACCATCTCCGACATCGACCTGTATGCCTTCGAGGACGACGGCGACACCTTCGCCGCCGACGAGTCGCCGGATGCGGAGCCGGCCGTGCTGCTCTGCCCGCCGCACCCGCGCCGCCTCTACGTGGTGGCGCGCGTCATGTCCGGTGCCGGCGTCATCGCCCTCGGCGTGCAGACCGTTCCACGGGCCGCCGCGGACGCCGTGGCGCGCGCCGTCGAGGCCCGCGGGCGGCCCGGCCAGGAGACCGGGCGGCTGGAGGCCTGGCCGGGGCTGGAGACGAAGGTCAACACCCACCGCGCCGAGCTCGGCGACCGCTGGGAGGACGTGCGCCGGGTGGCGGTGCCCGTGGACCCGCACGTGGCCTCGCGCGTGGGGGTGACCATCGAGCCGAACCGTTGCCTCGACGTGCTGGTCACCCCCAGCGAAGAGGTGCCGGCGATGGAGGTGATCGCCGAGGACGCCAGCGGCAGGGTGGTGGCGCGCGCGCGACCGCGGGCGCGATCGGACGCTGCTGCTCTGCTCCGGCAGCGCGGTGGAGCTCACCGTCGTCGTGCGCCCGCGCGGCTCCGCCGGCCTGGTGGCGGTGGTGGTCGGCCGTTCGGCGGTCGGTGCCGAGGGCGAGCTGTCGTCCCCGGTGCGCATCGAGCGGGTGTTTCCGACGCTGGAGCTGCGGGAAGCGCGCGCCGATCACGAGCGACGCATCGCCGGGCGAGGCCTGGGCGCCGCCAAGACGGTGGCCACCGGCTCGGCGCGCGTCGGCGTGCGCACCGCCTTCCCGGTCGACCTGCCCGCGGGGTGTGCGCGCCTCGACGTGGTCGGCGGCAAGCCAGCGGCGTCGATCGCCGTCGAGCTCTGGGACGAGCAGGGCACGCTCATCGCCGAGGGCCGCGGCGGGGCCTCGGCCACGCTCTTCGCCTGCGGCCCGGGGCGCCACGCGCGGGCCGACGTCGAGGCGCTGGCCCGCCCCGGCCCCTTCGCCGTCGAGCTGCGGGCGGACAAGGTCTCACCCCCGGCGCTGGTGGCCGAGCCCGTGGCGGCTGCGCGCCTCCTCGGCCGCCTGCATGCTTCGGGCGAGGTCACCGACGCGGCCCGCGCCGCCGCTGCGCGCCCCATCACCCTGGAAGCGGGGAAGCTGACCACCCTCCCGCTCGCGCTGGCGCCCTCGGCGTGCCTCGAGGTCCTGGTCGCGCTCGGCGCCGGCGGCAGCGGCCTGGATCTGCGGCTGGTGGAGGTCGGCGCGCGCGAGGCGTCGGTGACGCGTGCCCGCTGGGTCGTCTCCGATCGCATCTGCTCCAGCAGCGGGAAGGCGGCCTCCGCCGAGGTGCGTCTGGCCAGTGGGAAGGCCACCGCACTGTTCCTCACGCGCCCCGCACCCTGACCCGTCCACGACGCACGCCGGCGGCGCGCATGCTTCGTGCACTCCTCCCCGCCCGGCACCGGTGTGTGTCACGGAGGAACGCATGAAGCTCTTGGCCGCCTGCGCGCTGACTGGCGCGGTGATGCTCGGCTGCGGTGGCAGCGACGAGCACGTGAAGACGCAGAACCAGATGGTGACGGAGGAAGGTGGAGACGTGAAGCAGAAGACCACCATCACCACCACCGACGAAGAGGGGAAGATCAAGGACGTGGAGAAGAAGGAGACCGAGATCCACGACAACTGATCCCGGAACGGGGGGGCGCTCCGCGGGACGAGAGGCATCGTGAATCCGTCCCGCCGGGAGTAGTCTGGCGGCGTGTCCGCGCCCCCCAGCGAAGCCTCCGCCGCCCCCAAGCCGCACCAGCCGTACGTCAGCGCCAGCGAGAGCCCCCGCGAGCTCACCGCGCGTGCGCTGATCCTCGGCGCTGTGCTCGGCGTCATCTTCGCCGCCTCGAGCGTTTACCTGGCGCTCAAGGTCGGCCTCACCGTGTCGGCGTCCATCCCCATCGCCGTCCTGTCGATCACCATCTTCCGCGCCTTCGGGCGCGCCACCATCCTCGAGAACAACATCGTGCAGACCGCCGGCTCGGCCGGCGAGTCCATCGCGGCGGGCGTGGCCTTCACCCTGCCGTCGCTGTTGCTCATGGGCTACGACCTGCCCGGCCTCAAGGTGCTGGTCATCTCCGTGCTCGGAGGCCTGCTCGGGGTGCTGATGATGATCCCGCTGCGGCACGGGCTCATCGTCGAAGAGCACGGCAAGCTCCGCTACCCCGAGGGCACCGCCTGCGCCGACGTGCTCATCGTCGGCGAGACCGGCGGGACCAACGCCAAGACGGTCTTCGCGGGCTTCGGGATCGGCTTTTTCTACAAGCTGCTCGGCGACCCGCTCAAGCTCTTCAAGATGGCGCCGGACTACATCTTCAAGGGGTGGAAGGGCGCCAGCGTCGGCGGTGAGCTCACCCCGGAGATGCTCGGCGTCGGCTTCGTCATCGGCCCGCGCACCGCCTCGGTGATGATGGCCGGCGGCGTGCTCGCCTACCTCATCCTCATCCCGCTCATCGCCTTCTTCGGCGACGGGCTGACGGAGCCCATCTTCCCGGCGACGACGCTCATCCGCGACATGGCGCCCAACGCCATCCGCAGCAAGTACGTGCTCTACATCGGCGCCGGCGCAGTGGCCACCGGTGGCTTCGTCAGCCTGGCCAAGGCGGCGCCGACGATCGTCAAGGCCTTCCGCTCCGGCATCAAGAACCTGCACCTCGGCAGGAAGCCCGCGCCGCAGCCGGCCGCCGACGAGCCGGCCGGGTACCGCGCGCCGGCCTCGGCCGCGGCACCGCCGCAGAAGCGCACCGAGCAGGACCTGCCGATGTCGGTGGTCCTTTACGGCTCGCTCGGCCTGCTGGCGACCATCTGGCTGGCGCCGATGCTGGAGATCGACTTCGTGCCCGCGGCGCTGATCATGCTGTTCGGGTTCTTCTTCGTCACCGTCTCGTCGCGCATCACCGGAGAGATCGGCTCCTCGTCCAATCCCATCTCCGGGATGACGGTGGCCACCCTGCTCATCACCTGCCTGCTCTTCCTGGCCATGGGCTGGGTGGGCGTCGAGCACCGCGCCGCGGCGCTGACCATGGCGGCCATCGTGTGCATCGCCGCCAGCAACGGCGGCTGCACCAGCCAGGACCTGAAGACCGGCTACCTGGTCGGGGCCACCCCGCGCCGCCAGCAGATCGCGCTGCTCATCGGCGTGGCCACCAGCGCCATCTTCATCGGCTGGACGCTGCTCTTCCTCAACAAGTCGTACACCACCACCGCCGCCGAGCAGTACGCACAGGCGTTGGCGCCGACGAGTATCACCGCCGAGCAGCAGCAGGGTCCGGACGGCAAGAGCTACCGTGTCGGGTACCAGAACGACTCCGGTGCCGCGGTCCCGCAGGGCAAGTACCTGGTCGACGAGCAGGGCAGCATCGCCTACGTCATCGATCCGGGCATCGGCGGCCGCGTGCCGTGGTCGCCGGAGAAGATGGAGGGCGCGCCAGCGGTGCCGCCGGGCGCAGAGGCCAAGGGCGAGTCGCTCGGACCGGACCGCAAGAGCTACCAGGTGGTGGAGGTGGCCCAGGGCGCGGCGGTCAAGTCGGGCCGCTACCTGGCCGAGGGTGGCACGCTGGTCTGGCACCTCAAGGAGGTGAAGAAGCTCGACGCGCCCAAGGCCAGTCTCTTCGCGCTGATCATCGACGGCATCCTGACGCGCAAGCTCCCTTGGGCACTGGTGCTGGTGGGCGTCATGCTCGCCGCGGTCATGGAGCTGTGTGGCGTGGCGTCGCTACCGTTCGCCGTGGGCGTGTATCTACCGCTCTCCACGTCGGTGCCCATCTTCGTCGGCGGGATCATGCGCTGGGTCGTCGACCGCCGGCGGGGAGGCGTGCCCGGTCAGGAGGACTTCAGCCCCGGCACGTTGCTCTCCTCGGGGTACATCGCCGGCGGGGCCATCGCCGGCCTGGTGGCGGCGCTGGTCGCCGGGCTGGGCATGGAGAGCCGCTTCGACCTCTCGGGCATCGCGTCCGCATTCTCGGAGTCCAACACCTCCGGCGTGCTCGCCTTCGCGCTGATCACCGGCGGGCTCTACTACTTCGGCACGCGCGGCAAGGCCGCGGTCTGAGCGCCGCGCCGCCGGCTCAGCCAGGCGGAACGAACCCGTTGCGCAGCAGGTTGCCGCGACCGGTGGCCCAGAGCAGGCAGTTCTCCGCCGAGCCGGCCACGCGGTAGACGAGCACGCCGGGGTCACCGTCCTCGGCGTCCTTGAGCGAGACCACGATGTCCACGGTGCCGTCGCCGTCGACGTCGCCGAGGGCAGGTACGGGCATGGCGCCGCGCCCGGGCAGCTCGACTCGGTGCAGCTCGTTGCCGCCGGCGTCGAGGATGAAGAGGTTGCCCTTGCCGTCGTCGGGCGAGTAGCTGGTGAAGGCGATCTCCGGGCGCCCGTCGCCCGACAGGTCGCCGATGACCACCCCGCCGGTGAGCACGTTGGGGTCGCTGGTGTAGCTGACCGCGAAGAGCGCGCTCTTGTCCGCAGCCACCGCGTGGATGCGACCATCGAAGCCGGCGAACACCATCTCCGGCCCCGGCCGGGAAGGGTCGATGTCGCCGACCGAGACCTGGTTGGTGGCGCCGACGACGTTGGTGCCCTCGAAATCCCAGAGCCCGGCGAGGAAGTCCGGAGCGTGGAACGGTGTCTCCCAGCCGGCGAGGCGGCTGGCGTCCGGGCGCAGCGCCCAGAGGGCGACGCCCTTCTCGCGGTCCGACTGGGCCGCGTTCTGCACGCTGGCCAGAAGCAGGATGTCGGGCTCGCCGTCCCCGTCGACGTCGGCGATGGCCGGGGGGGTGTTGGTGAAGTGCGCCTGCAGCGCCGTCTCCTCGTCGTCCGCGTAGCCTTGCTGGGCGAGCGCCAGGTCGTGCAGGTAGCGCACGCCGGGCGTCTTGGTGGCGGCGAAGCCCTCGGCGGCGTCGAAGGCCTCGCCGGTGCCCTTGTGGAAGCTGGCGTAGGCGTTGTCGTGGGGGACGACCACGTCCGCCTTGCCGTCGCCGTCGAGGTCGGCGAGGGCCACGTTCTGGTCGTAGCAGCCGGCGACGTAGCACTTGTCATCGCAGCCGCTGCTGCCGGTGGCGTTCGGAGGGAAACCGGCGACGGCAGAGCCGTCGGCGCGAAAGGCCATCATCACGTCGCCCGCGTCGCCGCTGTCGGCGGGCGCCACCACGAGATCGAGCTGCCCGTCGCCGTCCACGTCCCCGGCAGCCAGGCTGCGCAGCTCGTCGACCCAGCTCACCGGGAAGCCGGGCACCGCCGGGCCGTCGGCGTCGATGACGTGGATGCTGTCGCGCGCGGCCACCGCCACCTCCAGGCGTGCGTCGCCGGTGAGGTTGGCGACGACCGGGGAGGACCAGATGCGGCCATCGCCGGCGTCGAAGCGCCAGCGCAACGACCCGTCCGCACTCCACACGTCGACGGCGTTGCCGCGCGCCGCCACCACCTCGCGGCTGCCGTCGCCGTCGAGATCGACGATGGCCGGCGAGCCGAGCCAGGCCTCCTCCCAGCTGTCGGACAGCTCCAGCACCAGCTCGGGCGCGGTCACGGTGTCGGTGCCCCCGCCCGGCGCCGCCTGGCACGAAGGCGCCGGCGGGTCGGTGGTGAAGCCACCGGTGCCCAGCCCACCGCCAGGGCCACTGCCGAAGCCACCGCTGCCGCCGGATCCGTCGCCGCGCTCATCGCTGCAACCGGTGGCGCAGGGGACGGCCACCAGCGCGCAGAGGAGGCCGCCGAGCCGAGCCGACCTCGAGCGAGCCGATGGCAGCATGCGACGGAGAGTATCAGACGGTCTCAGACCGGGTGCATGGACAGCGGAACGTCCGCCGTTTCACGGATGACGTCCAGCGCGCGATGGCTCTGCCAGGCAAGGTAGTCACGGGCCGTTTCGAAGTTGTCCTCGAAGACGTCGAGCAGGTGCTCCACGTCGAGGCGCAGCACCTGGGCTCCGCTGTCCCCCGCCGCCGCGCTGAACCAGCGCGCCGTCCCCTCGATGGCCTCCAGGGTGCCGGCCACCGCACCGGGAACATAGGTGAAGCGCTCGGTCACCGCTTCGCGGCGCAGCTGACACAGGACGGTCCCGCGCACGACGAGGAGCAGGTGGTCGGCCACGTCGCCCTCGTTCCACGCGGCTTCGCCGGGCCCGAGGGTCACCTCGGCCACGTTCTGCGCCAGCTCGGCGACCGCGGACAGCCGCCCGCGCGCGAAGGGGAAGGCGCGGCGCAGATGGACGATGCGCTGCACCAGGTCGAGCTGGCCGCCGTTGCCGGCGGCGGGCATGGCCGGGTTGCTTCCACCCGGCTTCACAGTCGGGCGACCCTCCCACTCCACGTCGCCACCCTGCTCGATGCGCAGCGCGCAGACGCGACGCAGGATGTGCCGGTAGATGGAGAAATGGTCCTCGAGGACGTCCATGAAGACGTCGCCCGGGAAACCCAGGCTGAGCGTCTCCGTCGCGGCCACCGCGTCCAGCCCCTGCTCGTCACCGGCGCACAGCTCGAGCAGTCCGATGGCCTGCCCGGGAAGCATCTCGTGCGTGGAGCGACCGCGGCGCGCGTGGATCAGCCCCTCCACCAGGAGCAGCACACCCGGCACCGGCTCACTGGCGCGGAAGATGGGGCGGCCGCGCGGGGTGAGTCGCTCGACCGCGGTGTTGGCGAGCACGGTCAGGTCGGCGGGCGGCAGGTCGCGGAACGACGTCGACGCCTTGAGCCAGTGAAGGCGCTCCAGCGACCCGATCTGCTGCGGCCTATCCGGCATGAGCCACCCCCGCGGTCGCCGCCCGCGCCGCCGCGCCGTCGAGCATCTCCCGCGCGCGCGAGACCACCCCGGCCAGCGCCGGTCGTGTGTCGGCATGGCCGCCACCAGCGCCGGGCGCATGGTGGCCAGGCCGGCCTCACCGACGTAGTACGCCGCCAGCGAGCGCAGCGATTCGCTGCGCGAGGCCAGGATCTTCGCGAGCAGCGCCTCGTAATCGAGCGGTTCCCCCGGGTAGAACGAGGACACGCGCGCCAGTCGCTCCCCGTCGGGCTCCTCGCCCACCAGCGACAGGACCACGTCGCGCAGCGGCGCCTGGATCAGGTTCTCGAGCAGCTCGCGGCTGGAGGCGCGGGCGTGCTCGTCGCCGCTGCGCAGGCCGCGCCAGATGCGCGCAAAGTCCTCGCCCACGAAGCGCAGGCCGAGCAGGCGGAAGAGGCGTTCGATGGCCAGCTGCTCCTTGTCGCGCAGTAAGGCCAGGAGCAGCTCCAGCGACGGCGTGCGGCGCCGCGCATCGGCGGTGGCCCCGGTCTCGAGCTGCACACGCCAGTCCAGCGCACGGAGCGCCTCCTCCGCCGTCTGCTGGGTGACCTCGGTGAGCACCTCGACGTCGAGCGGCACCTCGGGAGCCTCCATCGCCAGGCGGTTCAGGCCGCGCAGGATCTTGTAGCGGACCATGCCCTCCGGCGCGCGCGGCAGGTGCCTGAGGAGGATGGGGATGGCCTCCCTCGGATCGAAGCGGGCGATGGTGCGCGGCACGTGGCGGCGCACCTTCGCCGGCAGCTCCGGGTCAGTCATGGCCTGGTCCAGCCAGGCCAGCGCCGGCGGGCCGATGGCCACCAGCGCGGCGCGAGCCGAGGAGACCAGCTCGCGGTTGGCGAGCATGGCGGTGAGCGGCGCCAGGAAGGCCTCGCTCTTGATCTCGGCCATGGCGTCGGGCAGCTCGACGCTGGTGGCGCCCACGTCGCAAGCCGCCAGGGCCAGCAGCACCTCCTCGAAGGCGGGCAGCGGCGAGCGCTGGATGGCGCGCACCAGCGCCTGGCGGTCCTCGAGCGTGCCGTCGCGCACGATGCGTTCGAAGCCGGCGTGCGCCTCGGTCGGGGACATGGTGCCGGCGGCGACGAGGTGCACCAGCGCGGTGGTGGAGACCAGCGGGCTCTCGTCCTGCAGCGCCCGGCGCAGCAGCTCGGTGGCCGGCGCCAGCGCTGGCTGCGGCGTGGTGCGTCCGCGGCGCCGCGGGGCCGCCTGGGGGGTGTCGGCGAGCGTGGGGTAGGCGTCCAGCGCCGCGGCGCGGAGCTCGGGCTCACGGTGGCGGCGGTGGCGGCCGCGGGGCGCGGCGCCGTCCGTGCGCCCGGCGGTGCCGAAGACCTCCAGCGCCCTGAGCACCACCGGCGGCGACGGGTGGTAGAGCACCAGCGCCGGGATGAGCCGGGCGCGACCCTGGTCGGCGAGGAGGTCGAGCGCCGCCATGACCTCCGCGTCGTCGTCGCTCGACAGGGCGGTGATGAAGGTCTCCAGCGAGCGCATGTCCAGCGCCGGCAGCTCCAGGGCGCGCGCCCGTGCTCCGGTCTTGAGCGCGGTGCGGAAGAGGTCGAGGTAGTGCGAGCGCAGCCCGAGGCCGACCGTGAGCCAGCTCAGGGCCAGCGCGGTGAGGAGGCCGCCGAGGACGATGCGCGCGTCGTGGACGGCGATGCAGCCGATGATCACCAGCGAGCCGAGGGCCTGGCCGCCGCGGTGGCCGAGGCCGTCCATGAGGCCCTTCACCCGGTCGCGAAGGGAATCGGAGATGGGGACGTAGAGCAGCTCGGTGGTGGTGCGGTGCAGCGAGTAGCGCATGCCGCCGTCGGCGGCCTTCATGGCCAGCACCGCGCTCAGGCCGGCGCTGAGCGCCACCGCCACCCCGCTGCCCAGCAGGAGGAGCGGCAGCAGGAGCACCGCTCGGGTCACGCCCATGCGGTGGATGAGCCAGGGAACGACGAGGAGCTGTGCCGTCAGCGAGACGCCGTTGAAGACGATGTTCACGGTGGCGAAGAAGCTCCCCAGCCGCTCCGGCGGGATGGCCGCCTTGACCTCGCTCTTGAAGATGTAGTCCACGAGCGTGAAGGTGACGGTGGAGATCAGCACCACGCCGACCACGCGCCGCAGGTAAGGGTCGTCGCGGAGCAGGGGCAGGTTCTCGCGCAGCGTGTAGCGGCGGCGACGGCGGGGGTGCTCGCCGCGGAGCGAGCGGCGCAGCGCGGCGACCGGGCCGAACGCCGCCAGCACCATGGCCACGGCCGATGCCATCAGCAGATGACGCGCATCGAAGACGTGGGTCAGCGCGCGGGCGCCGGCAGCGCCGGCGATGGCGCCCATGCCCCCGCCGGCCCCGATGAACGCGTAGCCACGCTTGGCCTCGGTGAAGGTGTAGGCGCGACCGACGACCAGCCAGAAGTGGACGGTGATCACCGTGGCGAAGACGCTGCCCCACATGTAGAGCAGGTAGAAGGTGAGGGCGCCGCCGCCGCGGCTGAGAAACCAGAACGCGGTGGTGATCCCCGCCGCCCCGAGGAGCATGGAGGAGAGCAGGTAGGGTCCGTCCCACCGATCGGTGATGTGCTGCTGCGCCTGGGTGACCCCCACGGCGAGCGCCGCGATCCCGAGGTAGACCCAGGCCAGGTCGCTGGCCGGCAGGGCCGACAAGAAAAGAGCGTCGCGCGCCGTCTCCAGCAGGGTGTGCGCCGCCATGATGCCGGCGAGCGTGAAGAACGCACCGACCGCGGTGGGCCGCATGTTCGAGGTCAGCGTCGGCGATGCCATGCGGGCCTTCATTCGATGCCGAACGTACCCCGAACCGTCGGTCCGCGTTGGGCACGCCCGGGGCGCAATCCCTCGTCCGTTGCCGCAGCTGCCGCGCAGGCGTAAGAAACGGGGGCAAATGACCGAGCTTGCGGACAATCCCCTGACTTCCCTGGAGACCTCCATCGCGTTCGACCGCATCCGACCGGAGCACGTCGAGCCGGGCCTGCGGGCGCTGATGGCGGAATCCTCCGCGCGCCTGGCGGCGCTGATCGCCGACCCGACCGAGGGCCGGGCCAAGGCGCCTGCCGGCAGCGGAGCGTCGGGAGACGCACCGGCGCGGACGTTCGACAGCACCCTGGGCGCGCTCGAAGAGGTCACCGAACGCCTCGAGCTGGCGCTGGAGGTGGTGGAGCACCTGGAGGGCGTGGCCACCTCGCCCGCGCTGCGCGACGCCTACGCGGCGGTGCAGCCCGAGGTGAGCGCATACCTCAGCAGCCTGACGCGCAACGAGGGCATCTGGCGCGCGCTGCAAGAGTTCTCGGCCACCGAGGAGGCCGCGGCATTGCAAGGTGCGCGCAAGCGCCTCTTCGACAAGACCATGGCCGACTTTCGCCGCGCGGGTGCGGCGCTGCCGGCGGCCGGCAAGGCGCGGCTGTCGGAGATCGACGTCGAGCTGGCGCGCCTGACGCTGCGCTTCGGCCAGAACGTCCTCGACTCCACGAACGCCTTCGAGATCGCGGTCGAGGACGAGGCGCAGCTCGCCGGGCTGCCGGAGAGCGCCAGGCAGGCCGCGCGGCAGAGCGCCGTGAGCAAGGGGCTGGCGGGCTGGCGCTTCACCCTGCAGGCGCCGAGCTACCTGCCGGTGATGACCTACCTCGACGACGCGGCCATCCGCGAGCGCATGTACCGCGCGTCGACGACGCGTGGCACGTCCACTGTCGCCGGAGGCCCTGCCGGAGGCTCGCACGACAACCGCCCGCTGGTGCACCAGATCCTCGAGCTGCGCCGGGAGAAGGCGAGGCTGCTCGGCTACGCCACCTTCGCCGACCTGGTGTGCGAGGACCGCATGGCGCGCACCGGCGCGGCGGCCCGCGAGTTCGTGCGCGGCCTGCGCGAGCGCACCCAGCCCTTCTTCGAACGAGAGATCCGTGAGCTGGGGGCGTTCCGGCGGGAGCTCGAAGGTCCCGGCGCGCCAGCGCTGGCGCCGTGGGACATCGCCTACTACTCGGAGAAGATGCGACGCGCGCGCTACGACTACGACGAGGAGGCGCTGCGCCCCTACTTCTCGCTGGAGAACGTGCTCGGCGGCGTCTTCGCCATTGCCGACAAGCTCTACGGCGTGCGCGTCGAGCCGGTGCAAGGCGCCTCCACCTGGCACCCCGACGTGCGCACCTACCTGCTGCGCGAGCCCGACGGGCGCGCCGGCGCCATGTTCTACGTGGACGTGTTTCCCCGAGAGGAGAAGCGCGACGGCGCCTGGATGCACGGCCTCATCGCCGCGGTCGGCCCGCCCCGCGACGACGGGCGCCACCTGGAGGTGCTGGCCGCGAACTTCTCCCCTCCGGTCGGAGGCGGGGCGGCGCTGCTGCGCCACCGCGAGGTGGAGACGCTGTTCCACGAGTTCGGTCACCTCATGCACCACGCCGCCAGCCGCGTGCCCATCAAGAGCCTGGCGGGCACCGCCGTGGCGCGCGACTTCGTGGAGCTGCCCTCCCAGATCATGGAGAACTGGTGCTGGGAGCTGCCCGCGCTGGATCTCTTTGCCCGTCACGCGGAGACCGGCGCGCCGCTGCCGCGCGAGCTGTTCCAGCGCATGGTGTCCGCCAAGAACTTCGGCGCCGCCCTGGCGATGATGCGCCAGATCGGCTTCGCCGAGCTGGATCTGGCGCTGCACATGGACTGGACGCCGGAGGCCGGTGACGTGGCCGAGTTCGCGCGCGCCTCGCAGTTGCCGTTCTCGCCCGCGCCGCTGCCGCCGGACCACGCCATGATCTGCGGATTCAGCCACCTCTTCTCGAGTCCGGTCGGCTACGCCGCCGGGTACTACTCGTACAAGTGGGCGGAGGTGCTCGACGCCGATGCGTTCTCTCGCTTCAAACGAGACGGCATCTTCGACCGCCGCGCCGGGGAGGACTTCCGCAACCTGCTGTCGCGTGGCAACAGCGAGGATCCGCTCGAGCTCTATCGTGGGTTCATGGGTCGCGAGCCGCGCCTCGACGCCTTGCTCGAGCGCGACGGCCTGGTGGGCGCACCGAGCTGAGCGTTTCCAGGTGACACCGTCGCAATCGAGAGGACGTTCGGCCTTGGTGGCGGGCGGCGTTCGCAGGCGGCCCGAGCAGCACGGGGTATGGGGGGCCCCGCGAGACTTGCTCCCGCGGGGGGAGAGGCCTCGAGCCCTCTCATGAGAATCGATGCCGATTGGGTCTCCCAGCACCGCCTCGCCGACGGGACCCCCGTGCAGGTGCGCGCCATCCGGGCCAGCGACGCGGCCGAGCTTCGTCGTGGCTACGATCGCCTCTCGCCGCGCAGCCGCTACCTGCGCTTCCTGGCCGCGGCGCCGCGGCTCACCGACGAGGTGGTCCGCTACCTCACCGAGGTCGACGGCATGGACCACGTGGCGCTGGTGGCGCTGCGGGTCTCGCACGACCTCAAGACGGAGGTCGGCCTCGGTGTGGCGCGGTTCTTCCGCCTCCCGGAGACGCCCGAGGTGGCCGAGGTGGCGGTGACCGTGGCCGACGAGATGCAGGGCAAGGGCCTCGGGAGCCTGCTCACGCGGCTGCTGGCGCAAGCCGCCGAGGAGCGCGGCATCCGCGCCCTGCGCGCGGAGGTGGCGGTCGAGAACGACGCCATGCGCGGCCTGCTCGCCGCGGCTGGCGCCACCGTGGTCAAGGAGGAGGCCGGGACGCTCATCTTCGACGTGCCGGTGGGCAGCCCGGAGGGCGCCGCGGCGCACGACACGCCGCTGGCGCGCCTGCTGGCCCTGGCCGCGACCTTCGTCGCCGCCCTGCGCGCTGCGGTTCCGGCGGGCGCCCCGTCGGAGCCGTCGGAGCCGTCGGAGCCGTCCGAGCCGCGCGGGCCGCCCGGGCCGGAGAACGGGGATTCGCCGGGAAGATCGCGGCCATCTGACGAGTAGCACGCCCGAACGGTGAGCAGCACGATCGAGCGCCGGGGCGGGGACCTTCCCCGGCCCCGTGGTAGCCTGGCGACTCCATGATCGCGGGTGAGGGCGACCAGACGGTGCGCGACGCGCGCATGGAGGCCCTGCCACGCGACATCGCCGTGTCCCCCGGGGACGTGCTGGCCGGGAAGTATCGGGTGGAGCACGTCCTCGGTGTGGGCGGGGTGGGGGTGGTGGTGGCGGCGGTGCACCTGGAGCTCGACGAGCGGGTGGCCATCAAGTTCCTGCTCCCGGCGGCGCTCAAGCAGCCGGAGCTGGTGTCTCGCTTCGCGCGCGAGGCGCGCGCGGCGGTGCGCATCAAGAGCGAGCACGTGGCGCGCGTCACCGACGTCGGCGTCCTGCACACCGGCGCCCCGTTCATGGTCATGGAGTACCTGGACGGGCAGGACCTGGGCGCCATCGCGCGCCAGCACGCCCCGCTGCCCATCGAGCAGTCGGTGGAGTACGTGCTCCAGGCCTGCGAGGCGGTGGCCGAGGCGCACTCCCTGGGCATCGTGCATCGCGACCTCAAGCCCTCCAACCTCTTCGTCACCCGCCGCGCCGACGGCTCGCCGGTGGTCAAGGTGCTCGACTTCGGCATCTCCAAGGTCAAGCCGCACGCCGGCTCGCGACCGGACGAGGCGGTGGTCACCCAGACCTCGAGCGTCATCGGCTCACCCCTGTACATGTCCCCCGAGCAGATGGAGTCGACCCGCGACGTCGACGCGCGCACCGACCTCTGGTCGCTGGGCACCATCCTCTACGAGCTGATCAGCGGCGCCTGCCCCTTCGATGCGCCGACCATGCCCCAGCTGGTGGCCAAGATCCTGCGCAGCCCGCCGGCGTCCCTGCGCGCGCATCGCCCCGACGCGTCGCCGGAGCTGGAGGCGGCGATCTTCAAGTGCCTGGAGAAGGACCCCGAGCACCGCTACCGCAACGTCGCCGAGCTGGCGCTGGCGCTGGCTCCCTTCGCGCCGAGGCGCGCGCTGCTCAGCGTGCAGCGGGTGGTGCGCGTCATCCAGGTCTCCGGCCTGGGGTACGGCGAGCAGCCGCCGCCGTCGTCGTCGGGCTGGGATGGCCCGCCGCAGGCGGAGCGAACGCAGGCCATCGCCGCCACCTCCCTCGGCGACACCGGGCGCCCGCTGCAGAAGAGCTCGCGCGGTGTGCTCTTCGGCGCGTTCGCCGCTGCCGCCGGTCTGGCGGCGGCCGTCGCCTGGATGGCTGGGGTCCCGGGCAGGGAGCCGGCGCTGCTGGCCCATGCCGGCATCACGCACGCCAGCGCCACGGCCATCGTCGCCGCCGCGCGCTGGCCAGCGTCACGTCCGGCGCCGAGCCGGTGACGCCCAGGTGGTCATCGACGCCAGCGACCTGCCTTCGGCGCCGAGCGGCACCGCCGCCCCGCAGCCACCGCGGCCCCGCAGCGGCAAGCCCAAGGCCCCGGGCGCCGAGCCGGATGTGCTGGATGAGCGGTAGCCGGCTGCGCTCCTCGCTGCTGGCGGCGGCGCTGGTCGCGGGCGCCATCCCCGCGCACGCGCAGAGCAGCGACAAGGCCATGGCCGAGTCGCTGTTCCAGGCGGGCCGGGCGCTGATGAAGCAGAACAAGCCCGGCGAGGCCTGCCCCAAGTTCGCGGAGAGCAACCGCGTCGATCCCTCGCCGGGCACGCTGCTCAACCTCGGCAAGTGCCTCGAGGCCACCGGCAAGACGGCGTCGGCCTGGGCGGCGTACAAGGAGGCCATCGTGCTGGCGCGCTCCACCGGGCAGAGCAAGCACGTCACCGCCGGCACCGAGTTCGCCGCTGCCGTCGAGCCCAGGCTGTCGTACCTGAAGATCGACATCCTCGGCGATCGTCGGCCGGGCATGGTGGTGAAGCGCGACGGGACGGTCATCGGCGACGGCGCGCTCGGCGTGCCCATCGCCGTGGATCCCGGCGAGCACATCATCGAGGCCAGCGCGCCCGGCCACGCCACCTGGCGCACCACCGTGACCATCGGCGCCGCCGCGGAGAAGAAGGACGTCGAGGTGCCGCTCCTCGAGCAGGCGCCCCCGGGCGCCGAGCCGGCGCCGACGGCGAGCACCGAGCCCGCCCCGGGTGCGGCTCCGAGCGCGTCCAGCACCGTCGAGCCGCCGCCCATCGTCCCGGCGGGCGGCTCGAGCACCCTGCGCACGCTCGGCTTCGTCGGCGTGGGCGTGGGGCTGGCCGGCATCGCCGTGGGCACCGTCTTCGGCGTGCTCACCCTGGGCGAGGCCAGCGACGCCGAGGGCGACCCGTCGCTCTGCCCCCAGAAGCGCTGCTCGCAGGACGGCCTGGACAAGATCGACGCCGCCGAGACCAAGGCGCTCGTCTCCACGCTCGGGCTGGCGGTGGGGGGCGCCGCCGCCGTGGCCGGTGTGGTGATGCTGGTCGTCTCGGGCAAGCGCACCGCTCCGAGCACCGGCGCGTCGGCAGCCCCGCGCGTCTCGGGACTGGCCGGCCCGCGCGGTGGGGGGCTCACCCTGACGGGGAGCTTCTGAGGTGCGCCTGCGTGCTGCAGCGCTGCTTCTGCCGCTCGTGGCCAGCTGCTCGCTGGTCGCTGGCCTCGGTGACTTCGAGCCCGCCGACGAGGGCAGCGGGGCCGCGGGCGCCGGCTCGCCGGCGAGCGGCACCGGGGCCTCCGGTGGATCCGGCGCGCAGGGTGGTGGCGGCGCCAGCAGCCAGGGCGGCGCGAGCCAAGGTGGCGGCGGCAATGCGCCCGGCCCCGGCGGCGGACCGAACGGCGGTGCCGGGCCCGGCGGCAACGGCGTGGGCGGCGCGCCCGAATGCGACGTGCCGCCATGCGACGTCGGTGCGCCGTGCGTCAATCCGAGCGACTGCAAGACCGGCGTCTGCAAGGACGCCTTCTGCGCCTGCAACGATCACCTGCTGATCAGCGAGCTGCGCAGCCGCGGACCAGGCGGCAGCGCTGGCAACAACGACTTCATCGAGCTCTACAACCCCACCGGCAACTTCATCACCCTCGCCGCCGACGAGTGGGCGGTCGAGTACCGAAGCTCCACCGGTAACACCTGGACCTCGCGCTGGGCGTCCGCGGGCGAGGTCATCGCCCCGTACGGTCATTTGCTGCTCGCCAACAGCGGCTTCAACGGCGCCGGCGTGTTGCCGAACCACATCTACCTCCAGGGCATCGGTGACGACGCCGCCGTGCGCCTCAAGCACGTGGCCACGATCATCGACGAGGTCTGTTACTGCAGCATCGGGCCCTGCGCGCCGTACGTCGGGTACGGCTGCGAGGGCACGCCGGTCGTGAACCCGGCGCAGGATGCGAGCATCTCCATGGAGCGCAAGGGCGGCGGCGTGTCGGGCAGCTGCATCGACACCAACGACAACGCCGCCGACTTCAAGGAGCTCGCCCCGAGCGAGCCGCAGAACCTCGCCAGTCCAACGGTGCCCTGACCATCTCCAGCTCACGGGCGATGCGTTGCGCCGGGGTGAGCTTGCCGGGCCGGGGCGTGCGTGGCGCCGGGCGCGGCTCGTCGGAGGCTGAGAGGCCGAGGCGTTCCATGAGCCGGAGGGCGTCGTAGGGCGCGTGCACCTTGGCGTCGTTGTCGAAGTACACGAACACGTCGCCCTGCCAGCGCTCGCCCCCTCCGCTGCCGCGCGCGCGGCCCAGCGCCCGATGCCGGCGCGCGATGCGCGACGCCCAGGCGTCGAGCTCGTCGTCCTGGTAGCCGCTCACGTACAGCTCCGCGGAGCCGTGCAGGCGCACGTACGCGAAGTCCGCGGTCTGCTCGTCGACCAATTGCCAGCGCCCGGCGCCGTCGGAGACCACCAGGGCAATGTTCTGCTCGCGCAGCAGATCCAGGAACGGGCGCTCGAAGAAGCTCGCGTGGCGCACCTCGACGGCGTGTCGGATGGGCACCCGAGCCGTGGCGCGGGTCAGCGCACGGCCGTCCAGGCGCGCGTCGTGCTTGCGCGCCAGTCGCGCCGCCGCCCGCGTGTCGCGCGGCAGCAGGGCGAAGAAGTCGCGAAAGCGCCCGGGGTCGAAGGCCATCTGCGCCGGGAACTGCCAGAGCATCGGCCCCAGGGACTCGCCCAGCGCCAGCAGCCCGGAGGCGAAGAAGTTCGCCAGCGGCACCTCCACGTCACGCAGCCGCTTCATGTGGGTGATGAAGCGGCTGCCCTTGAGGGCCAGAGGGAAGCCGGCCGGCACGGCCGCTTTCCAGGCGGCGAAGGTGCTCGGGCGTTTCAGCGAGTAGAACGTCCCGTTGATCTCGATGCTGCCGACGGTGCGGCTGGTCCAGGCGAGCTCGTGCCGGTGCGCCAGACCCGCGGGGTAGAAATTGCTCCGCCAGGAGCCGTAGAGGAAGCCGGAGACGCCGATATGGATGGCCATGGTGTAGCGCGCGTGCATCGTGGAACGGCGAAGGGCGCGCCATCCGTAGATCGCGCGCCCTTGTCGGTCTCGCTGCTGTGGCTCCAGTCAGCCGGTCTTGGAGCGGGACTTGTCCCAGCCGCGGCGCACGGTGGACTTGATCTCGTCCCAGGTCCGCCCCGTCTTCAGGTCGTTCCATTCCTCGGAGAGCTTGCCCTCCAGGCCTGCATCCCACTGACCGTGATCCTTGTAGTGATCCGCGGCACCCCAGCCGTAGCGAAGCGCCGGCTCGGCGTGGTCCCAGCCAGGGGTGTTCGGGCCGCCGTCGGCGTTGGAGACCCCGTCCGGCGGGATGGCCTGCTTGCCCACGGCCTGCTTCACGGTGTCGTTCACGTCCTGGTCGAGATCGGGGGCCTTGCCCCCGAAGTCGTGCTTGGTTTGCTCCCAGTCACGCTTCATGGCGTCCTTGGTGCGTTCCCAGCTCGAGGTCTTGTTGTCATCCCACCACTTCGGATGTGTCTGCATGTCTGCGCCTCTCCTCTAGAAAATGAACGCGAGGTCGCGTCGGCGGCCCTCGCACCGAGGAGCGGAGCAGGATGTACGCCAGCAACGGCGCGCAGCGCGCGCACACTCGTCACGGACGAACCGCCACACGGTGCCGCAGCGCCGCCTGGGACGTCGAGCGAGCGGAACGCGCGCGGCTTCAGCCTGCCCGGGCCGCCTCGGGCAGCTCGCCGGGGGTCGCCGGCGGGCCTGGGCGCGTCGCGCCCTGGTCCTCGCTGGCCAGCGCTTCGGCGTGCATCCACCTGGTGAGTAGGCGCGACAGGGCGAAGCAGATCACCGCGGAGATGATGGCGATGATGGCGATCTGCCCGAAGACGTTGCCGTAGACGTGCACGGTGTCGATGGGCGGCGGGACGACCCGCACCTCGCCCTCCTCGCCGGAGACACCGGTGAGCTGGGCGATGGCGCCACCCAGGGAGTTGGCGAAGGCGCTGGCCAGGAACCAGGAGCCCATCATGGTGCTCACCATGCGCGCCGGCGACAGCTTGGTGATCATCGACAGGCCGACCGGGGAGAGGCAAAGCTCGCCAGTGGTGTGGAGGAAGTAGCCGAGCAGCAGCCAGGACATGGCCACCATGCCGCGCGCGTCGCAGACCTTGGCGCCGTACCACATGGCCCCGAAGCCGAGGCCCAGCTGCAGGAGCCCGAGCGCGAACTTGGTGGTGGTGCTCGGCTCGAGCCTCTTGCTGTCCAGGAACGACCACATGGCGCTGAAGAGCAGCCCGAGGACCAGAATGAACACCGCGTTGGCCGCCTGGAACTCGGAGGCGGGGATCTCGGAGGTGGCTAGCCCCATGCCCACGTTGTCGGGTGCTACCTGCCAGTCGTAGGTCTTGGCGGTCGCCGGCGCACCTTCCTTGTTGGCGGCGCTGCGCAGCTCGTCGAGGCTGGACATGCTGAACGGCTTGTCGCCGTTCTTGTGGCCGAGCTGCTCCTGGCTGAGCAGGGGCAGGGCGGCGATCTCGGCGCTGTCGGTCTTGATCGGCACCCGGAACTTGAGGGTGCTGCCGACCTCGGCCTGGGTCACCGTCTTCGTTTCCAGCACGCGGTCCACGTTGCGGTCGGTGAAGTTGTTCACCGAGCTGCCGGCTTGCTCGAAGAAGGCGAAAAAGAGCATCGAGAAGAAGGTGAGGATGAGGGCCACGAAGAGGCGATGGCGCTCGATGAGCGTGCTGCGGGCGATGGCCTCGTAGAGGATGTAGGCCAGGGCGGCGATGCCGGTGACGGCCAGCGCGTAGACCGCGATCGTGTTGCGCTGCACCAGGAAGTAGAACACCCCGATGGAGAGGAACGAGCCGAGGTAGATGGCCAGGTCGGCGCGCAGGAAGCCGCCGACCTTCTTGCTCGGCGCATCCGGCGTGGGCGGGGCGCCGGATCCTGCGGGCAGGCCACCGCGGCTGATGGCCATGAAGGCCACCACGCCGGCGAGGATGAGCGCCGCGGCGATGACCAGGCGCACCGCCAGCTGGAGGAAGCTGTCCTGCAGGAAGGGCATGGCCACCGCGGTCGCCACCGCGCCGCCGAGGATGACGTACTTGGTCACCGCGCTCGGCGCCGCGAACACCGCAACGCCGATGAGCATGCCCACGGTGGCCAGACCGAAGCCGTAGTGCCAGCCGTACGTCTCACCGACGTACCCGCAGAGGATCGGCGACATGGCCGCGCCGAGGTTGATGCCCATGTAGAAGATGGTGAAGCCACCGTCCTTCTTGGCGCTGCCCTTGGGGTACAGGCCGCCGACGATGGTGGATATGTTGGGCTTGAAGAAGCCATTGCCGGCGATGAGTAGGCCGAGCGCCAGGAAGAAGGCGCTCGTGTTCTCCACGGTCATCATCAGGTGACCGGCGGCCATGAGCAGGCCGCCGAGTATGACCGCGCGCCGCTGACCGAGGACGCGGTCGGCGAGCATGCCGCCGAAGTACGGTGTCATGTAGACCAGCGCGGTGTACGCGCCGTACACGGCGTAGGCCCGCTTGTCGCCGTAACCGAGGAAGCCCTTGGTCATGTAGAAGACCAGGAGCGCGCGCATCCCGTAGTACGAGAAGCGCTCCCACATCTCGGCGAAGAAGAGGACGAAGAGCCCGGTGGGGTGCCCGAAGAGCTGGCGCTCTCCCGTCGCGGTGGCGGTGGTCATTCCGGGCGGGAGCAAGCCCCACGGCATGCCGCGTGTCAACGGCCTCGCGCGGGGTACGCGGCGTTTTCCAGGCCGGTGTCAGCCGCGAGGTTCCCCGGGAGACCGCGCTCCTGGGAGAGGCTCCGCGGCGGCGCCCTGCGCGCCCGAGCCGTCGAGGACCCGCTCGTCCAGGGTGATCAGCCTGCCGGCCGGCAGGGTGCGCTGCACCGCGTCGACGGCCAGGCGCACGCTCTCCAGCGTGCTGCAGGAAGCAACGTCGACGAAGAGGCGGCCCTCCTCGGGCCAGGAGTGCAGCGCCAGGTGCGACTCGCCGACCACGGCGCAGGCGGTGACACCGTGCGGCGAGAACGGCACCACGGTCATGCTCAGGCTGGTGAAGCGGCCCGCACACACCGCCGCCTCCAGCGCCTCGCGCAGCGCGGAGGCGTCGTCCAGCCAGCTGCTCGGGACGCCGTCGAACAGCGCCAGGGCGACGAACATGCGCATCGCGCGCGAGCATAGTGCACCGCGCCGGCCTGCGCCCGTGGCAGCCGCGGGCCGGCGCCGCGTCGCGCCGGCCATGGTAGGAACGCCGGCATGAAGCCGTGGATCCACGTCGAGGGGAAGGTGGCGCTGGTCACCGGAGGCAGTCGCGGCATCGGCGAGTCCATCGCCCGCGTGCTCGGCCAGGCCGGCGCCAAGGTGGCCATCGCCGCCCGCAAGCCCGAGGGCCTGGAGGCGGCGGTGGGGCGCCTGGCCGCCGCCGGCGTCACCGCCATGCCCATCGTCTGCCACACCGGCAAGAGCGAGGACGTGGCGCGCATGGTGAGCGCGGTGCTCGACGCGCACGGCAAGCTCGACGTGCTCGTCAACAACGCCGCCACCAACCCGTACTTCGGTCCCATGCTGGGCGCCGACGACCGCGCCTTCGACAAGACCTTCGAGGTCAACGCGCGCGGCTACCTGGCGGTGGCCCGCGAGGTGACCCGGCATCTGGTCGAAAAGAACCTGCCCGGGTCCTTGATCTTCGTCTCCAGCGTGGCCGGTCTCGGCGCCGCCCCGCTGCAGGGCATCTACGGGATGACCAAGGCGGCGGTCATCTCCATGACCCGCACCCTGGCCTACGAGCTCGGCGCGAGCGGCGTGCGCGTCAACGCCATCGCGCCGGGCGTGGTGCAGACGCGCTTCGCCGCCGCCCTCACCGACAACGCCGACATCCGCGAGCGCATCGTCGCCCGCACGCCCCTCGGCCGCGTGGCGGAGCCCGACGAGATCGCCGGTGCCGCGCTCTACCTGGCCTCCGACGCTGCTTCCTACGTCACCGGCCACACCCTGGTCGTCGACGGCGGCTACACCATCGGCTGAACACTTCACCCAACACGAACGTGAACGTGAACGTGAACGTGAACGGGAACGTGGTCGCCGATCAGCGCCGAGCGCGGCGCCACCAGCCTGTTTCCCGCGTCCAGCTCGTGGTGCCCCCCGCGCTCGCCCACGCCGCGTAGTAGGATGCCGCCCGTGCGTCACCGCTGGCTGGTCACCGCCGTCCTCGCCGAGCTGGCCATCGCCCTCGCCGCTGCATGCGGCGCGCGCACCGGCTTGCCCATGGACGAGACGCAAGGTCAGGGCGGCGAGGGCGGTACGTGGGTCGACGCCGCGCCGGATCGTGAAGCCGCCGTGGACGCGCCGCCGGACCGCGTGGAGGACGTGCCCGACGTCTTCCAGGAGGGGCTGCCGGAGTGCGACCCGGAAGCGCGCTACATCTACCTCATCACGTCGCAGACCATCCTCTACCGCTTCGACCCGGCCACCAACACCACGACCTCCAAGGGCGCCATCTCCTGTCCGGCCGCCGACGGAGCAACGCCGTTCTCCATGGGCGTCGATCGCACCGGGCGCGCCTTCGTCGTCTACAACGACGGCGAGCTCTTCGCAGTCGACGTGGAGACCGCGGCCTGCGCGGACATCGGCTTCCAGCCGAACCAGGAGGACTTCGACGTCTTCGGCATGGGCTTCGCCATCGACGACGATCGGATGGGCGAGACGCTCTACGTCGCCGAGATCACCTTCGGTGAGGACTCGATGGGGCTGGGAACGATCGATACCCAGACGCTGGACCTCGACTTCGTGGCGCCCTTCTCGGAGACGTTCGGCAGCGCCATCGAGCTGACCAGCTCCGACGACGGAAGGCTCTTCGGCTACAACCTCGACGAGTTCGGCGCCGGCGGCTGGGTGATCCAGATCGACAAGGCCACCGCCCAGATCCTGGAGGCCACCTTCCTGCCCGTAGGAAACTCGGGGGCGCTGGCCTTTGCCCAGTGGGGCGGCGACTTCTACATCTTCACCACGCCCGGCGGCGGCGGGACGACCGTCACCCGCTACGATCCCGACAGTGGCGCGGTGGATGAAGTGACCACCCTGAACGAGACCGTCGTCGGCGCCGGCGTCTCCACCTGCAAGACCGGCGGGCGCTGACAGGCGCAGCGCTACCAGCCGCCGCTGGCGTTGTTGCAGGCGTCGGAGGTCAGGCACTCGCCCTCGACGCAATCGCGCAGCTTGGTCCCGTCCGGGCAGACCACCTCGCCGCACTCGGAGTCCTGCGCGCAATCTGCCCCGGCGTCGTCGCTGCAGGCGGACACGAGGAGCGAGGCCAAGCTCAGGATGGCGGCGGCGGCGACGAGGTGCAAACGCATCGAGCCAGCCTACCGCGCGCCGCGCCGCCCGAAAAGACGGCCGCGCCGCCGCCAAGGTTGGCGCGGCCGGTCGCTGCCGGCGACCCGCGAGCCGCCAAGGGACTACCATGGCGCCTCGCGCACATCGCGCGGCAGGCGCGCCGATGACCGACGAGCTGACCACCCGCATTGCCCCGCGTTCCGGCGCGCCCATCGACGGCGCGCTGCGCATCAGCGTGCTCGCCGGCCCGGATCGTGGCGCCTCGGTGGTGGTCCCCGCCCGCCAGCGAGCCACCATCGGCACCTTGCCCGACAACACCCTCACCCTGAGCGACGACCTGGTGAGCCGGTTCCACGTCGAGCTCACCCCCACCGCCCACGGGATCGCCCTCCGCGATCTGGGCAGCTCGAACGGGACCTGGCTCGGTGGCGTGGCGGTCACCGAGGCGGTCGTTCCGCCGGAGACGCAGATCGCCGTCGGTGCCACGCGCCTGCTGGTCGACGTGGCGGAGCGGGGTGCGCCGCCGTCGTTGCCGCCGCTGCCGGAGGTGCCCGGTCTCGTCTACCGCAGCGCGGCCATGGCCGCGGTGGCGCGCGAGGTGCTCAAGTGCCGCGCCTTCGCCGGGGGCGTGCTGGTCGAGGGGGAGACGGGGACCGGCAAGGAGGTGGTGGCCGCCGCCCTGCACCGCATCGGCGACCGGAGCCAGGGGCCGTTCGTGGTGGTGGACTGCGGCGCTCTGCCCGGCAACCTGGTCGAGTCGCACCTCTTCGGTCACGAGCGGGGCGCCTTCACCAGCGCCGAGCGGCGCCGCATCGGCGCCTTCGAGGAGGCCCGCGGGGGCACGTTGTTCCTCGACGAGATCGGCGAGCTACCGCTGGCGGTCCAGCCCATCCTCCTCGGTGTCCTGGAGCGCAAGCGCTTCCGCCGCGTCGGTGGTGATGCGGACATGGAGAGCGACGTGCGCGTCGTCTGCGCCACGAACCGCGACCTGCGCGCCGAGGTCAACCGGCGCGCCTTCCGCGCGGACCTCTACTTCCGCCTCGCCGGCGCCCGCATCGTGCTCCCGCCGCTGCGCGAGCGGCCCGAGGACATCCCGCTGCTGTGGGAGCACTTCGCGCGCGAGCTGACGGCAGGGGAGCCGCCGCCGCCGCTGCCGCCAGCCACGCTGGAGCGGCTGGTGGCCGGGCACTTCGCCGGCAACGTCCGCGAGCTGCGCAACCTGGTCGAGCGCGCGCTGGCCTTCGGCGAGCTGCCCTTCGACGACGCGGCGCCGCCGGACACGGCCAGCGCCCCGGCCTCCATGCCGCCGACCAAGGGCGCGAGCTACCGCGACGCGCGCGCCCAGGCGCTGAACACCTTCGAGCGGCACTACCTCTCGGCGCTGATGAGCGACTGCGAGCAGAACGCCTCGCGCGCCGCGCGTGTGGCCGGCATGGACCGGGGCTACCTGCTGAGCCTGCTCAAGCGACACGGGCTGCGCTGAGGCACGAACCGTTGTCAGCGGAGCCGGCGGGCATGGAGCGGGCAAAGCCGGCTAGAAGCCGGGTTGCGCGACCGGCTGCTTCCACGCGGCGGCTGGCGGCGGGGGTCGCCCGCGTCGCCCGCCGCGCGCTGGCGGGGTGGACGGTCGCGCATCGGCCTGCTCGTCGGGCACCGCTGGCTCGGGGACGGGCAGCGTGGGGGTGAGTCGGGCGGCCGCGCTGGCCACGCCGCTCGCCGCCTCGCCGCTTGGCTCGGCGGAGGCGGTGCCGCGCAGCGCCGCCAGCCCTGCGAGCGCGCCGAGCGCCGCCGCCACCGCCAGCCAGCGCAGGTGACGCGACCGCGGCGCCACGGTCGAGCGCTCGTTGCCCCCGACGCCAGCGATGGTCGCGTGGCTACCCGGGACCGACGTGATCGGCGACGCCGCCGGCGTGCCCGCGAGGGCGAGGGCAACCGCGCCTCGGAAGTGGCGGAGCCTGGACCGCTGGCGGCGTGGGCGTCCAGGGCGCCGCCCGCGCCGCCAGCGACGTCCGTCGCGCAGCGCATCGCGCAACGCGGCGGCGCGCGCGGCGACCTGCTGGCCCACGGTCTCGTGCATGAAGGCCGCCACCGCCTCGGAGGTCGCCAGGCGCGCGCCCACCGCGTCGGCGATGGCGGCGCCGAGGGCGGCGGCGCTCGGGAAGCGGGCCTCCGGCAGCGGTGCCAGCGCGCGGCCCAGCACCTGCGCCATCGGAGCCGGCAGGTCGGGCCGGGCATCGGCCGCATCGCGGAAGCTGCCGGAGAGCAGCGCGCTCAGCATCTGGACCTCGCCCGCGCCGTCGAACGGGTGCGCGCCGGTCCACAGCTCGTAGAGCACGACGCCCATGGAGAAGACGTCGGCGCGGCGATCGATGCGCTGGCCCAGTGCCTGCTCCGGCGCCATGTAGCGCACGCGCCCCTTCACCTGACCCGGGGAGGTGTCGACGCCCTGCCCGGTGCGCACGATGCCGAAGTCACTGAGTCGGACCTGCCCGCTCATCGACAGCAGCAGGTTCGGTGGCGACACGTCGCGGTGCACGAGGCCGAGCGGCGCGCCGCCGTCATCGGACAGGTCGTGCGCCGCGTGCAGGCCGGCGCAGGCGTCGACCACGATCCGCGCCGCCAGCTCCGGCTCGATGCGGACGCCCCGGCTGCGGGCCGCCGCCATCACCGCGCGCAGGTCCTCGCCCTCCACCATCTCCAGCACCGCGAACAGGCAGCCCTCGTGCTCACCGACGTCGAGCACCGGCACCACGTTGGGGTGCTGGATGCGCGCCGCCACGCGCGCCTCCTCGAGGAGCATGGCGCCGTAGCGCGGGTCGTCGCGGAGGCCGCGCTCGAGCACCTTGAGGGCCACCGTGCGCTGGAAGCCGCGCGCCCCGTGCGCCGACGCCGCCCAGACGTTGCCCATGCCGCCGGTGCCGAGCAGGCGCAGCAGCCGGTAGCGCCCGAGCAGCACCGAACCCGGCCGCAGCTCGTCCTGCTGGCCCGAGCGTCCGGCCGCGCCGATGGCCGGGTCGAGCATCGCGGCGACTGTGACATACTGGCCGAAACGCAGCAACGACGCGTCCCGCGCATGCTTCACCTCCTTGGAACTTCGCAGCGCGGTCGGAACACGCGCCGCAGCCGCTCCGTGGCGCGTCTGGCGCGTCTGCCGCGTCTGGCGCGTCTGGCGCGTCTGCCGCGTCTGGCGCAGGCCGGCGTGGTGCTCGTGGCCGCGGCGTCCAGCGCGTGCTTCCCGGAGTACCGGTACGACCTGCCGGCTGGCGGGTCCGACGGCTACGGGGACGTGGTGCGACAGGACGGTCCGGTGCGCTGGCTCCGCCTCGAAGAGCGCGCGGGCGCCACCCGTGCCGTCGACAGCAGCGGCGGCCCCGACGCGCAGCTCTACGGCTCCCCGCTCTGGGAGCAGCCGGGGGCCATCGCCGGCTCCGCCGGGACGGCCCTGCGCTTCGACGGCGTCGACACCTCGGTGGCGCTGGCCGGCCCACTGGGGCTGATCGGGGCGGCGGAGTTCAGCCTCGAGGCCTGGATGCGCCCGCTCTCCATCAGCGACAAGAACCTCTTCGTCTTCGGCAATGCGGTCGGGGCGGAGGCTGAACGCGACGGGTACAACCTGGTGGTCTCGATGAGCGGCAAGGTCGCGCTGGCGCGCTGGTCCAACGGAACCTACGGCGAGGCGCGCGGCGCGCCGGTGAGCGAGGACGAGTGGCACCACGTGGTCGGCACCTTCGACGGGGCCGTGCTGCGCATCTATCTCGACGGCGTCCAGGGCACGCCCGGTGAGGAGCTGCTGCTCGTCGACGACGAGTCGGTGTCGCCGACGTTCGGCGCGCCGTCGGCGCAGGGTCACCCCTTCTTCGAGGGGTGGCTCGACGAGCTGGCCGTCTACGAACAGGCGCTGACGCCGGAGCGCGTGAGCGCCCACCACGCCGCCGGGCGAGGGAAGTAGCGCCAGCCGAGCGGCGCGGGCCGCGCCGCGCGTTCAGAAGGTGAAGCGCAGGCGTCGGCCGTCGAAGCGCACCGCGCTTTGCCCTGCAGGCGGAGCGGGGTCACGCATCAGCAGCCAGACGACGCCGGCGGTCAGGGCCGCGCCCCCGGCCGCGAAGCCCGTCCACATGACGGCGTTCGCGGTGCGCCCGCGCGCGCCGGCGTCCTCGAGGGCTGCCGGGCACCGGCCTTCCACGCAGGCGTCGTGATCGCCGAGCGCATCCTGGCGCACGGCCAGCGCCACCGCGCCGGTGACCAGCCCCGCGCCGCCGACGCCGATCAGGAGCCACGGCGTCAGCGCGGCCGTGTCCCTTGCGTCCACCGCCGCTGGCGACGCGTCGGGCGTGCGGCGCGATGCGGGCCGGGCGGGTGCCGGGCCCGTGCCCGCCGGTTCGGCGAAGG
>JBBJMR010000302.1:0-10692 GCA_037720395.1 Polyangiaceae bacterium
GGGATCAGAGCTTGTGGACGTACTTCGCCAGGACGACGCGGGTGCGCGCGTCGAACGTGCAGCGGTAGTTCATCGGCAGCAGGGCGCAGGCGCCGCGACGGCTCGGTGGATGGCCCGGCATCCGCGACAGAGTAGCGCCGGGGACTGCGGTCAGGTCGGCGATGCGACGACGGCCGCCTCGCGCCCCGCCCCGCATCGCTGCAGGCACGCGGCGACGGCCGCAGCGGTGGCCGGTCGGTCGTCGGGGCGGCGCGCGAGCAGGGTGGCGATGAGCCCGGAGAGCTCGTCGGGGACGCCGTCGCGGAGCGAGCCCACGCAGGGCACCGGGTCCTGCACCGTGCGGCGCAGCGTGTCCATCGGGTGCTTGCCGGCGAATGGCGCCACGCCCGCCAGGCATTCGAAGAGCAACGACCCGAGGGCGAAGAGATCCGCGCGCGCGTCGACCTCGTGCTCGCCGGTGAACTGTTCCGGCGCCATGTAGCCGGGCGTGCCCACCATGGCGCCGCGTGCCCAGGGCACGTCGGCGCCGCCACCTCGCGGCTGCGAGACGCCGAAGTCGACGAGCCTGGCGTCCGCCGCGGTCGCGCCGCAGAGCAGGACGTTGGACGGCTTGACGTCGCAGTGGATGACGCCGGCCGCGTGCACCGCGTCGAGCGCGTCGGCCAGCCGCAGGCCCACCGCCAGCGCTTCCTCGATGGTCAGGGGCCCGCGTTGATGCCGCGCGGACAGGTCCTCGCCCTCGAGCCACTCCATGGCCAGGTACGGGGAACCCGGCGGGTCGCCGTGCGCCAGGTAGCGCACCACCCCGGCGTGGCGCAGCGAGCCGAGGACCCGCGCCTCGTGCAGGAGGCGTACCGGGTCGGCGTGGCGACGGCTGTGGAGCTTGAGCGCCACGATGTCCCCGGTCACCTCGTCCAAGGCCCGCCAGACGGTCGCCATTCCCCCGCGACCGCCCAGGCGGTCGAGCCGGTAGCGCCCATCGACGATGTCGCCCGTCGCCGGCAAGGGACACGCCGGTCGCACCAGTCGCACGCCGGACACGGGGCCCGGCGTGCAGCCGTTCGTCTCCTTGGCGACCTGATGCACCACGTGCAGGCGACGGTCGCGATGGGTCCACGACACCCGCTCGGTCGATTTTTCGACACTCACCCGGGCGGGCGGCGGTGCGATTTCCTGTCGCGGTGGCCGCCCTGGCGTCGCCAACGGGGGGACGATGGGACGGTCGATGGAGAACTGGCGCCTCGCTGGAAGACGGCAGACCGTTGGCCTAGGCTGCCGCGCCTGGCCAGGTACCAGGAAAAGCGCGGGTTTCCCGGATCTGCGGGGGCGCCGGTGTCCGATGCGCACTCGAGGCTGGGTGCGCTGATGAGCGCGCATGGTCATTCCATCCACGCGTACTGCGCGCGGATGACCGGCGACCGGGCGCTGGCGGACGACCTGCTGCAGCAGGTGTTCCTGCAGGCGTTCCGCGACCTGGACACCCTGCGGGACGTGGGGCAGGCCCGCGCCTGGCTCTTCGGGGTCGCCCATCATCGCTGCCTCGACGCACTGAAGGCGCGCCGCCGCGCGGCGCTCCACTTCCAGGAGTCCCCCGAGCTGCCCGAAGGCGAGTCGCGGGCGCCCACGCCGGCCGAGGACATCGATCAGCACCGGCGCGAGCGCGCGCTGGAGGCGTGCCTGGGCGAGCTGTCCGAGGAGGTCCGCGCCGCGGTCATCCTCCGCTTCCACGATCAGATGACCTACGAGGCGATGGCCGAGATCCTCGGGGAGAAGGCGGCGACGCTGCAGGCGCGTGTCGCGCGCGCGATGCCCGTCCTTCGTCGCTGCCTGGAGTCGAAGGGGATGGAGCCGTGACCACGATGGATCCTTGCAAACGCTTCGACGACGAGGGCGCGCTCCGGCTGGAGGCCGGCGAGCCGCCCGACGCGCACGAGGCGAGCTGTGCCGACTGCCAGGCGGCGCGGGGCAGCTACCAGCGGCTGGCCCTGGCTCTGCGCAACCTCAGCGACGCGCCGCCCCCCGTGGCCTGGCAGGCCGAGGTGCTGCGGCAGGTCGCGCCGCCGCCGGCGCCCCCGTCGTCGGGGGCGCGCTGGCGCTGGGCGGCTGGGGCGGCGATGGCCGCGGCGGCCGGCATGGCGATCTGGATGTGCGCGCCGAGAGGCCACGAGCGACTGGCCGTGAGCCACACGCTCCTGGCCACGGCCGCCGGCAAGCGCGCCGATTCGGCCGTCGTCGGCGACACGCTGCGCACCGTGGCCACCGGCGGCCAGGGCGTCCGCGAGCTGCGGCTCTACCGCAGCAGCCTGGGTGGGCCCGAGCAGCTGGTGGCGCGGTGCCCGGGGCACGCGGGCTGTCGCGCCGAGGGCGACCGGCTGGAGCTGACGGTGCCGCTCGAGGTGCGCGGGCGGTATCGCGCCATGGTCGTCGACGGATCGGCTGCGCTGCCGGCGACAGGGACGCTCGAGGGCGATGCGGCGGCGGCGCGGCACGTCGGGGCGAGCGTGGAGCTGGGGATCGCGGTCGAGGTGGATTGACCCGGCCCTGCCCGCCGGCTCCCCTCTCCGCTTGCGGAGAGGGGTTGGGGGTGAGGTGATAGCGGCGACAACGATTCCGGTGGCGATGCGTCGCTATTCCAGCAGCCTGCTAGCTCGCGCGCGAGCGACTGGCCCGGCGCGCAGCGGGGCGCTTCGCCTTGGCCTTGGCCTTGGCCTTGGCCTTCGCGCCCGGCGGGCTGAGCTGGGCGACGCGTCCTCGCCGCGACGTCGGCGCGCGCGTGCTCTTCGCCTTGGGCTTGGCCTTGGCCTTGGCCTTGGCCTTGGTCTTGGTCTTCGCCGGGGTGAGCTGGGCGACGGGCGCCGCGCCGCGCTTGGCCTTGGGAGTGGCCTTTGGGGTGGCCTTGGGAATGGCCTTGGGAGTGGCCTTGGGCTTGGTCAGCACCGGCTCCATCGCGACCACTTCGCGCGTCATCGCCGCGCTGGCACTCGTGGCCACGGCGTCGGTGTTGGTGGCGCGCAGCGCGAAGAGACCTCCGACGACGCGGTGGACCATGCTGCTCAGCAGGAACAGCTCGCGCGGCTTGTCCGGGGGGTCGGGATCTCATCCTGAGCGGAAGATTCTTTGTACACGGCAACTCGCGGGTGCCGTGACGAGCAGCGGATGAAGAACGGGGCAGAGCCTGTAAGGTCGAGTTGCTAAGGCCAGACCAGGAGGATGCCCCGTGTCGAACATCATGCTGGAGGTTCCGGCGGCGCTCAAGGAGATGGTTCCGGCGCTGCGCGAGTTGCTGGTGCAGGTGGAGGCGCAGGTGGAGCGGGCGTCGGGCCTGTCGCCGACGACCGCGTACGACAGATTCGAGAACGCGCTTCGGGAGGGGCTTGCCGCGGTGGAGCGCTGTTCGCATGGGATAGCGTTGGCGGCACTCGACGTGGATGAGCCGCGACTGCGGATCGACGGCGTCGAGCACGTACGTGTGGGTCGATACGAGACGACCTTCATGAGCCAGGCGGGGGAGGTGCCGGGCGTCGCCCGCTCTCTCTACCGGCGCGCCGGAGAACGCAACGGCGCGACGGTCGACCTCGTTGCACTGCGAAGCGGGGCTGTTGATGGCGTGTGGCTGCCCGGCGCCGCTCGCGGCATGGCGCATCTGCTGCAGCAGGGGACATCGCGGGAGGCGGAAGCGACGGCTCGGGAGATCGGGCGTCTGCCGTATTCGCGCTCGAGCTTCGAGCGGGTGGGGCATGCGGTGGGGTCGATCTACGCCGGCGTGCGGGAGAGGGTCGAGCGCGAGCTCATCGAAGCCTACGATGTGCCGCGCGAGGCCCGCAGCATCAGCATCTCGCTCGACCGGGTGGCCGTGCCGATGGAGGAACCGCGGGCACGACCTGTCGGACGCCCGCGAAGAGGCGCGGCGAAGAACCCGGTCGCTCGGGTCTACCGCATGGCGTACTGCGGAACGGTGACCCTGCACGACGGCAACGGGGAGGGCATTCACACCATACGGTACGGCACGATGCCGGGATGCGATCCGGCAGCCGTCTGCACGGCACTGGTGGACGACGCGATGGCGCTGCGCGGCAAGCGCCCGAAGCTCTTGCTCGCGGTGCTCAACGACGGCGCGCCGGAGATGTGGAACCTGCTCGGCAAGGAGCTGGACGCCGACATCGACCGGGTCGAGTTGCTCGACTACTTCCACGTCGTGGAGAAGCTCGCACCTGCGGCGAAAGCGATCTTCGGGGAGGGTGCCACCAAGGAGCTGAGCCGCTGGAAGCTGGCGCTCCTCAACAGCGACCTGGCTGCGCGCAAGATCCTTCGCGAGCTCATCGAGTCCGGGCGCGAGGGCGTCCGCATCGATGGTCAGCGGCCGGTCCACGATGCGATCACCTACCTCGATAACAACATCGACCGCATGAAGTACGCGTCGGCACGTCAGCGGGGCCTGCCCATCGGCAGCGGGAACGTCGAGGCAACCTGCAAGACGCTCGTCGGAATCCGAATGAAGCGATGTGGCGCGCGCTGGAAGGTCGACTCCGGCGAGCACATCATTCAGCTCCGTGCCTTGGCGCTCAGCGACCGCTGGAGCGCCGCGATGGCGCTCACACTGCGAGCGCCGAGGGTGTCCATCCGGAGGGCGTCGTGATCAGGATGGGAACCACACCCTGTCCGGGGGCGGAGCGGGGTCCCCGGGGTCGACGCTGACGTCGGTGCCCAGGTACTCCGCCACGCCCGTCGTCTGGAGCCCATCGTCGCGCTCCGCGACCGCGAAGTCGTTCTCGGTGAAGGCGATCTCGTAGGTCACCGTTCCGCCGGGGTTGACGTCGAAGGAGCCCGTCCCGTTGGAATTGAATCGAACCCGGCTCCATCGGGAGCCGAGCGTGTTGTCGCGCAAAACGACGTGTTTCCACTTCGTGCCGACATTGAACGTCACCGTTCGATTGGTGGTGAACACACGAAACTTTCTGGCGATGTCACCCATGGTCGGCTCCTCTTCGTCTCTCGTCCGTTCTGGTCGCATTCATGGTCGAGTCGGTATTCCGTGTCGGCGTGCTCGGTGCAGCGCGCGCCTGCGTGTGCGCTATCGAGGAACTGTCCCGATGTCGTAGGCGACGAAACTCGACCACGACTCGCCGCCCCCGCCGGCCAGCGCTTCACGCTGCGCCGCGGCCAGTGCGCGCACGGGATCGTGGGCGAGGCCGTGTCGGTAGGCGCTGGCAATGAGCGCGCGCGCCCCCTCGTCATCCACGGAGCGCAGCGTGGCCAGCACCGTGCCCGTGCCGTTCGCCAGCAGCGCGGCGGAGAGTGACCCCCACATCTCGCGGGTGCGGCTCTTTCCGGTGGCACAGCCGGAGAGAACGGCCACGCGCGCCGCCAGCCCCGCCTCGAGGACATCGCCGGCAGTGAGCGGGCCGTCGGAGAGGCGCAGCGACGCGCCCGCCGCGCCGGAGGAGGCGTGCGAAGCGATGTGCAGCACCCACGGGGTGGGCGCCTCGTAGAGGGCGGCGCGCCCGGCGTCCGCGCCCAGCCGCAGCGGCGCCCGCAGCGCGTCCGCGGCCAGGCGCGCCTCGTCGCGGGCAGCGCTCAGCGTGCCGTCGGGATCGCCGAGCACCAGGCTGCCGGTGGCGTAGGGGGCGGGGCTGAGCGCGCCGAGCAGCGCCAGGCTCGGGGCGATGGCCACGGCGCGCTCGGTGATCAGGGGCTTGCCGTGGCGGCGCAGCGCGGCCCAGGGCACGCGTAGCAGCTCGCCGGCCGGGACGATGTGGAGGATGGCGTCGCCGGCGACGACCGAGGCGGGCAACAGCCGCTCGCCGAGGCGCTCCGCCGCCGCGACGTCGCTCGGGTCGGCGTCGAGCGCGCGCATCTCCTCTCGCACCGATGCGCTGTCGGCGCGGTTCTCGACCACCACGCCGCTGGCCGAGCGGTGGATGCTCCAGACGCGCCCGTCGGCCTCCAGCACGACCAGGGCTTCACCGCCGACGGGGCTGGCCGCCCCCTCTTGCACCAGCAGGCCGCTGCGCAGGGCCTCGAGCTCCGCGGCGCGGTCGAGCGGGTCACCGGCCCCGGGACCAGCGCCCTGGTCGGTCACGAAATCGAGGAAGCTGCGCGCGGTCAGCGACTCGAGCACGCCAAGCAAGTCGTGGGTCTCACCGCGCTCGGCGAGCATCCGGAACAGCGCCTCGTAGGGCTGGCGGCGCCGCGCCAGCAGCCAGGGCTGCAGGTCGCTGCCCTGCAGCGCGGCGCGCAGCTTCTCCACCTCGCCGATCGACGCGCGGTACGCGCTCTCCGCGTCCGGCGCACGGCGGAGCTGCTCGAGGACGCGACCCCGCTCGAAGTGCAGCTCCCAGAGCGACTCGGCGTCCCTGGTGCCGGCGATGGCCTCGCCGAGGACCGCCTGCCCGCGCCGCGTCGCCCTGGGCGACGTGGAGCAGCGCCAGGGCGCGCAGGTAGTTGCTGGGGCGCGCGCCGCTCCACCCCTCCAGGCGGGAGAAGCCCTCCGCGGTGTCGCCCTCCAGCCGCGCGATCTCGGCGAGCGACACGCGCGCGGCACGCTGCACGTCGGCCTGGCCCGCCGCGTCGGCGATCTGCAGCGCCTCCTCGAACAGCGGCCTGGCAGCCGAGGGCGAGCCACGCTCCAGGTGCAGCTTGCCTCGCTTGAGCAGCAGCCATCCGAGCTTGGTAGGGAATGGACCCAGGTGCTGCTCGGCGCGCGCGTAGGTGGCCTCCGCGCCATCGGCGTCGCCGAGACGTCGCTGGAGGTCCCCGCGCCGGATGGCCACGGTGCCCCTGGTCCTGGGTTCCGGTTCACGCGCTGTGGTCTCCGCCGCCCGCAACCACCGGTCGACGGCCTCGAAGCGGCTCTCGCGCCAGAACGATCCGGCCAGGGCCAGAGCGGCGCGGGCCACGCCGTCGTCGTCGCCCTCCTCCTCCGATGCGGCCAGCGCGGCGTGCAGCTTCTCCCGGCCGGCTGCGATGTTGGTGCTGCCGCCGAGGCGGTCCTGGGCCGTGCCCGCGACGCGCAGCGCGGCCGTCGAGGGCCCCGCTTGCAGCGCCCGCATCGCCATCTCCAGCGCGCCTGCGTCGTCGCCGGAGTTCATCAGCGCCCGGCCCAGGTCGGGGGCCGTCTCTGCGGAGCCGCCGGCGTCGAGCTCCGCGCGACAGGAGACCTTGGCCGCGGCCCAGCTCTCCTCCTCGACCAGGTCGGGGCAGCTCGGTGTGCGCACGCACGCAGCACCGGTGACCGCGGCGGCGCCGGCGACCAGCGCCAGCGCGGCGCAGGTGACCATCGTCCGGCGCACCCTGCGCCGCCGCGTCTGCCCCGACGATGTCGTCACGCTGCTCCCATGAAGCGACAAACGTAGCGGTACAGCGACGACAGCTGCCAGGTCGAGGGCCGCCGTCCGACGAAATGACTAGGGGCGAGCCCTTTGCTGGTACTGCCGGTACTGCTCACTGCCTGGCGAGGAACTTCTCCAGGCTGGCCCGGTGCGCGGCCTTCTGGGCAATGCACAGGCTGCTCTTCTCCACCGCCTGCGCCAGCTGGCGCGGCGCGCCGGTCACCTTGCCGGCACGCGCACCGAAGAACGATCGCACCTCGGCCAGGTGCGCCTCGTCGCAGAAGTCGGCCACGGAGAAGAGCGCAGGCTGCATCACATCCGGCAACTTGGTGATCAACGCGTCGTAGTTCTCCTTCACGAAGTCCCAGGTCACCTGCCTGCTGTGCAGGTCCTGGCCGAAGAGGAGCGCGGTGCCGTCGCGCGCGTCCGTGTCGTCGGCCAGGTAGAGGGCCAGCGACGCGCGGGCCAGGGCGGGATCGCGGAAGCCGGCCAGTCCGGCGAGCAGGCGGTTGCGCCGCTTGGTGTCGCGCTCCGCCTTGACCAGCGTCACCAGGCGATCGAACAAGCGCCGGTCGCCGCGCGCCGCGGCTGTGCGCAGCACCGTCTCCGCCACCTCCGGCTCCAGCGCGCTCGGGTCGTCGAGCCAGCGCTCCGCCAGCTGCGTGGCCGGCGCCACCAGCTTCGGGTCGTCTCCCAGCGTGGAGAGCATCCCCAGCACCTCCAGGCGCAACCGCCCGACCTCCGAGGAGTCCTCTCGCCGTGGTCGCCACCCCAGCTCCTTGACCCGCGGCGCCAGGGTGCGGTTCACGAAGCGCGCGACCTTGGGGTGCAGCGCCGGCTCCACGAACGTCGGCTGCAGCCACGACATCAGGTTGACGGCCGCCGTCTGCACGAACGGGCTCCTGTCCTCGAGCAGCGCCGGCACCGTGGCCAGCGCATCACCGAGCGGCAGCTTGCCGCTCGACACCAGCGCGTTTCCGTCGCTCACCACCACCACGCGCTCGCGCGGGGTCAGCGGCACCTTGCCGGGCGCGAGCAGCGTCTGCAGGTCGCGCGCGGTGTGCGTGACGCGGTAGTACCCGTGGCCTCCCTCCTTGAGCATCACCCAGTCGGGGCAGCCGCTCTTCGCCGCCGGCAGCCTGGGCAGCGGCAGATCCCCGGTCGCTTCGCGCAGCATGACGCAGGCGCGGCCGCTGGCGGCGCCGGTGCCGTAGCGCGCGCAGACCGGAATGTGCCACAGCGCGGCGGCCGCGCCCTGCGAGCCGATGGGCAGGTTGCGCTCCTGCTTCAACGCCAGCCTGGCGACGCCGGCGTCGCAGACCAGCTGCGGTGTGACCAGCGGCACGCCCGGCTGATCGAGGAACGTCGACATGGCCGCGCTGACGTCCTGCCCGGCGCCCTCGCCGAGCGCGGTCAGGAAGTCGGCGGAGGTGGCGTTGTCGTCGGCGAACTTCTCCAGGTAGTGGCGCACGCCCTTCTGGAAGGCATCGGGGCCGAGCCAGGCCTCGAACATGCCCAGCACGGCGCCGCCCTTCTGGTAGGTGATGCCGTCGAAGGCGTTGGCGATGTCGTCCTTGCTGACGACCGGCTGCCGCACCTTGCGCGCCGAGAGCAGCCCATCCTCGCTCATCACCGCGGAGAAGGCGGCGGCCTCGGCCTGGTCCTCGCCGAACGCCGGGTCGAAGCGCTGGGTGATCTTCACCTCCATCCAGGTGGCGAAGCCCTCGTTGAGCCAGATGTCGTCCCACCAGGCGGTGGTCACCAGGTTGCCGAACCAGTGGTGGGCGACCTCGTGTGCGACGTAGAGGACCACCCGGTCGCGGTAGGCAGGCGTGTCCTCCTTGGGCTCGGCCAGCAGGACGCCGGAGGTGAACGTGATCAGGCCGGCGTTCTCCATGGCCCCGAAGGAGACGAGGTTGGGCACGCTCACCAGGTCGAGCTTCTCGTAGGGGTAAGGGATGCCGAAGTAGTCCTCGAGCAAGCCGACGATCTTCGGCAGCGCCGCGCGGGCGAAGTCGGCGTGCGCGGCCTTGCCCGGCGGCACGGCGATGCGGAGCGGCGTGCCCTTCTTGCCGGCGCGGCCGGCGTCGACGAGCTCGAAGGGGCCGACGGCGAAGGCCACCAGGTACGCCGGCAGCGGCCGGGTCTCGGCGAAGCGCAGCGACTTCCAGCCGGCGCCGTCGGGCTTGTCCTCGACGGCTGGCGTGTTGGACAGGACGACCTGGGAGGCCGGGGCGCGCAGGGTGAGCTGCCAGGGGTGCTTGAAGGACGGCTCGTCGAAGCAGGGGAAGGCGCGCCGCGCCTCGGTGGTCTCGAACTGGGTGAACAGGAACGTCGAGGCTCCCTCCTTCATGCGGAAGACACCGCGGTCGTCCTTGGCCGTCACCTTGCCGCCGTAGGCGACGTGCAGGCGCGCGCGGCCGACGGGCAGGGGGCGCTCGAAGGCGAAGCCCACGAAGTCCTCGCCGCCGGCGATGACGCGCGTCGCCAGGCGCGCCCCGCCCACCTCCGCCCAGGCCTCGCGCACGGTGAGCTCGGTGGCGTTGAGCCAGAGCAGGGGCGTCGCCTGCCGCACGTCGAGCTCGATGTCCGTGGACCCATCGAAGGTGTCGGCCTCGGGCGCCAGCGAGAGGGTGGCGCTCTGCTTCACCGGCAGGACGGTGGTCGGCAGGCGCAGCGCCGGCGGCGAGGCGGCGATGGTGCTCGGCGCGCCCTCGTGGGGGGGCGGCGGAGCCGGCGGCGTCGCGGAGCAGGCCAGGAGGAGGGCGGCCGCTGCCAGGAGGATCGCGAGTGTGGCGCCGCGCTTCATGCCCAGGACCTAGCACCGCGGCCGACCCGGGCGAACCGCGCCGCGCTCACGCCTTGATGCGCTTGTTCTCCGGATCGTAGAGCGGCCGCAGCGAGGCCACCGCCGGGTGCAGCTTGCCGGCCACGTCGACCTCGAAGCGACCCTCGGCGAGCCATGCGGCGTCGAGCGGCTGTTTGGCGTCGAGCATGGCCAGGCCCACCGCGCCGCCGAGGGTGAAGCCGTACGAGGCGGCGCGGATGTAGCCCACCTCCACGCCGTTGCGCCGCACCACCTCGGCGTGGAAGAGGAGTGGCTCCGGATCCTGCAGCAGCACCTGGACCAGGCGCCGCGTCAGCGGCCCGGCGGCCTTCCTGGCCAGCACCGCCTCCTTGCCGATGAAGCCGCCGGGCTTCTCCAGGTCGACGGCGAAGCCCAGGCCGACCTCGAGCACCGAGTCGGTGTTGTCGATGTCGTGGCCGTAATCGCGGTAGCCCTTCTCCATTCGCAAGCTCGCCAACGCCTTCAAGCCGGCATGAACGAGCCCCAGCGGCTCACCCGCCGCGACCAAACGATCGG
>JBBJMR010000001.1:0-111366 GCA_037720395.1 Polyangiaceae bacterium
TGGAGTGCTCGAGCCACATCTTCCACGCCTCCTTGGAGACGTTCTCGAAGACGCGGAGGCCCAGCTCACCCTTGATGGGCTGCTTGTCGAGCCCCTCCGCCTCACGCCCGAGCTTCACGCACTGCACCATCCGAGCCATGCTCGCCTTGTAGTCGAGCGCGCCAGCGCCGTCGAGCCAGGGTCAGGCCGGCCCTGGTTCTCGCCGGCGGACGGGGCACCTCACTTGCTGTCGGGGCCGCTGCTCCCCAGGGTTCCGCTCGTGCTCAGAGCGGTCCTCTTCGACATCGACGGCACCCTGGTCGACACCGTCGACATGCATGCCGAGGCCTGGCAGCGCGCCTTTGCCGAGTTCGGCAAGGAAGTGGCCTTCGCCGACGTGCGCGGCCAGATCGGCAAGGGCGGCGACCAGCTCATGCCGGTCTTCTTGACCAAGGCCGAGCGCGACGACTTCGGGGAGAAGCTCGAGAAGTGGCGCGGCGAGCTCTACCTGCGGGAGTACCTGCCGCGCGCCCAGGCCTTCCCCAAGGTGCGCGAGCTGTTCGAGCGGCTGCGCGCCGACGGCGTGAAGCTGGCGCTGGCCTCGTCGTGCAAGGAGCAGGAGCTCGACACCTACAAGGCGCTCTGTCGCATCGAGGACCTCATCGAGGAGGCGACCACCTCCGAGGACGCGGAGCGCACCAAGCCGCACCCCGACGTCTTCGAGGCGGCGCTCGAGGGCCTGGGCGAGGTGGCGGCGCCCGACGTGCTCGTCGTCGGCGACTCGCCGTACGACGCCATGGCAGCGAAGAAGATCGACCTCGGCGCCGTGGGCGTGCTCTGCGGTGGCTTCCCCGCCGCCGAGCTGCTGCGGGCGGGCTGCCACGCGGTGTACGGCGCGCCCGCCGATCTGCTGGAGCGCTACGACGAGTGGGCCAAGCCGCGCTGAGCGTGCCTGCCCCGCGCAGCGCGACTCATGGGCGGGCTTCCAGGCCCTTGCAGACGATCTCCTGGTAGCGAGCCATGTCCTGCACCTGCTTCCGCGAGGGATCGCCGAACATGGCCGGGCCCTTGGCGCGGAGCTGCTGGCATGCCTCACGTTGAAGGTCGGTCATCTGGCACGCGAAGTCGACGGTGTAGATCTCGTGGCCGGCTGCGGCGTGCTCGCCGTTCATGCGAGCCATCACCGCCTTCGCCTCCTCCTCCTTGCCGGCGCGGTGGAGGTCGCAGGCCCTGGCGACGCTGGCCGTCATCTCCACGAGCGCGCCCTCATCGGGGTCGCCCAGGTCCTCGTCGGGGTCCTCGTAGATCGCCTCCATGGCGTCCTCCACGCTGCCCCGCCGCGCCGAGGGCAGCGGGAAGATCATGATGGCGATGGTGCCCGCCAGGGCCAGCGCGCCGGCCGCGCCGAGGACGTGGCTCAGCGTCGAGCGGCCGGAGCGCTCGAGCTGGCGCGGATCGAACGCGTACCCGAGCAGGCCGCCGAACACGAAGCCGGCGGCGTGGGCCACGTGGTTGGCGTTGACCATGATCCCGAAGAACATGGTGTAGACGCCCCACTGCACCATCTGGTTGCGCACCTCGCGGCCCAGGCTGGTGCCGTCGCGCTGCCCCCACCCCGCCGCCACGCCGATGAGCCCCATGATCGCGCCCGAGGCGCCGGCGGTGGGCGCATCCTGCAAGAGCGCGCTCGCGGCGAAGGCCAGCACGCCGGTGAGCATGAAGAAGAAGAGCATGCGCCCGCGGCCGAACAGCTCCTCGACGCTGGGGCCGATCTGCATGATGGCCACGGTGTTGAAGCCGAGATGGAAGATGCCGAGGTGCATGAAGCAGGCGGTGGCCAGGCGCCACCACTGCCCCTCCTCGATGACCAGCTCGGGGATCATGCCGCCGTAGGTGATGAACGTCGGCGTGGTCCACCCCCAGAGCGTCTGCCCCGGGCCGGAGATCCACATGCGCCCGAAGAGCATGATGAAGCTCACCGCCAGGAGCGAGCTGATGCTCAGCGCGGTGGGGATGCGCAGCCCGAGCTTCTTCAGCCAGCGCGCGGCCGGCGCCGAGAGCTTGTCGTTGCAGCTCGAGCAGACCTTCGCTTCGTGGTCCTGCACCGCACCGCAGCCGGCGCAGATCTGGTGCTGGAAGCGGCGCGACGCCGGCGCCAGGTCGCGGCGCATGCTCCGGAGCGCGCGCTGCCAGCGGATGAGCTTCCAGCGCACCCGGATCTCGTTCATCCCCAGCGCCGTGGCGGCGGAGACGATCCACTCGGGGACGTCGGATTCGTCCGGGTCGTGTTTGTCGCCCATCCCAGCCGGGGTTTAGCACGGGCCCAGGGGTAGCCATATGGAGGCTCAGGGGTGACACGCCGAGGCGCGGTCCTACCCCGGATACGCCCCCCGCACGCGACGGCACCGGCGGTGGCCGCCGGCTCGGCCCGATGTTCGTCGGAGTGCTAGCCTTCGACCACGAGGGAGAACGACATCATGCGCACCCTGGCCCTGCTCGCGCTGACCTGCCTCGCGCCGGCGATGGCCGCCTGCGGCGGCGACGACGACGGCAGCGTGTTCGACGGGGCGCACGGTGGCGCAGGCCCGGGCAGCGGCGCAGCTGGCGACGACAGCAGCGCGGCCGGCTTCGTGGGCAGCGGCGGAGCCGGCAGCGGGTCCGGCCCCGGCTCCGGGTCCGGCGCCGACAACTCCGGCTTCTGCGGCTCGACGTTCACTGGCACCGTGCGCGACTTCCAGGCCAGCCACCCGGACTTCGAGTTCCTGGTCGAGGTCGACCCGGGCATCGTCGAGGGCACGCTCGGCGCCGACGGCAAGCCCGTCTACGCCGGCCAGGCCGGCAACCCCACCACCAACGGGCAGGAAGCCTTCGACCAGTGGTACCGCGACGTGGACGGCATCAACATGGCGCAGCCGCTGCCCATCACCCTCGTCGAGGGCGCCGGCGGGGTGTTCACCTACGACAACGGTGACTTCTTCCCCATCGACGGCCAGGGCTTCGGCGACGAGGGCAACGCGCACAATTACCACTTCACCTACGAGCTGCGCGCCCAGTTCCTCTACCAGGGCGGCGAGGTCTTCAGCTTCACCGGGGACGACGACCTCTTCACCTTCGTCAACGGCAACCTGGCCATCGACCTCGGTGGCGTGCACGGCGCCATGAGCCAGCAGATCGACCTCGACGCCCAGGCGGCCGCGCTGGGCATCGAGCCCGGACACGTCTACCCGCTGGACTTCTTCTTCGCCGAGCGGCACACCACCGAGTCGAACTTCCGCATCGACACCACCATCAGCTTCACCGACTGCGGCGAGGTGCCCGACTGAGTCGTCCGGCAATCACCACCGAGACACGGAGACACGGAGACGTGATCAAACCTCTCCGTGTCTCCGGCTCTCCGTGGTGATCTCTCCGGGCAGTGGCGGGCGGCCCGCGAGCCACGGCGGCACCCAGCCCCCGAAGGCGCGCTCCAGCTCCAGCGCCACGGCGATGGTGCGCGCGTCGTTGCCGTGGGTGCTGGCGGCCTGCACGCCGAGCGGCAGCCCGCCGGCGCCGAGCCCGAGCGGCACCTGCGTGGCCGGCAGGAGCATGACGTTGAACAGCGCGGTGTACACCCAGTTGAACGGCGGCCAGAGCGGCTTCAGGTGGCGCGGCGCGGTGGTCGGGTATGACGGGTAGAGCATGACGCCGTGCGGCCCGATGACCTCGGTGAGCTCGTCGCGCAGGCGCATGCCGGCCTCGACCATGCGCCGGCCGCGCGAAGGCACCAGCCTGGGCAGCTTCTCGAGGAGCGCCAGGCCGAGCGCCGGCAAGGTGTGCGGCGAGCGCCCCAGGGCCCAGCGCCCGAGCTCGCGCCCGGCGCGGATCTCGGTGCCGCCGCCGAGCAAGGACGAGAACGACGGCCCCTGCTCGGCGTCGAGCATCGCCGACCAGATCTCGAAGGTGTCCTCCAGCCCGCGGATGCGCGCGGTTCGCAGGCGTGCGCCGCGCTTCTGCAGCGCCTCGGCGGCGCGGCGCTGGGCGCGCACCAGCTCCGGCGCCACTCGCAACGCGCCGTTGTCCTCCACCGAGACGACCTCCAGCCGTGCCAGGTCCACCTCGGCCGGGTCCTGGATGGAGGCCTCCGGGCCGGCGAGGATGCGCAGCAGCGGGAAGAGGTCCTCGGCGCGGCGCGCCAGCGGGCCGGTGGTCACGTAGCGAAGCGCGCCGCCGGTGGGCAGCGGGTACTGCCCGGTGCCGTCGACGAGCCCGCCGCTCGGCTTGTGCCCGAACACGCCGTTGAAGAAGGCCGGCATGCGGATGGAACCACCGATGTCCGACCCGAGGCCGAACGGCGAGCCGCCGGAGCCGACGATGGCCCCCTCCCCGCCCGAGCTGCCCCCGGCAGTGCAGCGCGCGTCGTACGGGTTCCGGGTGCGACCGTAGACCTTGTTCTGGCTCTCCATCCACATGCACAGCTCGGAGACGTTGGTCACACCGAGCGGGATGGCGCCGGCGGCGCGCAGGCGGCGGACGCCGACCGCATCGATCTCGGCCAGAGGACCGCGGCGCGAGACCAGCCCCGAGGTGTTGGGCATGCCCTGCAGCGCGAAGGCCTCCTTGATGGTGCACGGCACGCCCCAGAGCGGCGGCAGGGCGCCGCCCTCCAGCACCCGCGCGTCGGCGGCGCGCGCCTCTTCGCGCGCGGCGGCGAAGCGGTCGGCGACGACGGCGTTGAGGCCAGTGTTGACCGCCTGGATGCGCTCGATGTGCGCGTCGACCACCGAAAGCGACGAGAGCTCGCGGCGCCGGATGCGCGCCGCGAGCTCGGTGGCCGACAGCGTGAGGAGCTCCAGGCTCTGCAACGGACCTCGTCCTGGCCGAGGCTCCGAGAGACCTCGTTCCTGGGCGACGCTCAGCCCTTCTTGTCGAAGGGGGCGATGATGATCTCGATGCGGCGGTTCTTCTCGCGGCCGCCGGCGGTGCTGTTGTCACCCGAGGGGCGGCCCTGGCCGACGCCGGTGGCGGTGATGGCCTGGGTTTTCACCCCGCGCGTCACCAGGTAGTCCTTCACTGCCTGGGCACGCTTGGTGGACAGCTCCATGTTGCTGCCCTCGTTGCCCTGGTTGTCGGTGTGGCCCTCGACGGTGATCTTCGCCGTATCCTGCTGGTTCTTCAGGGCGTCGGCGATGAGGTTCAGCTTGTCCTGCCCGCCGGGGAGCAGGTCGGCCTTGGCCGAGGCGAACAGCGCGTTGCCGGGCACGGTGATGACGTTTCCGCGCGGCTCGTCCTTGATCGACACGCCGCCGCCGGCGCTGGCCAGCTTGCTCATCGCGTCGCGGGCGCGACCCTCTGCGGCCTCGCGCGCCTTCTTCTCGGCGGCGAGCTGCTCGGCGGTCATGGTCAGCGCCTGCTTGGTCTTGGAGATGTCGGCCTGCGCCTGCGCCAGACCCGCCTGCGTCTGGCCCAGCTGCTGCTGCGCGGTGCTCTGCATGTCGGAGGTCGCCTGGTCGCGCTGCTTGGTGGCCTGGGCCGCGTTGCCGGTGGCGTCGGCCCACTCCGCCTTGCGCAGCGCCACGTACGACAGGTCGCGCGCGTTGGCGGAGTCGCCTTCGTCGACGTAGACGCGCTCGGCAGAGTCGAGGGCCACCTTGGCCTCGTGCACCTGCGCCGGGGTCAGCTGCCCGGCGGCGCCGGACTGCGCCTTGTTGTAGGCCGCCCGCGCGTCGACGAGCTCCTTGGGGGGCGGCGCGGTCGCGCAACTTATCGAGATCAGCACCGTCGCCACAGCAGCACCACGCCAAGCAATCATCGTCGTCTCCTTCACGCCTTCACGTTGGATAACCTGCCAGACGCTCCGGAGGTCCCCCGGGTCAGGCCCGGGTGCGGGACAACCGCTGCGACACACCGGCGGGGGCGAACCGCCCCCATCGCGGCGGACCGTCCGGCCTGCACCGCGCGTCCCTCTTAGAGGACGCACGGCGCCCTCCCGTTCCGCCCTACTTGCCGCCGGACTTCAGCTTGGCCACCTGATCGAGCGCCGCCTGGGCCTCGGTGCGCGCGGTGGCCTCGCGAGCCAGCGCCAGCGCCAGCTCGGCGTCGGACTGCGCGCGCATCAGCAGAAGCTCGGCCTCCTCGTTGCGATCCTCGGCCATGGCCGCCTTGGCCTTGCCGACCTGCTCCTCGGCGAGCTTGAGGTGCAGCGCCGCGGCCGGGACGTTTGCAGCCCCGACCTCGCTGGCGCCACGCACGGCCGCCTCCGACGCGGTGAGCTTCTCCGTCGGAGCGGGCGCTCCACCGCAACCCGCCCACACAACAAGAACGACGACACCTGAAAGGACTCGTCCCATCGTAGCCAGCCTCCGTGAAGTTCCGTGCACGATGCGAGGCGTACCGAAGCGGAGCCTGCTTTGCAAGAGGCCGTCCGACCGACAGTCCGGACGGCCGAGCCCTGCTCGGCCTGCGCACATCGTGTGCGAGCCCGGCGCCCGGTGGCGCCGAGCCGAATGGATCCGGCTGTAGGACGCGCGACACGCCGCCCGCGGCTCATTGCGGCGGGCGCCGCCCCGGTGCAATCGTCCGCTCGGTCCCTCTGGAGGAGAGTCCCGTGAGCTCGAACCGCAGCCTGGCCGTCGCCCTCGTCGCCGTCGCCACCCAGATCTCGGCCTGTGGCCCTTCACCCGAGCCCGGCGTCCCAACGGGGCCCATCGCCGCGCGGCCGGGTACCACCGCGGAGGCGAGCGCCGCGCGGCCCGGCGTGCCCGGCACCGGCCCGCTCACCAGCGACGAGGGCATGTGGACCTTCGACAACTTCCCCTCCAAGCGCCTGGAGCAGCGGCACGGGTTCGCGCCCAGCCAGGCGTGGCTCGACAAGGTGCGGCTCTCCTCGGCGCGTCTGGCGCGCGGGTGTTCGGGCAGCTTCGTGTCGGCCAGCGGACTGGTGATGACCAACCACCACTGCGCGCACCCCTGCATCGAGGACCTGTCGACGAAGGCCAGGGACTACATCAAGTCCGGCTTCTACGCGGCCGCCGAGAAGGACGAGGTGAAGTGCCCGGAGATGGAGGTCAACCAGTTCGTCGAGATCAAGGACGTCACCTCGCGCGTCACCGGCGCCACCCAGGGCAAGAGCGGCGCCGACTACGTCGCCGCGCAGCGCGCCGAGATGTCGCGGATCGAGAAGGAGTCGTGCAGCGGCGAGGAGTCGCGGTGCGACGTGGTGAGCCTCTACCAGGGCGGCCTCTACCACCTCTACAAGTACCGCCGCTTCCAGGACGTGCGCCTGGTGTTCGCGCCCGAGCTGGCCATCGCCTTCTTCGGCGGCGACCCCGACAACTTCAACTTCCCACGCTACGATCTCGACCTGTCGTTCGTCCGCGTCTACGAAAACGGCAAGCCGGCCCAGATCCAGAACCACTTCCAGTGGTCTCCGGCGGGCGCCAAGGCCGGCGAGCTGACCTTCGTCACCGGCCACCCGGGCAAGACCTCGCGCAACGCCACCCTGGCCGAGCTGGCCTACGAGCGCGACATCGGCCTGCCGCTTTCCCTGACCCGGATCAGCGAAACGCGCGGCTGGGTCACCGAGTTCCAGCACCGCGGCCCGGAGCAGAAGCGCGTCTCCGGGGCGCTGCTCTTCGGCATGGAGAACGCCCTCAAGGCCTACAAGGGCCGTCACCAGGCGCTGATCACGCCGGCGCTCTGGAACGCCAAGGCTGCGGCCGAGCGCGACCTGCGCGGGCGCGTCGACGCCGACCCGGGCATGAAGGCCAGGTACGCCGGCGCGTGGGATGCGATGGCTGGCGCCGTGGAGGCGCTGAAGGGCATCCAGGTCGCGTACACGCTGGTCGAGGGCGGGACGTACGGACGAGCGCGCGCGGCCGCCTTCAGCCCCTTCTGGGGCTCGACGCGGCTGGAGTTCGCGATGTGGTTGGTGCGCTCTGCCGACGAGCTCGCCAAGCCCAACGACCAGCGCCTGCGCGAGTATGCAGACGCCAAGCTGCCCGAGGTGAAGCAGAAGCTCTTCAGCACCGCGCCGGTCTACGACGACTTCGAGACGCGCGTGCTCACCAGCTACTTCATCCGCCTGCGCGAGGAGCTCGGTGCCGACCACCCGGTGGTCAAGAAGATCCTGGGCAAGGAGTCACCGGAGGACGTGGCCACCGCGCTGATCAAGGGCACCAAGCTGGGCAAGCTGGAGACGCGCAAGGCGCTCTTCGACGGCGGCAAGGCGGCCGTCGATGCCTCCAAGGACCCGATGATCGAGATGGCGCGCCGGCTCGACCCCGAGGCGCGCGCGGTGCGCAAGCAGTTCGAGGACGAGGTGGAGTCGGTGCTGCAGAGGAACGGCGAGCTCGTCGGCAAGGCGAAGTTCGACGTCTACGGCACCAGCGTCTACCCGGACGCCACCTTCACCCTGCGCCTCTCGTTCGGCACGGTGAAAGGCTGGAACGAAGGCAAGAAGGCGGTCGACCCGATCACCAAGATCGGCGGCGCCTTCGAGCGCCACACCGGCAAGGACCCGTTCGCACTGCCCCAGCGCTGGCTCGACGCCAAGGACAAGCTGAACCTCGAGACCCCGATGAACTTCGTCACCACCAACGACATCATCGGCGGCAACTCCGGCTCGCCGGTGATCAACAAGGACCTGCAGGTGGTGGGCCTGATCTTCGACGGCAACATCCACTCCCTCGGCGGCGATTACGCCTTCGACGAGACCGTGAACCGCGCCGTCAGCGTGCACAGCGCGGCCATCACCGAGGCGCTCGACAAGGTCTACAACGCGCAGCGCCTGCTCGCCGACCTGCGCGGCCAGGCGGCGCCGACGGCGACCGCCGCCGCCAAGCCGGCGCCGAAGAAGTGACCGCCCAGAGGCCGCGCGCCGCGCCTCAGCGCGCGCCGCCGGCCCCGGCCTCGGGCTGGGCCTTGGGTGGGATGCGGCTCATGGCGCGCTCGGCGAGCGCGGTGATGGTCAGCGACGGGTTCACGCCGGGGTTGGCCGAGACGGCGGCGCCGTCGACGACCCAGAGGCCGGGATAGCCGAAGACGCGGTGGTCGCTGTCGATGACCCCGCTGCCGGCGTCGGCCCCCATGCACGCCCCGCCCAGGAGGGGCGGGGGGGAGGCCACCCCGCGCCGGGTCTCGGTGAGCTGGCGCACCGCCACGCCGCCGACGTTGTCGGCTAAGCGCCGGGCCAGGTCGGTGGCCTCGGGCATGAAGGCCTTGGGCGCGGCGGCCGGATCATCGAGGCGCGTCACCAGCCCTTCGCGGAACGCGGTCCATGCGTTCCTGCCGAGGCGCAGCGACAGGGTCCCCTCCAGGGTGCGCATGTAGAGGAGCACCTGGCTCTGCCGCGCGAAGTCGTTGACGGAGAGGGCGCGCGCCCAGCGCAGCGGATGGCGGAGCAGGCCGCGGGCCGCGCTGGCCAGCCGCCCGAAGGCGGTCGGCCCCGGGGCATGCGGCAGGGCCATGGTGCGGAAGAAGCCGGAGCCGGCCGCGTAGCGCACCGGCTCCAGGTGGCTGTGCTCGTCGGTGTGCAGGATGGAGGTGATGGCCACGCCCTTGGAGAAGTCTTCCTTCGGGTCCGGGCTGATCACCGCCAGCAGCGCCTCGCTGTTGGTGCGCACGAAGTCGCCGACGCGCTCGGAGAGCCTGGGCAGGCCCTGCGGGTCGCCGCGCATGCGCAGGAGCAGCGGCACCGTGCCCATCACCCCGCCAGCGAAGACCACCTGCGCGGCCTGGAAGGTGCGCGGCGCGGCGCCGCCGAAGCTCGGTCGCGTCTCCACGCGGTAGCCGCCATCGGGGCGCGGGCGCACCGCGGTGACCTCGGTCTCGGGCTCGATGCGCAGCCCACGCTTCTCCGCCAGCCAGAGGTAGTTCTGGTCCAGCGTGTTCTTGGCGCCGACGCGGCAGCCGGTCATGCAAGCGCCACAGTGCGTGCAGCCCACCCGCTCCGGGCCCTGGCCGTCGAAGTACGGGTCGGGCACGCGCTTGCCCGGCTCGCCGAAGAACACCGCCACCTCGGTGGGGTGGAAATGCGCCTCGCGCCCGATGTCGTGGGCGATCTCCTCGAGCACCCGGTCGCCGCGGGTACGCACCGGGTTCGGTGCCGCGCCAAGCATGCGGCGCGCCGTCCGGTAGTGCGGCTCGAGCTCGCCGCGCCAGTCGGCGAGACCGGCCCAGGAGGGCGCCTGGAAGAAGGCGTCCTTCGGGGTGGGGAGCGTGTTGGCGTAGACCAGCGACCCTCCGCCCACGCCGACGCCATGCAGCACGGTGACGTGCTCCAGGAAGGTCATCTGGAAGATGCCGCGCAGCCCGGCCGCCGGCAGCCACATCCAGCGTCGCAGGTCCCAGTTGTCCTTGGGGAAGTCCTCGGGGCGGAAGCGCTTGCCCTTCTCCAGCAGGAGCACGCGGTAGCCCTTCTCCACCAGGCGCAGCGCGGACACGCTTCCGCCGAAGCCCGAGCCCACCACCACGAAGTCCCAGCCCTCGGCATCGACGTCCGCTTCGCCCACGGTCCGAATGTAGCAGGGTGCCAGCAGCGGGCGGCGACGCCGCCCAGGGCCGACCGGCATCGGATGGACCGCACATGTCCGATCTCGCCGCCGACGTGGATCGCTGCGAGCGGGGCCTGGCCATGCAGCTCGAGCGCATGGCCACGCCGGCCGAGATGCTGGACCTCGACCTCCAGCCCGCGGAGGTGGAGGGGCCGAGCGCTGGAACGCGGCCGGCAGTGATGCTCCTCGACGGGCGCCGGCGCCGATTCTTCTTCAAGGCCGCCGAGCCCATCCTGGTGGCCGGCGAGGTCTTCGCCTACGGCGTGCGACGCCTGGCGCGGCGGCCCACCATCCCCGTGGTGGCGCGCAGCTGCGAGGTGCCCGGCATCGGCGAGGCGCTGGGCATGATGCAGCCCTTCGTCGAGCACCTGCCCGGCCGGCTCGACGCCGACGCCGCCGTCTGGAGCGACCTGCAGCGCGAGGCGATGATGCGCGAGCACCCCTGGGAGTGGCTGCTGGCGAACTTCGACACCCACGTCGATCAGTACGTCTTCATGGGCGAGCAGCACTATCCGCTCAACGTCGACTGGGACCACGCCCTGATGGACCTGGACATCGTGACGCTCGACCGCTTCACCAAGCGCCTGCCGGCCATCGCCCCGCTGCGCAACATGCTCTACGACGCCTACGTGCACGGCCGGGTGCGGGTGCACTTCGGTGGCATGCGACGCGAGATGCGTCGCATCGCCCGCCTGGACCGGGCGACGCTGATCGAGCTCGTCGATGCCTACACTGGCTTCCTGGGGATGGCCCCCGAGCAGGCCGCGCGGGTGCGCCAGCAGTTCCTCGAGCGCCGGCGCCACCTGACGCGGGTCTTCGAGCACTTCATCGCGGCGCTGCGCGCCGAGCGGTACTCGCGGCGCGGCGGGCGCGCCCTGTCGGCGCCCGAGCACGCGGCACGCGCCATCCACGCCGTGCAGGACGGGTGGCAGCGCCTGGTGGTGGGCACCCTCCACGACCGCGTGCTCGGGCCGATCTTCCGCGCCTACCGCGGGGTGCTAGCGCGGCGCGTGCGGCGCGACGGAGCCGCGCGTAGGGCGGCCGCGCGGCCCGTCGAGTAAGCTCGCCCAGCGCGCTCACGCGCCACGAGGAGAGGCATGCGCTTCCTGCACCCCGAGCACGACGAGCAGATGGAGCTGGCGCTGGAAGACGTCTTCCTGACGCCCAGCCTCTTCACGGGCGCCTCACGCACGGCGACGGATCTGCGCCCGGTCGACTTCGCCGGGGGCTCGCACCCCATCGTCTCCGCCAACATGAACGCCGTCACCGGCAAGCGCATGGCCGAGACCATGGCCCGCTTCGGCGGCCTCGGCGTGCTGCCGCAGGACATGGACCTGGAGACGGTGGCCCGCATCGTGCGCCACATCAAGGCCGCCGATCCGAGCTACGACACGCCCCTGGCGGTGGGCCGCCGCGCCACGCTGCGCGACGTGCACGGCATCATCCGCAAGCGCTCGCACGACCTGGTGGTCGTCGTCGACGACGAGCGGCGACCGGTGGGCATCATCACCCACGCCGATCTGCGCGACCGCGATCAGTACACACCGGCCAAGTCGCTCATGTCGCAGCGGATGATCACCATCCCCGCCGGCATCCCCAACCGCGACGCCTTCCTGCTCATGGAGGAGGCGCGGGTCAAGGCGGTACCGGTGCTCGACAGCGAGGGGCGACTGCATGGCGTGCTCACCCGCGACGACGCGGTGCGCCTCGAGGTGCTGGCCCCGTCCATGTCGCCGGGCGGCGAGCTCATGGTCGCCGCCGCGGTGGGCATCTCCGCCACCGCCGCCGCCCACGCCACCCGCCTGGCGGAGCTCGGGGTCTCGGCCATCGTGCTCGACACCGCGCACGGCCACCAGCGCCGCATGCTCGAGGCCGTGGCCGAGGTGCGTCAGGCCATCGGTCCAGCGGTGCCGCTGGTTGCCGGCAACGTGTGCACCGCCGAGGCGACGCGCGCGCTGATCGAGGCCGGCGCCGACGTGATCAAGGTCAACGTGGGCCCCGGGGCCATGTGCACGACCCGCATGCAGACCGGCGCCGGACGGCCGACCTTCACCTCGGTGCAGGTCTGCGCGCGCGAGGCGCGCCGGCTCGGCAAGCACGTATGGGCCGATGGTGGGGTGCGCTACCCGCGCGACATCGCGCTCTACCTCGCGGCGGGCGCCGCCCGGGTCATGGTTGGCACCGCGCTCGCCGGCACCTACGAGAGCCCGGGCGACGTGAAGGAGGACCGCGAGGGCCTCCTCTACAAGGAGAACTACGGCATGGCCTCGGCGCGCGCCGTCGCCGATCGCACCTCCGAGCTCGACGGCTTCGATCGCGCCAAGAAGGGGTTCTTCCGCGAGGGCATCTCCACCTCGCGCATCTACATCCGCGAGGGCCGCGAGAGCGTGGGCGCGCTGCTGGTGGAGATGATCACCGGCGTGCAGTCCGCCTGCACCTACGCCGGCGCCGCCAACCTCGAGGAGCTCCACGAGCTCGCGGTCATCGGCGTGCAGACGGCTGCCGGCTACGGCGAAGGCACCCCGCGCGGCGTGGAGTGGCGCTCGTAGTCCGTCCCAGCGCCCGCCGCCCGCCGCCCGCCGGCCATGTAGGCCCGGGTGCGTGCTCGGTTGGCGAATCGTGAGCCGTGCCGCCCTCGAGCCGTGACTTCATCCTCAGCGTAGATGTCCAGCCGAGACGGCCCCCTTCGCGCTGCTACACTGGATTGTTCCGCGGATACTGTTGCCTTGCCTTCTTCTTCCCTGGGGGACCGAGGTCCATCGATGCCCACGCGTAGCCCATCGCAGCCTGCTCCTTCGCCGCCGCACCGCCGTCTTCGCCCCGCCCGCGCGCTCGGCGCCCTGGCCGCGCTGCTGGCTGGCGCGATGGGCGTCGCCGACGTCGGAGGTTGCAGCGACCCGCAGCTCCTCATCGGCGGCAGCACGCCTCCGTGCTCCACCGCGTACCAGGGGCTGTGCGGCGGCTCGTGCGACTCGGACGCCGCCTGCGGCCCGGGCATCTACTGCGGGCCCGACGGCGTGTGCACCGCCGACTGCCACCCGACGGCCGTGCCCTGCGAGGACGGCCTGGTCTGCACCAGCAAGGGCCGATGCGAGCCCGGCGGCAGCGGCGGCTCCGGCGCCGGCTCGAGCACGCTCAGCGGGCCGGGCACCGGAGGCGGCGGGGAGAGCAGCGGCGGCAGCGGCAGCGGAGGCAACTGCGGCGCGGTGGCCATCGACTTTGCCCCGCAGATCCCGACGGTGGTGCTGCTCATCGATCAGTCCGGCAGCATGACCGAAGACTTCCAGGGCCAGGACCGCTGGGACGTGGTCTACGACGTCCTCATGAACCCCGGCGACGGCGTGGTCAAGGCGCTGGAGGGCACCGTGCGCTTCGGCCTCGCGCTCTACTCCTGGGGCGGCGTCGCCATGTGCCCGGAGCTCGTCGAGGTCACCCCGCCCGCGCTGAACAACCACGCCACCATCGACGCCGTCTACGCCGCCGCCGATCCGTACAACAACACGCCGACCGGCGAGAGCGTCACCGCCATCACCCCCGGCCTGGTGGCCTTCGCCGAGCCCGGCCCCAAGCTCATCCTCCTGGCCACCGACGGCGACCCCGATCGCTGCGCCGACCCCAACGGGCACGATCAGATCTCCAAGGACATCGCCACCAGCGCGGTGCAGGCCACCTTCCTGCAGGGGATCGAGACCGCCGTGCTCGCCGTCGGCGACGACGTCTCCGATCAGCACCAGCAGGACATGGCCAACGCCGGCAAGGGCCTGCCGGTGCCGGCCACCTTCCCCTGCGACCCGGTGGCCGATCCGGCCAATTGCGCCAAGACCTACGAACCGTCCACCAAGCAGGGCATGATCGACGCCTTCAACGAGATCATCCTCGGCCAGCGCACCTGCGTGTTCACGCTCGACGGCGCGGTCATCCCCGGCAAGGAGTGCCTGGGCACGGTGCTGCTCAACGGCGATGCGCTGCCCTGCAACGACCCCGATGGGTGGCAGCTCAACAACCCGACGGAGATCGAGTTCGTGGGCGCCGCCTGCGACGAGATCCTCACCGACCCGAACGTGACCATCAGCGCGTCATTCCCCTGCGACGCCATCTCCGAGCCGCCAAAGTGAGCGCCGCGCGCGCGCCGTTCTGAGCGCGCGCCTCACTCTGCAGCGCCGGCGTCGGCGACGCCGGCATCGCCGCCCGGGTCATCGGGCCCGGGCGCGGCGAACCATTTCTGGCGCGCGCCATCGTCGAAGTGGAGCACCACCTGGTCGTCGACGCGCACCGCCGCGGCGTCGCGGCAGACGTGCACATCCCTCCGCCTGTCGACGCGCGGCGCGCAACAAACGTCCGGCCCGTCACCACCGCAATCGAGCTCGCTGGCCTTCGGTCGCCAGGCATACCCCTGGCGGGCCACGGCGCGCTCCAGCGGCGGCGGAAGCGGGCCGCTCAGCTGGAGCAGCAGCACTGCCGCCGGCAGCCAGAGCTGCTCGTTGGTGCCGAGGCGGTGGCGCAAGTCCGCCCAGGGAACGCCCACCATCTCTCCGAGGCGCGCGGCGGCCTCTGCCTCGGCGCAGCGGTGGCGCACGGCGCGGCGTTCGTCGCTGCTCGGGCAAAACCATGTGGCATAGGTGCACAGCCCGAGCTCCAGGTCCGATCCGGCGAGCTCCAAGCGCCGCGTCGCTGCCGCGCAGGGCAGGCGGGCCACCGCGACGGCCAGCATGGCGGCGCCCTCGTCGTCGGCCATGATCGTGGCCACGGTGGGGCGCCTGGCGTCGAACGGCTTGCCGAGGAACTTGCAGGCCAGCTCCGCCGTCTCGCGCGGTTTGGTCCGGGCCAGACGGCGGAACAGCACCGCCAGCGCCAGGTTTGCGCCACTGTGAACATCGCCGTCGACGAGCTCCGCGGCGCGCGCCAGCAGCATCTCGTCGTGCTCGTCGGCATCGAGGTCGAGCTCCTGCAGCGCGCGGTGCCGCACCCGCGGCGCGGGGTTCGGCGCGCGCAGCGCCTCGAGCAACCCGGCGTGCACGCGCCCTTGGCGCGCGGGGTCGAGGCGTGTCAGCGCACGGTGCCACAGGCCGACGTACTGGCCCCAGGTGGGCTGGATGGGGCTGGCCCTGGTGTCGAGCAGCACCTGCACCAGCAGGTCGGGCCCCCGGCGCTCCAGCATCTCGTCGATGACCGCGTTGCCGAAGTCGCCCGGCGGGCCGGGCCCCATCCCTCCGCGCGCCGCCGCTTCGCGCTCCAGCGCCTGCGCGAAGATCGCCGGCAGCGCATCGAGCAAGGTCGGCACCTGGCCCCAGTCCACCGGCTCGTCGAGCTCCTTCGGCCCGTCGAAGCTGCGCCCCTGCGTGCCGAAGTAGAGGTAGCGGAGCTTCGTGTTTCCCCAGGCGAGGCGCATCCCCGCGTCGTCGGCGACCATCCTCTGCTCGGCGCAGATGCCGTGCTCGATGTCCAGCGTCAGCGCCTTGGGCTCGCGGATGCGGACCTCGCAGTCGATCTCCTTCCGATTGTCGGGCGCCTGGATGCCGACATGGCCGACGCCGACGACGCCGATGTTCTGGAGCCGCTTCTCGACGCGGACCACGCCCGCGACGATGACCCCGCGGACCTCGGCGACCACTTCCCCCTTCCTGGAGGAGGGGCAGCCGGCGACAGCGAGCAGCGCCAAGGCACCGATCGTGCGGGCCGCCACCATGCTGCCAGGCTAGCCGCGCGCGCCGCCGGCAGGCCAGCGCGCATCAGCCGGCGATGGTGCCCTCGCTGCGCACGCCGCAGGCGATGGCCGCCTGGGCGGCGCTCTCGAAGACCTCGAGCTTCAGCCCGGCCAGCTCCAGCGCCATCTTCCCCACCGACACGCCCATGGACATCAGGCGCGCGGCGGGGTCGATGATCACCACCGCCCGCGCCACGCGAGCGCGCCGCTCGAGCAGGTATTTGGTCAGGCGCGGGCGCGCCCCGACCGAGTACCCGGTGGCCCCGCGCGCATCGCTGATCAGGATCAGCGAGCTGTCCGGCGCGCTGGCGAAGGCAGCCTCCGTCTCGCGGACGAAGGCGTCCACCAGAGCGTCGTCGATGCGCTGCGGCCCGGCCAGCGCCATGCACAGCCCCGGCGGCTCGAGGCGCCAGGACCAGAAGCCCGCGTGCTTGCGGAACGGCTCGCCGAAGGTGGCGGCCGCCATGGGCACGCCGGAGCGTGCCCTGGACCCCGGGGGCTGCGAAGGATTGGGCGTCAGAGCCTCTCCAGGACCACGGCGATGCCTTGACCGCCGCCGATGCAGGCCGCGCCCACGCCGAAGCGCTTGTTCTGCTTGCGCAACGTGTAGACGAGGTTGGCAGTGATACGCGCGCCGGAGGCGCCGAGCGGGTGGCCGAGGGCGATGGCGCCGCCGTTGACGTTGACCTTCTCGTCCGGCAGCTCGAGCTCCTTCTGCACCGCCAGGAACTGCGGCGCAAAGGCCTCGTTGACGTCGAAGAGGTCGATGTCGCCGATGCCCATCCCACTGCGGTCGAGCGCGCTGCGGATGGCGGGCGCCGGACCGATGCCCATCAGGGTCGGCTCCACGCCGGCCACGCCCCACTGCACCAGGCGCGCCAGCGGCTTCAGGCCCTTGTCCTTGCCCCAGGCGGCGTCGACGACGATGAGCGCCGCGGCACCGTCGCAGATCCCGGACGCATTGCCGGCGGTGACCACGCCGTCCTTCTTGAAGACCGGGGGCAGCTTGGCCAGGATCTCCAGCGTGGTGTCGGGGCGCGGGTGCTCGTCCTTGCTGACGGACAGCGTCTTCTTCCCGGCCGCAACCTCGACGGCCACGATCTCGTCGGCGAAGGCGCCCGACTCCTGCGCCGCCGCCCAGCGCTGCTGCGAGCGCAGCGCGAAGGCGTCGGATTGCTCGCGGGTGATGCCGTACTTCACCGCCAGGTTCTCGGCGGTGACGGCCATGGGCGTGTTCGAGTAGCTGTCGGTGAGCGCCTCCCACAGCGAGTCGACCATCTTCGGCGGCTTGCCGAACTTCTGACCGTCGCGCAGGCCGTGGATGACGTGCGGGGCCTGGGTCATGTTCTCGGAGCCGACAGCCAGCACCGCCCTGGCGTCGCCGAGGAGGATCTGCTCGGCAGCGGTGATCACCGCCTGGAAGCCGGAGCCGCAGAGGCGGTTGAGCGTCAGCGCGGGCGTCTCGATGGGGAGCCCGACCTTGAGGCCCACGTGTCGCGCGCCGTAGAGCGCGTCGGGGCTGGTCTGCTGCACGTTGCCCAGGATGACGTGATCGAAGTCGGCGGCGGCGACGGCGCTCTGCGCGATGGCCGCCTTGGCCGCGTGCACGCCGAGATCGATGGCGCTGATGTTCTTGAAAGAGCCGCTCAGCGCGCCGAAGGCGGTGCGCTTGGCCGCCACGATCCACAGGTCCTTGGGGAGCTTCCTCATGGCGCGTCCATAGCAGGACCCGCCGGAGCGGTCTCGCCCGGCGTGGCGGCGTCGCCGGACGCAGCAGCGCCGGCCGCCCTGACGGAGTCGACGGCCGAGCGCGCGGCGCAGACGGCCGTGCTCAGCGCGCATGCCCCCTCGGCGCCGGGCGCCGGCTCGGTGGCCTCGGCCGCTGCCGCGTCCGGCTTCTTCAGGAAGTCGGCGACGGCGCGGCCACCGCCGGGTCGAAGAGGATGGCCAGGTGCCCGGCCGCGGAGATCATGGCGTCCTCGCCGCCCCGCGCGGTGAGGGAGGAGGTGGTAGGCGGATAGACGATGTTGTCGTGCGACGAATGATGCTCAGCACCGGAACGCCGACCTTGCGTCCCGAGCGCCCGGTGATGAACTCGGCCCCCGAGCGCATGCTCGCGCCGCTGCGCCCGATGAGCGGCCCGCGCCAGGCCACGCCGCCGTGCGGGCTGGCGATGGTCACCACCCGCCGCACCCGCGGTGGCTTCGCCGTTTGCATGTATTCCAGGGCCACCAGGCCGCCCATGGAGTGCGTCACCACATCGACCTCGTCGCGCTTCGACTCCGCCAGCACGCCGTCGATGAAGCGCCCCAGGCTGGCCGCGCTCTGGTCGATGTCGTGGTGCCACGCGTAGTTGAAGCCGAAGAGCGGCCCCAGGCCGGCGCGCCCCAGCGCCCGCGCCATGCCCAGGAAATTCGCCCGGTTCTGGGTGTACCCGTGGACGAGCACGATGGGCCGGCCACTGCGCGCACCGCCCATGCGCCGCCCCACCACATAGAGGAGGGGGATGAGCGGCTGCACCAGCAGGGTCCAGAACGTCTCGCGCGCCGCCTCGCGCAGCATGGCCCCGAGCGGGCGCTTGCCGGTGTGCGCGCGCATGAGCAGGAACGAGCCGAGGACGTAGGCCAGCACCCCGACCACGAAGAGGGTCGCCGCCGCCAGCAGGACGGCCAGCCCGAGGCGATAGGGGCGGGCTAGGTCCGGTGCGTCCACGTGTGCCTCCATGGGGCCGCGCCGTGCCGGACGCCAGCCTCACGCCAGCCTGGGCGCCGGCCTGTCGGCGCTGCTACATTTGGCCAATGCTGGGCGAGATCGTCGCGGACACGCCCGGCTGGTGGCGGCCTTCGCGAAGGTCACGCAAGCCGGCTTGGCACAGCGGGCGACGGGTGATGCAGGGCCGCGGGTGAAGGGCGTGTACCGCGACCCGGTGGACGCGGTGCGCACGCGCATCGACCCGCCCGGGGCGGAGAGCGCCGCGCGCGCGGCGCGGCTCACCGAGCTGCTCTGGGAGCTGTTGCCCGCCGAGGACGCGGCGCGCCTGCGCGAGCTGCGCGGCACCAGCGAGCCGAGCCGCGACACCATGCACGAGCTGGCGCGGGCCGACGGCGTGCTCGAGGCCTACCGCGACGCGCTCGACCAGGCCATCGCCCTGGCGCCCTCGCTGGAGGTCGAGCGGCGCGCGGTGCCCGAGGCGGCGCCCGACCCGCGCCCGCTGCGCGCGCCGGAGCCCTCGGCGCTGGCCGGCTTCGGCGAGGCGACCCGGGTGCAGTCGGCGTGCGACTGGCTGCACGACCGGGTGCGTGGCATCTTCACCCGGCTCGATCCGCGCGCCGCGGTGGAGACGCTCGGGCGCCTGGCGATGCGGGTGCGCTTCCGCTCGCGCGGTGCCCCGCTGTCGCTGCTCTGCGAGATGCGTTTGCGCGGCGACGTGCCCACCGAGTGCGACATGGCCCTGGCCACCAGCGTCTCCTCGGGCACGCCGGCGCTCAGGCTGCGCCCGTGGACCTGGACCGACGCCCTGGCCAAGAGCATCTTCCTGGTCCGTGACGTGGACGTGGGTGACGACGAGTTCGACGCCCTCTTCCTGGTCGACGCCGCGCGCAGGCGGCGCGGCGCCTGCTCAGCTTCGACGTGCGCAGCGGCCTGCGCGCGCTCTCCTACTACGACATGCCGACGATGGAGGTCGGCGACGGGATGGCCATGCTCCGCTGGAGCTTCGAGCCCAACGTGGCCTCCATCGACGCCGCGGCGCGCAGCCTGAGCGGTGTGCGGGCGGCGACGTTCGACGCACCGCTGCTGCACCCGGGCGTGGACGAGGAGGACTGAGTCAGGCGACGCGCGCCGCCGCGTCCTGCGGCTGACGGCGGTGGATGCGCATCGGCATGCCGTCCCTGGGGCGCAGGGTGGCGCTGGGCTCGAGCTCCGCCTCACCCGCCCGCACCAGCTCGAAGCGCGCCTTGCCGAGCAGGGTGGCCAGCACCAGCGTGCCCTCCACCAGCGCGAAGTGGTTGCCGATGCACACCCGCGGGCCGGCGCCGAAGGGGAACCACGACAGGCGCGGGCGCGAGCCCTCGGCCTCGGGCTTGAAGCGCTCGGGATCGAAGCGCTCCGGGTCCTTCCAGAGGTCCGGGCGGCGGTGGGTGGCGAAGGGGCTGAAGAAGAGGATCGTACCGCGCGGGAGCACGTGCCCGGCCACGTCGACGTCGGTCATCGCCTCGCGGCTGAAAAAGTAGACGGGCGGGTAGAGGCGCAGGGTCTCCTTGAAGACCTGCAGCGTGTAGGCGAGGCGTGGGTAGTCCTGGAAGGTCGGCGGACGACCGCCGAGCGCGTCGACCTCGGCCTGGACGCGGCGCAGCGCCTCCGGGTGCCGCGCCAGCAGGTACAGGCTCCAGGCCAGGGCGGTGGCGGTGGTCTCGTGCCCGGCGATGAACAGGGTCAGCACCTCGTCGCGCACCTGCTTGTCGCTCATGCGCGAGCCGTCGTCCTCGTCGCGCGCCGACAGCAGCCGGGTGAGCAGGTCGGAGTGCGCGCCCGGGGTGGCGCGTCGCTCGTCGATCATCCGCTGCACGCGGTCGTCGAGGACGTGCACCGCCGCCTGCAGCCGGCGCGCCCGCGGCGTCGGCAGGAGCACCGGCCCGTGCAGGGCGCCGGCCAGGTCGCGCGTCGGCTGCCGCAGCCGCGAGGGCAAGCGGCCGCTGATGTCCTCCAGCCCGCGCCGCAGGGCGTTCTGCAGGAGGGGCACCGGGTTGCCGGCGTTGTGGCTCGCCCAGTCGAGGGCCACCGTCAGCGCCGCGCCCAGGGCGTCGGCCTCGTCGAAGGTCTCGGCCTCGAACAGAGCGCGCCCGGCGATGCTCATGGTGATGCGCATCGTCTCCCGGGCCATGTCCACCGTCTCGCCGTCGCCCCAGGTGCTTGCGCCGCGGAGCGCGCAGTCGACCATGCAGCCGGCGTAGCGGGCGACGTCACGCTGGGTGAAGAGCGGTGACATCAGCTTGCGCTGTTGGCGCCAGAGCGCGCCGTTGCTGGTGAACAGGCCCTCCCCGGCGACGGGGTAGAGCATGTAGCGCATCATCCCCGTCTTGCCGAAGCTCTTGGCCTTGTCGACGAAGATCTCGTGCAACAGCGCCGGCGACCCCACGAAGTAGGCGGTCTTGGAGAAGAAGCGCACGCGCATCATGTCGCGACACTCGGTGCCCGGCGACGGATGAAGGCCATCCGGTCGCTGCGCATCTCCCCCACGTGACCGAAGAGCTTCTCCGGAGAGCACCGGGACGGCTGCGTGGCGCATGCCCGGAGCATAGGCGCGCAGCGGCAGGCTCCCAGCGCCGTCGCCGCGCCGCGCCGCGCCTGGGGACGCGCCGGTCCGGTGGCGACGATTCCAGGAAACCAATCCTCGCGGCCCGGGCACTCAGGCCATGCCCACCCACTCGCTACCTTCCTGGACCGTGCTCCTCGGCTCGTGCGCGGCCGTCCTCGCCACCTCCGGATGCTCCGACGATGCGGAGCCGCGCACGCCGCCTGGGACCTCGCTGCTCGATCCGCCTGCCGAGGGGCGCGGTGTGCAGCTGCGCATGTCGACGACCATCGCGGCCGGCGAGGAGACGGAGCACTGCCAGCTCTTCCGCGCACCGCCGGAGGGCCTGGCCATCCAGCGCGACGAGGTGCGCTTCACCGCCGGAAGCCACCACGTGCTCGTCTACCTCACGCCCTACCAGGAGCTGCCCACGGTGGACGAGCGCGGGGTGGCCTTCGACCCGGCCCTGCCCACCGACTGCTCCGACGGCCCCACCGCCTCGTTCCGGGTGACCTCGCTGGTGGCCGGCTCACAGAACGCGGTGGGCGACTCGATGGTCGATTTCCCGCCGGGCGTGGCCATGCGCGTGCCGGGCAACGCCGTCCTGCTGGTCAACGCGCACTACGTCAACGCCAGCGCCGAGGCGATCGAGCCCGAGGTGCGCGTCAACCTGCACTCGGTGCCGGACAGCGAGGTGGAGACCGAGGGCGGCCTCTTCTTCTGGGACGACCTCTTCGTGCGCGTCGACGCCCACGGCATCGGGCGGCCGCCATGTCCTGCGCCTTTCCGAGCGCAGTGCGCCTCGGCAACGCGCAGTCGCACAGGTCCACCGACGAGATGTGCATGTTCCTCGGCTCCTACTGGCCTGCCGACACTGCGACTTCGCTGTGCTCCAGCGACGCCGCCGCGCCCTTCGAGACGGCCTTCATCGGCGCCGACTGGGTGGGCGACGGCGACAGCGACTGCGCAGCCACGCTGGAATGCCTGCAGACCGCGCTGCAACAGCCCGACGATCCCATGCCCGCGGCCACCGATTGCGTGCTGGCCGCACGACCGGAGTCGGCGGCACCTGCGTCCGACGTGGTGCGCTGCTTCTTCATCGGCGGCTCGCCCGAGGACTGCCAGGAGCCCATCGACGCCTGTCTCGCCGAGAGCGCGCCCTGACGCCGCCGGAGCGGCGTTGGCTCAGCTGCGGCCGGCGCGACGGCGCCGGCGCCGCAGGGCGGTGAGGCCGAGCACGCCCGCGGCAGCCACTGCGCCCAGGCCGGCAGCAGGCACCAGCGCGCGGCCGCAGCCCGCGGAGCGCCGCGGGGTGGCGGGCCGGGCGTCGATCGCCGGAGGGCCATCGAAGCCGGACCCGGCGCGCGCGAACGTCTCCTGGAACGGGCCGGTGATGACCAGCGTCAGGCCGTTCTGCTGCAGGTTGACGAACATGGCGCGCCCGCTGGGATCGAAGCAGACCCCGGCCATCTCGCTGGCGCTCATGGCGTTGCGCGCGAAGTCGAAGACGCCGCCGTGCGCGTCGAGGCCGCGGATGTGGTTCCCGTTCGACCCGTCCTCGACCATGAAGACGCCGCCCCAGGGAGCGACGGTGATGTTGTCGGGCTGATCGAGGATCTCCGGATCGGTGGCCTCGGCCACGAGCTGCAGGCTATCCGGCGTGCCGCCCTGCCCCGGCCAGAGGCGTAAGATCTGGCCGCCGGAGTCGTGACCCCCGGTGGTGCTCGCGAACCACACCACGCCGTCGTGGATCCACAGCCCCTCGCCGCGGCGCACGATGGCCGCGCCGCGCTGGTGGGCCTGCTCCCGGAGCACGTCCTTGCCCGGATCGGGGTCGGCGATGTCCACCCAGTCGATCTCCACCGCCTCGCCGACGCCGAGCGCCTCGGCCATCTCCAGCTTCGGATGGCCGACGACGCGCATCGCCGAGAGCGTGCCCTCGAAGGGCTGCTTCGCGTCGCGTGGCCGGAACCGGTAAAGGCAACCGTCGGCGCGATCCTCGGTGAGGTAGCAGTCCAGCGTCTGTGGGTGGACGGCGGCGGCCTCGTGGTAGAAGCGCCCGTACCCCGAGATGCGCCTGGGCGGCTGCGCGCGGTCGGCGTCGGTGCGGCAGAGGAAGACGTAGCCGTGGCCATCCTCCACGCTCTCCTCGCAGGTCAGCCAGCCCCAGGGGCTGATGCCCCCGGCGCAGTTGCGGGCCGTGCCGAGGAGCACCATGTTCGACGAGCGCCGCTGGAACGTCTCCGCGTCGAGCACCACGCGGCTGACGCCACCCCGGCCTCGCGGCGCATAGGCCTCCGGCGGCGGCGCCTGCCCGCGATGGTACGGGCCCCGCTCGTCGTCCTCCAGGGCGACCTCGTGGTTGCGCATCAACACCACCGTGCCCGCTGCGCCAGCGAAGCAGGCCATGCCGTCGGGTTGGCCGGGCACGCGGTACCCGTCGTCCATGTCGCCCAGCGCGCGCTCCAGGATCGCGTAGCGAAAGCCAGCCGGCAGATCGAGCACCGTATCCGGGTCGCGCTGCAGCGCGCCGAGGCCCGCCGAGGCACGTCGCTCGAACAGCGCCGCCAGCGGCACGCCGGCGAGCGTGGCCGCCCCGCGGCGCAGGAAGTCCCGACGGCGCGAGCCACGCATGGCGACACGATGCCGCGGACCGGCGCGGGGCGCCAGGCGGGAGGACGGCGCGCCCCTGCTCAGCCCTGCTCGTCGCGGTGCACGGTGTCGGGCGAGAAGGCGGGAAGGCAGACGGCGATGTACTCGGCACCGTCCGCGCCGGGCGTGGAGTAGCGGACCCACTCACCGGGGCTGGTGACCACCGCCTGACCGGCGGCGACGTCGATGCTGCCGCCGCGGTGCTCCACGCGCAGCACGCCACGCAGCACCACGGTCATCTCCTCGAACTCCGGCGTCTGCCCCGGCTCCTGCCAGCCCGACGGGCTGCGCATGTGCGCCACGCTCAGCGCGGCGCTGCGCGTGGCCACGCGGCCCACGTACTCGTCGATGATCTTCGGCTTGTTGCCCGCCGCCTCGATGCGGTTCGGGGCCTCGATGAGCGTCGGCATCCGCGCAGGCTACTCCGTCCGCGTCGTTCTGCGGCTCTGCGCCGGAAAGCGGGGCGGCCGCGACGCGCGCGCTAGCATGATCGCGGTGACCTTCACCGCGCTCCCGCTGCGCATGTCGCTCGTCGCGCTCCTGGCCGGCGGCGGCACCATCGCCGCCGCGCACATGGCGCAGAAGGCCCGGGTCGAGGCGGTGCGTCCGATCACGTGGTGGTGCCGCCGGCGGAGCGCCCGGCGGCGCCGCCGAGGTGACGCCGAGCTCCGCCGGCGCGGGCAAGCCCGCCGGCGTGCCGGCGTCGGCGGCGAGCGGAAGCGCGAGCGCGACGCAGGCGCCGGCGGCGGCGTACCGGACCCGAAGTCCACGCCCTCGTTTCGCCACGGCGCGCTCGACGGACCCGCGTGTCAGCGCGAGCTGGCGGCGCGCGGCATCGTCCCCGCCCCGGCCAAGCGTGAGCTGGCCCCCGGGGTCGACGTGCCGCTGACGCTGGTGGCCGCGCTGCGCGGCGTGGAGGTGCGCGGCGTGGGCCAGGCCAGCCAGCGCAGCGGCGCCACCTACTCCGTGCTCGATTGCCGCCTGGCGCTGGCGCTCGACGACTTCGCCGCGCTGCTGGCCCGGCGCGACGTGGTGGCCATCGAGCACTTGTGCATGCACCGTCCGCGCGCCGCCAAGGCCACCGGCAAGCCGAGCCAGCACGAGCTCGGCCTGGCCATCGACGCCGCCGCCTTCGTGAAGCGCGACGGCACGCGCCTGGAGGTGAAGCGCGACTGGCGCGGGCGCATCGGGGCCGCGCCGTGCACGCCCGTCGCCGCCGAGGGCCCGGCGGCCGCCGAGCTGCGGGCCATCGTCTGCGAGGCGCGCAGCGCCGGCCTCTTCACGGTGATGCTCACGCCGAACGCCAACGCCCAGCACGCCGACCACCTCCACCTCGACCTCACCCGCGACGCCACCTGGTCATTGCTGGAGTGAGGCGACCGAGGCGCGATCGCCGGGTGCGCAGGTGAACGCGCGGATCGCGAACGAGCACGAACATGACGCGACGAGGTGATGCCGATCGCCGACGCGCGGAGCTGAACGCGCTAGGTTGCCTCGCATGAAGACACTTCGAATGGGCATGGTGGCGGTGGCTGCATCGGCAATCGCCTTGTCGGGCGTGACTGCGTGCTCGCACGACGACGACGACAGCGCGCCCTCGAGCAGCAGCGGGACGCCGGGCTCCTCGTCCACGGGCACCGGCGCCAGCGGCGGCGGCGGCAGCTCGAGCGGCGGTGGCCAGGGCGGTGCCGGCGCGTCCACCGGCGGCAGCGGTGGCGATGGCGGGAGCGCAACCGGCGGCGCCGGCGGCAACGGTGGCGCGGGTGGTGCCGGAGGCATGGGCGGCGCGGGGGGCGGCGGCGGCAGCGCGCCGTTCGACGGCGTCAGCGGCCCCATCACCGATGTGGTCCCGGCCGCGGCCGACGTCATGGTCGCCTGGGTCGTCTCCTCCGGGAGCCCGGACTACGTCTACAGCTTCGGCGACGGCAGCATCTCCGGCGCCACCTTCGTGGCCGGCTTCGCCACCGACCCACCGCCCGACGAGGCGCTGAACAATGGCCTCCTCGGTGTCGGCGTCATCCTGCTCGTGCCGCCGGGTACCAAGCCCGCCGCGGGCAAGATCATGAACTGGAACGACATCGAGGACAGCCTGCTCGGCGCCAGCGACAGCCACGCGGTCATCTATCGGGCCAGCGGCGCGGTCCAGGGCTGGCCGACCAGCTTCCCGCTCGGGTACAGCTGCGGCGTCTGCGTGCCCATGGGCATGGGCTTCGACGACTTCGAGCCCGTCTCCTGCGATCAGGTGGAGGTCACCGGCGGCCCGGAGTCGAGCCTCGACTTCTGCAACTGGACCTAGCTGGGGGTCCCGAGACGAAACGACCGCGCTCGCTCTCGGCGCCGCGGTCGTCTCCATCGCCACCGCCCGCCCCTGGCGGGCTCCTTCGATCGCCCTCAGTCGCCCTCAGTCACGGCGATACATGGTGATCACGCAGGCCCCGCCGAGGCCGAGGTTGTGCTGCAGCGCCACCTTGGCGCCCTCGACCTGGCGCTTGTCGGCCGTTCCACGCAGCTGCCACACCAGCTCCGTGCACTGCGCCAGCCCGGTCGCGCCGAGCGGGTGGCCCTTGGAGAGCAGGCCGCCGGAGGGGTTGGTGACGAACTTGCCGCCGTAGGTGTTGTTCCCTTCCTCGATGAACTTCTCGGCCTCGCCTTCCTTGCACAGGCCGAGCGCCTCGTAGGTCAGGATCTCGTTGGCGGTGAAGCAGTCGTGGAGCTCCACCACATCGACGTCCTGCGGCCCGACGCCGGCCTTTTCGTAGACCTGCTTGGCGGCGGCCACGGCCATGTCGTAGCCCACCATCTTGATCATGCTGTCCTCCTCGAAGCTGGAGGGCGTGTCGGTGGTCATCGACTGCGCGGCGATCCACACCGGCTTGTCGATGCCGTGCTTCTTGGCGAAGTCGTCGGAGCACAGCACCGCCGCCGCCGCGCCGCAGGTCGGCGGGCAGCACTGGTAGCGGGTGAGCGGATCGAAGACCTCGGGCGAAGCCAGGATCTCCTCCACCGACAGGACGTCGGCAAAGAGGGCGTAGGGGTTCTTGCTGGCGTGCTTGCGCGCCTTCTCGCTGACCTTGGCGAACGTCTCCCGCTTGGTGCCGTAGCGCCAGCGGTACTCGCGCCCCGCGCCGCCGAACATCTGCGCCGCCGGCGGCGCCTCGTTGAAGCCCTGCACCTTGCTCATCACGCCGGCGTGCTGATCGAGCGGGTTGGTGCGGTCGGTGAACTTGGAGCCCAGCGCCCCCTTCTCCATCTGCTCGAAGCCGACCACGAGCACGCACTCGGCCAGGCCGCCCTCGACCGCCTGGCGCCCGAGGAAGAGCGCGGTCGAGCCGGTGGAACAGTTGTTGTTGACGTTGAAGACCGGGATGCCGGTGAGGCCCAGGTCGTAGACGGCGCGCTGCCCGCAGGTGGAGTCGCCGTAGACGTAGCCGGCGTAGGCCTGCTCGATCTGGTCGTAGGGGACCTTGGCGTCCTCGAGCGCGGCGCGCCCGGCCTTGGCGGCCATGACGTTGTAGTCCTCGCTTGCGCCCGGCTTGGCGAACTTGATCATCCCCACGCCGATGACGTTGACCTTGCGACCCTTGGCCATGGACCTGCTCCTTGCAGCGAACGCGTCGAAACGGATGGCGCGAGGCGCCGCCCGGGCAATTGCTTAGCACACGAAGTATCTCCGCGCGGCCCCGCCGTCAACCGCGGCGCGGAGGCCCTCTGCGGGGCGGTCGTGGCGCCTCGGAGCCTCCTCGCGACCCCGCGGGCGCGCGCTGCCAACCGCAGGTTGCGGCACGACGTCCCGCGAATTTTATCGCTCGATCACATTGCGCCTGAGCGTGCGCGAGAGCGCGCACGCGCGCGGCGCACGCCGCTACGCTTCTGCGCATGAAGAGCTTGCTGGCGCTCGGCCTGTCCTTGCTCGCGCTCACCGCGTGCGGCGGCTCGGACGAGACGGCGGACGACCGCGCGGCCACGGGTGACCCCGGCAGCGGCGCCACGGGCAGCGGTGGCGACAGCGGCTCCTCGGGCAACGGCGGCGACAGCGGCTCGGGCGGCGGCGGGCCGATGATCCCGCCGGTCGAGGACGACTTCGATCCCCCGCCGGCGCCCGCCACCCTCTCGCCCGACGAGCTGGCAGCCGTCGCCGCGTCCATCGACGACGCCCTGGCCACCGTCTCCGGCACCGACACGGTCCTCGTCGTCGGCGCGGACACCGGGCAGACCGTCTACCAGAAGAACCCCGACGGCCTGCTCAAGCCGGCCTCGAACACCAAGCTCCTCACCACCGCCACCGCCTTCCGGGCCGCCGGCGAGGAGGCGCGCTTCCAGGCCGTCGCCTACGCCGGGGAGGATCCCGCGGACGGCGTGATCAGCGGCGATCTGACCCTGGTCGTCGAGCACGACTTCACCTTCTCCACCTTCTTCTACGGGTCGAACGCCTTCCCGTTCCAGGTCATCGCCGGGGAGCTCAAGCAGAAGGGCCTGACCCAGGTGACCGGGGCGGCGCGCATCTCCGGCGAGGCCTGCTTCGGCGGCGGGCAGTTCGACTACTACGACGCCGCCAGCCACCGGGCCGCCGCGGCCAGCGCCTTCCGTACCGCCCTGGTCAACGCGGGGATCGCGGTCGGCGGCAGCGCCGCCACCAGCGCCTCGTTCGACCCGCCGGCCGGCGCGACACAGATGCTGCAGTGGCGCTCGCTGCCGCTGCGCGCCAGCGCCTTCACCATCAACGTCGTCAGCCACAACGAGTTCGCCGACACGCTCGCGCACCACAACGGCTGGGTGGCGAGCAAGGAGAGCACCTACGCCGCCGGCGCCGCTGCCGCGAAGCAGACGCTCACCGATCTCGGCGTGGACACCACCGGCCTCGACCTCAACGACGGCTCCGGCCTCTCCCACGACAACCGCGTCTCGGCGCGCATGTTCGTCGGCCTGCTCGGCGCCATGCTGAAGACGCCGGAAGGCCCCGCCTGGCGCGGCACCTTCGCCGTGGCCGGCGTGCGCGGCACCCTCGGCTCACGCATGACCGGCGCCGACACCATCGGTCGCTTCTTCGGCAAGACCGGCTCGCTCACCGGGGTCATCGCCCTCAGCGGGGTGCTCGACAACCGGCACGACGGCCAGCGCTACCTGGCCAGCATGCTCATGAACGACGTCGGGAACGACACCGCGGCGCGCGCGGCCCACGACTCCATCGTCCGCGCCGTGGCCCGCGATCACCACCAGAAGGGCTCGCGCCCGGCGGCGCCGGTGCTGGCCTGGTTTAACAACGACGCCACCGGCGAGACGGCGCTGGTCGGCTGGTCGGAGGTCGAGGGCGCCAGCGGGTACCTGCTGTGGCGCAGCGCCGACGGCAAGGTGTGGGACCGCGCCGAGGCGCGGCTGACCACCAAGACCTCGTTCCGCACCAAGCGCGTCGGCGGCGCCCAGCTCTTCGTCAAGGTCTCGGCCGTCGGCGAGGCAGGCGAGAGCGACTTCTCGGACACCTACGGCGCCGGCCTCGGGACCGCGGCGTCGAAGGTGGTCCTCGTCGACGGCAACGATCGCTGGCAGGCACAGCCGGCGCCGGACAACGTGGCCGCGCAGGCGCACGATTTCCTGGCCATCGCCGGTGGTGCCCTCGATCAGCCGTTCGACTCCTGCGCCAACGAGGCGGTGGTCGCCGGCGACTGCGCGCTCGATGGCTACCAGGCCGCGGTGTGGTCGCTGGGCAACGAGTCCACCGAGGACGAGACCTTCGACGCCTCGGAGCAGGAGCTGCTGCGCGGCTTCGTGCAGGCCGGCAAGGCATTGCTCGTCTCCGGCGCCGAGGTGGGCTGGGACCTGGGCGCCGAGGGATCCGCGGAGGACCAGGCGTTCCTCTCCGAGGTGCTGCACGCCTCGTACGTCGGCGACGACTCGGGCACTTCGATGGTGCGCGGCCTCGGGCCCGCAGCAGCGGCGGGCATCTTCTCGTTCTTCGATCCGGGCCGCGAGGGCGTCGAGTTCCCGGACAGCATCGCGCCGGCCGCCGGCGCCGAGACGGTGGTGCAGTACGTGGGCGGAGCGGCCGACGCTGCGGCCGTCCGCGCTGGCGAGGGCGCCCAGCACACTGTGCTCCTCGCCTTCCCGCTGGAGACGGTGGACGAGGTGGCCCAGCGCAAGGCGCTGCTCGACCTCGTGCTGTCCGGCCTTTGACCCACGGCTCCTGACTCCCGACGCAGCCTTCGTGCTCGAGGGGGCGCAGGAGCCGAGCTCCGAAGGACGAGGCCTGAAGCCCCTCGCTAGGGGTAGGCGCGCGCCGCCGCTCGTTGTACGCCGCGCGCCGTGACCACGGCTGCCCCGAGCCTCGCCCGCCCGAAGCCCGTCCTGCGCGGCGTCTCCCACGAGATCGCGTTCTACTGCTCGCTGCTCGCCGGTGTCCTGCTGGTGCACTGGGCGCCGAGCCCGCGCGCGGCGGTGGCCTGCAGCATCTACTCCGCCACCCTCTCCAGCCTGTTCGGGGTCAGCGGCCTCTACCACCGACCCATGTGGTCACCGACGCGCCGCCGCTTCATGCAGCGCCTCGATCACGCCGCCATCTTCCTGCTCATCGCCGGGACGTACACGCCGATCTTCGCGCTCTCCAATCCCGACGCCGGCAACGCCGCGCTCTGGACGGTGTGGATCGGCGCCGCCCTGGGCGTGGCCAAGTCGATGATCTGGTCGCACGCGCCCAAGCCGGTCACCGCCGCGGTGTGCCTGATCGTCGGCTGGGCCGCCGCGTATCACGTCATCCGCCTCGCCCCGTTCATGCCCACCGCGGCCATCTGGTTGCTGGTCGGTGGCGGCGTGGTCTACAGCGCCGGGGCCATCGTCTATGCGTTGCGCCGCCCGGACCCGTGGCCGCGGGTCTTCGGATACCACGAGCTCTTCCACGCCCTGGTGATCGTCGCCGCGATGATGAACTACGGCTGCGTGGTGCTGGTGGTGCGCGCCTCGATATAGGGGAGTCGCCGATCCGAGCAACCTGGAGCGGCAAGCGCCACCGGCAGCAGAGGTCCACCGGCCTCGCCGGCACTCTCTGCTGCCGCACTCTGCACGTGGGGCCCCAGCCCCACGTGCTGTATCGAGTCCTGGACCGCTGGCGGCGTCATGCCTCCAGCAGCCGCTACGCCAGCCCCTTCAGGAACCCGAGGCGCTGCGCCAGGCGCATGTCGCCATCGATGCGCAGCTTGCCCTGCTGGAAGAGGTGCTGCGCGGTGGCCGCGCCCTGCGCCAGGGCCACCAGGTCGTCGTCGGCGAGGGTCACGGTCACGTCCGCCTTGCCGCCGCCGCCGCCGCCGCCGCGCTCGACCTTGGGCGTGCCCTTCATGGCCACCAGCCAGTCGGTGTCCGGCCCCTTGACCCGGAAGGCCACGGTGGCGTCCACCTCCTTGGCCAGGCCGGGCTCCCTCTGCAGGCGCTCGCCGAGCTTGTCGAAGATGGCCGCGGCCTGCGAGCCCTTCGACCCACCGCCAGCGCTCGCCGCGGCCGGCGCACCGCCAGCTGCAGGCGCCGCCGCCGCCGCCGTCGCTCCCGCGCCGCGGGCCTTGAGGACGGCGGCCTTGGCCTGCTCGGGATCGATCTTCTTCAGGAACGACAGCTTCTGCGAGGCCATCACGTTGCCAGAGATCTTCAGCTTGCCCGAGAAGTAGAGCTTCTGCGGGTCGGCCTGGCCGCTGGCCATGGCGAAGAAGTCGGCGTCGGACAGCTCCAGGGTCACGTCCGGCTTGTCGTGCGTCGACTCGCTCAGCGCGCCCTTGCCGTTCTTGAGGTCCAGCGCCCAGCTCGAGGCCGGGTCGGTGAGCTTGAACTGGAAGATGGTCTGCAGCTTGGCGCCCAGCTCCGGATTGCGCTCGATGTGATCGGCGATGGCGATGAACACGTCGCGGCTCGAAGGCCCGCCCTCCCCGCCGCCCGGGGTGGTCCCCGAGTTGGCCGGCGTGGGCGCCGCGGCGCCAGCGCCGACCGCGCCGCGCGCCTTCATGGCCTCGATGACCAGCTGCGGATCCATCTTCTGCAGGAACTGCAGCTTCTGCGAGGCCATCACGTTGCCCGAGATCTTCAGCTTGCCGCCGAAGTACAGCTTCTGCGCGTCGAGCTTGCCGGTGCACATCCCCATGAAGTCGGCGTCGCTGAGCTCCAGGGTGCAGTCGGCGGCGCCGATGCCCTGGCTGACCTTGCCGGCCTTGACGTCCACCGTCCACTGGCTGTCCGGCTGCGAGAGCTTGAAGGCGAAGATGGTCTGCACCTTCTGCACCAGCTCCGGGCTCTTCTCCAGGTGCTTGCCGATGGCCTGGAACACGTCGGCGCTCATCGGCTCCGCGCTCGCTGCCGGGGCTGCGGCGGTCGCTGCTGCCGCGACCGGGACGGCCTTGGCCTTGGGCCCCTCCGACTTGGCCGGCACCTCGGTGTAGAGCTCGATGGCAGCGTTGGAGATGACCACCTTGTCCCGCTCCTTGACCTTGGTGCGGAAGACGATGCGGGTCTCGCCCTCCTTCCACATCTCGGTGACCAGCGTCTCGCCCGGGAAGACGCTCTCCGCGAAGCGCGCCTTGATGCTCTTGAAGAAGCGCGGGTCGCCCTTGCTGAAGCTCTTGATCACGTGGCGGCCGGCGTACCCGAAGGTGCACAGGCCGTGGAGGATGGGCTTGTCGAAGCCGAAGGCCTTGGCGAAGGACGGATCGGCGTGCAGCGGGTTCCAGTCGCCCGTCAACCGATAGAGGAGCGCCTGGTTGGGGTCGGTCTTCTCGGTGACCACCGCGTCGGGCGCGCGATCGGGCGCCGCGTTGAGCTCCACCGTCGGGCCGCGCTCGCCGCCCCAGCCGCCGGCGCCACGGATGACGGCGCTGAACTCGTTGTAGATGAGCAGCTCGCCGGCCTCGTCGTAGCTCTTCACCTCGGTGACCACGATGGCGTTCTTGCCCTTGTCCCAGATGTCCTTGATGCGGATCTTGTGGGTCAGCTTGGCCTTGGGCGGCAGCGGGCGCTTGAGCTCGGTGTACTGCTCACCGTGCAGGAGGCGATCGAGGCCGTAGTTCATGCCCGGCGCCTGGCGCCCCTCCTTGGCGTTGTTCATCAGCGCCGTCAGGCACGGGACGACGCCGTAGGTCGGCAGGGGCAAGAAGCCCTCGGGGTGCATCTCGTAGGCGAAGCGCAGCTCCTTGTCGTCCATCGGGTCCTGGGCGGCGCCGACGCCGAGCGCATAGAGCGACAGATCGCGCTCGTCGTACGACGAGCTCATCTCCGGGAACTGGTAGCCCAGGGCGGCGTCGACATCGATGAGGTCGTTGCCGCCCTTGCTCGGCCCGGCCTGCACGTTGGAGAGCACCGGCTGCATGGACGAGGTGATGTCTGTGGGGTGCTCGGTCCTGTCGAAGCCCGCGATCTCCTTCCAGCTGCTCTTCAGCGCCTCGGGGGTCATGGCGCGACCGAGCTTGAACGTCTTGCCCGCCGCGCGCTCCCAGCGGAGCTTGGCCACGAAGCCGCCGCCGACCTCGAAGAGCCCACCGGTCTCGGTGCTGCTCTCGTGTGCCAGCCAGGCCACCAGCGGGCTGACGTACTCGGGCTTGAGCGCGTCGACGATCTCCTTGGGGAGCACCGTCTCGGTGAGGCGCGAGCCGGCGATGGGGGCGATGGTGTTCACCAGCACGTTGCGCTTCTTGCCCTCCAGGGCGAGCGTGTTGGAGAGGCCGACCAGCCCGAGCTTGGCCATGGAGTAGTTGGCCTGGCCGAAGTTGCCGTAGATGCCGGCGGCCGAGGCGGTCATCACGATGCGCCCGTAGCCCTGGTCGCGCAGGATGGGCCAGGCGGCGTGGGTCACCCGGAAGGTGCCCAGCACGTGCACGCGGTAGATGAGGTCCCAGTCCTCCTGGCTCATCTTGTGGAAGGTGGTGTCGCGCAGGATGCCGGCGTTGTTGACGACGATGTCCAGGCGCTTGAAGTGGTCGAGCGCGCTCTGGACGATCTTGGCGCCGTCCTCCACCGAGTCGTAGTTGGCGACGGCCTCGCCGCCGGCGGCCTTGATCTCGTCGACCACCTTGTCGGCGGCGGACGAGCTCTGACCGCCGCCGTGCATGCCGCCGCCGAGATCGTTGACCACGACCTTGGCGCCGCGGCTGCCGAAGAGCAGCGCGTGGGACCGGCCCAGACCGTTGCCGGCGCCGGTGATGATCACGACCTTCCCGTCGAAGCGCAGCTCGTTCGCCATCGGCCTTCCACCTCTCGTCTCCACGCCCGCCGGCGCAGATGTTTCGCACGCGAAGTATCTCCGCCCCGGCGGGCTGTCAATCGCGGCAGGGCGCGTCCAGGTGTCGTCACGCGCCGCCCCGGTGTCCCATCGGCAGCGTGGGCCGGGGCGCGACCTTGACTTATGTGCATGTTGCACATATCTCGGAAGGCATGCTCTCGCGCCTCGATGCACCGGCCGTCGCTGGCCGCGGCGCGGGTCTGGCGGTGCGCAAGGCGGCGCGATCCGGGGCCGCCGACGAGAGCGAGGAAGAGGCCGCGTTCCTGCGCGACTACGACGCGGAGCGCTTCCCGCGTCCGAGCGTGGCGGTCGACGTGGCGCTGCTCTCGGTGCGCGCCGGAGCGCTGTGGACGCTGACCGTGCAGCGGCGCCAGCACCCTACGCGGGGTGGCACGCGCTGCCGGGCGGCTTCCTGGGCATCGACGAGTCGCTCGACGACGCGGCGGCGCGCGTGCTCGCGGCCAAGGCGGGGCTATCCGGCGTCTGGCTCGAGCAGCTTTACACCTTCGGCCAGCCGCGCCGCGACCCGCGCACGCGCGTCCTCAGCGTGGCGTACTTCGCCCTGGTCGACGGCGCGCGGCTCGAGGCCGTGGCCCAGGCCGGCGGCGGCGTCGGGCTGGCGCGCGTCTCCGTGCCCTGGGCCGGGGAGACGGGCGGGCCGGTGAGCCTCCTGGCCGCGCGCGGGTCGCGTCTGCGGCTGGCCTTCGATCACGCCGCCATCCTGGGGATGGCGGTCAGCGCCTGCGCGGCAAGCTGGACTACGCACCGGTGGGCTTCCAGATGCTCCCGCCGCGCTTCACCTTGCTCGACCTGCAGCGCGTGCACGAGGCAGTGAGCGGCGCCCGCCTCGACAAGAGCTCGTTCCGGAGGCGCATGCTGGCCTCCGGGCTGCTGGTGGCCAGCGGCGAGACGCAGGACCCGCCCGCATCGCCCCGCCGCGCTCTACGAGCTCGAGCAGCGGTCGGCGACATGAGCGGCCACGGAGGCGGGATGGATGCGTGGTCGACCGAGACAGCGCGGGCCCTCGCCAGGCGAGGCGCCCCGCACCTCGAGCTGCTCGACGACGGCAGGGGCCTGGCGGTGTGCGTGGTGGCGCCCGCGCTCACCGATGCGCCACGCGCCCTGCTGGCCGGGCTGATGGAATCGCTGCGGCAGCGCACCGCGCGCGAGCACCTGCGTGGCCTGGGCGCAGACCACGGCTTCCGGCTCGAGGACGCCGCCGCCGTCGCGCTGGCGGTGCCGGGTGGCGTCGATCCCGGCCCACTGGTGGCGTGGCTGGCGCGCCGCCTGAGCCCGGCACCGCGCTGGAGACCTGCACCGCCGAGGGCGCGCTGGCGGTGGCGGCCACGCTGCGCCAGCGCCTGGGCTTCGCTCCGGAGCGGACGCGCTACCTCACCGACGCGCTCGGGCGGGTGCGCGTCGAGGCCTTCGAGCTGCACGCCGCCGAGCACTGCAACCTGCGCTGCGCGAACTGCTGCAACATGTCGCCGCTGGTGCCTCGCCGCTTCCTCGAGGTCGCCGAGGTGGAGTCGATCTGCGCCACCCTGGCCCCGGCGCTGCACGCCGACGTGGTGAAGATCATGGGAGGCGAGCCGCTGCTCCACCCCGAGCTGCCGGCCATCCTGCGCGCCTTGCGCACCTCGGGGATCGGCGACCGGGTGCGGCTGTTCACCAACGGTCTGCTGCTCAAGTCCATGCCCGAGGCGTTCTGGGAGGCGCTCGACGAGCTGACCATCTCCGACTACGCGAGCGCGCCGGTGCCGCGCGCCACCCTGGAGCTGGCGCGCGCGCGGAGCGTGGCCCACGACTTCGTCCTCAACGTGAAGCCGGTGGGCGAGTTCAGCCACGTGCTCTCGCCGCGGTTCCAGGGCGACGCCGCCGCCGTGACCGACACCTACCGGCGCTGCTGGCTCCGCCACCGGTGCCTGGTGGTGCGGCACGGGCGCTTCTACATGTGCACGCGCGCCGCCTACGCCGACGACTTCCTGGCCACCGTGGAGCATCAACCGCTGCCCGAGGGCGTGGTGCTCGACCGCAGCGGGGACGGCGTGCCCATCGACGCGCCCGGCCTCGGCCAGCGCCTGGCCGACTACCTCGGTCGCAGCACACCGCTCGGGGCCTGCAGCTACTGCTTCGGAGGGGACGGCGCGGTGGAGCCGCACTACCAGCTCACCCGCGCCGAGGTGGCCAGCGGCCGCCTCTCGCGCCGCCTGGGCGTCCTGCCATGAAGGCCGAGGCCGCACTCGACTGGCACGGCATCGGCGCGCGCTACCGTCGCCTCGCCGATGGCGCCGAGTCCGCCAGGCTGCGCGACCTGGGCCGCCGGCCGTGGACGCTCGACGCGGCCGGGGTGGACGTGGCCTGGGGCCTCGGCGGCGACGCCACCCGCACCCTGCTCGCCGGCGTGCGCCGCGTGCCGAGCGGCTCGGCACCGCCAGGTGAGGGCACGGCGCTTCCCTGGGGCACGGTCTTCGAGGCCGCCGTGGCGCGCATCGCCGCACAGGCGCGGGCGCCTGCGCTGGCCCTCGGCGGGGGGCTCGACGCCGCGGCGGTGCTCGTTGCCTGGTGCCAGAGCGGCGCGCCTCCGCCGCGCGTGCTCACCCTGTCCACCGGCCTCGCTGGCTACGACGAGGTGGATGCGGCGCGGCGCATCGCCGCCGCCTGCGGGGCGCGATGCGAGGTCGTCGAGGCGCCGCCGTCCGCGTGGCTGGAGGCCCTGCCGTGCGCCGTGGCCTCCGTCGAGACGCCGCTCTACAACCTGCACCCCGTCGGCCGATACCTGCTCGCACGCGAGGCCAGGCGGCGCGGGCACGACACCCTGATCACCGGCGACGGAGCGGACGCCGCCTTCGCCGCGCTGCCCGACCTCGACTACGTGCCGCTGATCGCCGCGCTCGGCGCGGCCACGGCCTGGCGCTGCGTTCACCGTTCCTCGAGAGCGACGTGCTGACCGCCACCTGGCGCTCGGCGTGCAGCGCGACAAGGCGCCGCTGCGCCGGTGGCTGCGCGCCGCGGCGCCCGGTGTGGAGGCGGCGGTGGGCGCGAAGCGGCCGCGCGCGCTGCCAGGGCTCGACCTCGATGCGCTGCTCCAGGCGCGCCGCCCGGCGCTGGAGCACACCGCGCGGGCGCTCGGGCGCACGCTGCGACTCGACGACGACCGCGCCCGCGTGGGCTGGTTGACGCTCGATCTGCTCGTCTCCTCGCTGCAGGAGGCGCGCTGATGTGCGGCATCGGCGGCGTGGTGCGCTTCGACCGGCCGGCGACGAGCGCGGGGGCGGAGCTGACATGCATCCGCCAGCGTCTCGCGCACCGCGGCCCGGATGGACACGGCGAGCGCTTCCTCGGCCACGCGGCGCTCTGCCACACGCGTCTGGCCATGGTCGATCGCCGCGGAGGCGCGCAGCCGCTGGCCAGCGCCGATGGTCGCTGGCACATCGTCTACAACGGCGAGCTCCACAACCACCATGCGCTGCGCGCCGAGCTGCGTGGCCCCTTCCGCACGCGCTCCGACACCGAGACGGTGCTGGCCGCCTTCATCGAGCGCGGCGAGGCCTGCCTGGCGGACCTCGACGGCATGTTCGCGTTCTTCGTGTGGGACGAGGAGCGGCAGGAAGGCTTCGCCGCCCGCGACCGGCTCGGGGTGAAGCCCTTCGCCTGGTGCCGCGATCCGGATGGCGCCCTGCGCTTCGCCTCCGAGGCCAAGGCGCTGATCGCTGACCGGCCGCACGCCGACCTCGAGGCCATCGTCGAATACCTGGTGGCGCCCGCCTTCAGCGGCGTGCAGCGATCGCCGTTCGCCGGCATCCACTATCTCCCGCCCGGCCACCTGCTGCGCGTGGGGCGCGAGGGCGTCGAGGTGCGCCGCTGGTGGCGCTGGTCCCCGGCGCAGGAGCAGGCGCGGGCGCGAGGCGCGGGGAGCGGGCGCGCCGACGAGCGCGGAGCGGAGGCCTTGGCCGACGCGGTGCACGCCGCGCTCGAGGAGGCGGTGCGCGGTGCGCTGCGCGCCGACGTGCCGCTGGGGATCTTCTCCAGCGGCGGCCTGGACTCCACGGCCATCGGCGCGCTGGCGCGGCCGCAGCTCGCCGGGCTGCCGGCCTTCACCATCCACTTCGCGGGGCAGGAGCGGTGGGGCGGCCGCTCGGCGCTGGTGGTCTCCGACGACGCGCCGCACGCGGCGGCCGCCGCGGCCGCGCTCGGCTTCGATGCACGACGGGTCGAGGTCGACCGCGCGCACCTCGCCGACGAGCTGGTGGCGCTGGCTGCGGTCAACGACGCCCTGCCCGCCTGGGAGCAGGAGCTCGCGCAGCGCGCCCTGGCGCGCGCCGCCAGCGCCGCCGGGATCCGCGGCGTGCTCGTGGGCGACGCCGCCGACGAGACGCACTACGGCTACCACTTCCTGCTCGACGACGACGCGGTGCGCGGGCCAGAGATCATCCTGGCGCGCCTCGGATCGGTGGGCGTGCGGCGCGAGGTCGATCCGGATCCGGTCGCCCGCCTGACCCGGGAGTATCGGGCGCTGTCCGGCGACGCGGGCGACGGCGCGCCCGAGGAGCACCACGCGCCCGCCGCGCGCACCGCGCGCGTGCTGCGCACCATGCGGCTGGTGGTGGAGCGCTGGCTGCCACGGCTGCTCCACAACGGCGACATCCACACCATGGCCTTCGGGGTCGAGGCGCGTGTACCGTTCGCCGCCGCACCGCTGCTGGCGCTGGCCGAGCGCGTGCCGGTGGAGCTGGCCCTGCAGGGCGGCGTGGAGAAGCACCTGCTGCGCGAAGCGCTGCGTGGTGTGGTCCCGGAAGCCATCCGGACGCGGCGCAAGTCGGCGCTCCCCAAGGACCAGGACGCCGGCCCCACCTATCAGGTGGAGGCGCGACGGGTCCTGGCCGATCCGCACCCGCTGCTGCGCGCGCTGGTCGAGCCCGGCGAGGCGCATCGCCTGGCGGCAGCGCCGTCCATCGACGAGCGCGACCGCGCCCGCCTCTTCCGCATCGTGTCGCTGCACCACTGGGCGTGCGCGCACGCGGTGGCCGGGCCATGACCCGCGCCCTGGTGGTCACCTTGCCGGAGCGCGGACACTTCCACCCGCTGCTCGGGCCGGCCGAGGTGCTGACGCGGCGGGGGTTGGAGGTGGCCTGGACCTCGAGCGTCGACATTGCCGGCGACCTGCAGCGGGCCGGCGCGGGCCGCGTCCTGGTCCCGGAGGGTGCACCCCCGCCCGCCACCCACCTCCGCGGCGAGGCGCTGGCCCGGTTGCTGCGCAATCCGGCCGCGCTCCGGGGCTGGATCCGCAAGCTGCTCGTCGAGGGCACGACGCGCGCGGTGGACCCGATGCGCGCGGTCATGCGCGCCTTCCGGCCGGACGTGGTGGCCATCGACACCATGGCCTACGAGGGCGCCATCGCCGCCGAGCTGGAGGGCATCCCCTGGGTCGGCTGGGCGACGTCCCTGAACCCGGTGGTGCCGCCGTCGTTCGACAGCGAGCTCCTGCGCACGCTGCATGCGCTCGACGCCGAGCGCCACGCGCTGTTCGCCTCCCACGGGCTGCGCGCGCGCTTCCGGGTCAGCGACGTCCTCTCCCCGCGCGGGACGGCGGTGTTCACCACTGCGGCGCTGGTGGGAGAGGCCCGGGAGGCAGGCATCGAGCTGGTCGGCCCGTCGCTCGGCGGCAGGCGAAGCGGGGAGCGTGTCGAGCCGGGCTTCGGCGCGGGGCGGCCGCTGGTCTACGTGTCGTTCGGGAGCCAGGCCTGGCACCAGCCCCGCCGCTTCGAGGTGCTGGCCGCCGCGGCCGCGCGCCTCGACGTGGCCCTGGTCATGGCCATGGGCGACCTGGCCGAGGCGTGGGCACAGCGCTCGCCCGGCGATCCACGCCTCCGCTGCGTGCGCCACGCGGCGCAGCTCGACGTCCTGCGCCGCGCCGCGCTGCTCGTCACCCACGGGGGCGCCAACTCGGTGATGGAGGCCCTGGCGGCGGGCGTGCCGGTGCTGGTCGCGCCTCTCTGAAACGACAAGCCCCACAACCGCCACTTCCTGGAGCGCGCCGGCGCCGGCGCGGGCATCGACCTGGACCACGCCGACGTCGACGCCGTGTGCGCCGCCCTCGCCGCGCTCCTCGAGGCGCGCTCTCCGGTGCGCGCCGCCGCGGCCGCATCGCCGCCAGCTACGCGGCCCACGACGGCGCCGCCGGCGCCGCAGAGCTGGCCCTGCGAGCGCTGCCGTGAGCGCGTCCATTCCGCTCACCGTGACCGCGCGCAACGAGGAGAAGGCGCTCGGCGCCTGCCTGGCCTCGCTGCAGAGAGCGCGCGCCTTCGCCGAGGCGCGGCTGCCGATCCGCATCGCGCCGCTGGTCGTGCTCGACGACTGCAGCGACGGCACCGCCGCGGCCGCCGCCGCGGCCGGCGTGCCGGTGGTCATCAGTCGCGGCGGCAAGGTCGAGGCGCAGCGCCGCGGCCTGCGCCCCGGCCCCTTCCAGCTCTTCTGCGACGCCGACGTGCAGGTCGCCGAGGAGACGCTGTGGGCGCTGTGCAAGGTGATGCGCGAGGAGCCCGGAGTGGCGGTCGCCTTCCCGCCCAAGCAACCGCTGCCGCTGCGACGGCACACGCCGCTGGCCTGGGCGCTGCATGTCTACAACGCGCGGCGCGGCTTCTCGTCGCAGCGCAGCTGGTTCTCCGCCAAGCTCTTCGCCATCCGCTCCTGGGCGATGCCCACCGGCGCGGAGATGGCCGAGCGCGCGCGCCACCTGCCACCCAGCCGCTTCTACGACCTCGCTGCCGCGCTGCGCGTCGACGACATCTACCTCAGCCGGAGCCACGTCGCCGCGCACGGAGTCGGCGCGCTCCGCGAGACGACCGACGGCGCGGTCCACTTCCGCGCGCCGGAGACGTGGCGCGGCATGTACCGCTACTACCGCCGCATGCGGCGCGAGCTGGAGCGCACCGAGCTGCTCTTCCCCGAGCTCCGCGCGGCCGGCGCGCAGCACGGCTCGCGCCCGCTGGACCTGCTGGCCCGGGCCTCGGCCACCGAGCGCGGCGCCTTCCTCCTCTTCCAGGTGGCGCTCGGCGGCTGCCGTCTCGCCTACCGGCTGGATCGCGCCTGGGTCGAGCTGGGCATCGCGCCACCACCCGATGCCTGGCCCGCGATCACCGAGACCAAGCTCCCGTGAAGCGCCTGCGCCTGCCGGGCGTGCTTCCCGTCGAGCTCTGGGACGCGCCGTGCCGCGGCGGCATCCTCCAGGGCTTCCGGCACCGCGCCGATCTCCCGGCGGTGCTCGCCGAGCTGATCGACGACCTGCCGCGGCGCCTTCCCGGCGCCACGGCGGCTGATGCGCGCGCCGTCGCCGCCCGCATCGACCACGTCCACCTGCTGGGCGGAGGCGCCGACGAGGCCCTGCGCGACGCGCTCACCGCGCACGGTGTTCCTTGTTCGCTCGGCGACGACGCGCTCTTCGCGGCAGCGCGCGCCGGGCTCGGCCTGCTCGCCGGCGCCGAGGCACCGCTCTCGATCGACGTCGGTCAGACGTCGCTCAAGCTGTGCAGCCGCGCCGGGGCGTGGCGCGCGGCGCGGGACCTCGGACGCGCTCCCCGCAGCGCACCAGCTACGGAGACGACGGCGACCGCCGAGGCGACGGAGCGCTTCGTGCTCGACGCGGTGCTGGCGCACGCGCCCTGCGATGCCTTGCTGCTGGCGCTGCCGTGCGAGGTCGGCGACGCCGGGCAGCTCGGCGCCTCCTCGTACGGCTGGCGCACCGACGGAGCATGGCCGCTGCGCCTCGCCGCGCTGGCCGGCGCCGGCGCGGCGGGCCCGATGCTCCTCAACGACGCCGAGCTGGCCGCCGCGGCCTGGCTGCGCACGCCCGCGGCCGCCAGCGCGGGCGCGACGCTGGTGCTGACCATCGGCTTCGGCGTGGGCGGAGCGCTGGTCGAGGCCCGATGACCGTCCTCTACGTCTCGCCGCACCTCGACGACGCGGCCCTGTCGTGCGCCGGCGCCCTGGTGACGCGGTCCGCGGCCGGCGAGCACGTGGTGGTGGTCTCGGTGTTCACCGAGGGCCAGCCGGCGCGAGGGTATGCGCGCCGTCGCGCCGAGGATGGCGCCGTGCTCCGCGCCCACGGTCTCGAAGCGGTGCACCTCGGCTTCGCGGACGCGCCGACCCGCCTCGGCGTGGCGCCGTCGTTCCGTTCGTTGCTCCTCGGCCCGCCAGCCGCGCCGGGTCTCGTCGCCGAGGTGGCCGCGTCCCTGGCCGCGCTGCAAGGCCGCCTGGCACCGAGCGAGGTGTGGCTGCCGCTCGCCGTCGGCGGCCACGTCGACCACCGCGCCACCTTCGCCGCCGGCATGCGCTCCGCCGGCGCGCTGCGCTTCTACGAGGAGCGGCCGTACGCCTTCTCGCCGGTGCTGCGGCGCCTGCGCGCCATGGAGATCCTCGGCACGTCCCCACGCGCTGTCCGCGACGCGGCGCGGATCACCGCCGACCTCGAGGCGCACGGCTGCGGTGCGCTCGCCAGCGCGGACGAGCGCAGCGCAGTGGCCAGGTCGCTGGCGCGTCGTCTCGCGCGCCACCCTCGTGCCGCCCTCTGGCGCGCGCGCATCACGCGGCAACGCTACCGCGGCTCGATGGCGCGCGCCGCCATGCGTCTCGTCGCCGCGTACACCGCCGAGACCCGCTGGCTCTTCGGCGACGGCGATCTCCTCGCGCTCTACACGCGCCTGGCGCCCGCCGGCCCCGGCGCCTTCTGGGAGCGCACCACCCGCCTCACCCGCATCCGCTGACGGCCGTCGGGCGACACGCGTTCTCCTCCAGCCGCGCCAACCTCACAGCCGCCATCCGGCGGGGTCTCAGGGGCGGCACGCCCCTTCTGCGATGTCACGTTTCTCCTCCAGCCGCGCCCACCTCACAGCCGCCATCCGGCGGGGTCTCAGGGGCGGCACGCCCCTGCTGCGATGTCACGTTTCTCCTCCAGCCGCGCCCACCTCACAGCCGCCATCCGGCGGGGTCTCAGGGGCGGCACGCCCCTGCTGCTCAGATGAAGTAGTCGGGAAGCAGCTCCGAGCCCGGCACCACCGCGTACTTGTCGAGGTCGGTGACCCCGGCGGCGCGCAGCACCTCGTCGTCGACGCAGAACTGGCCGGTGAATTCCTTGCTCGGCCTGGCCAGGATGGCGTGCGCCGCGTCGCCCATGATGTCCGCCTTGCGGCAACCACGGATGGCGTCCTCCCCGCCGAGGAGGTTCTGCACCGCCGCGGTGGCGATGGCCGTCCGCGGCCAGAGGGCGTTGACCGCGATGCCCGCGCCGCGCAGCTCCTCGGCCATGCCCAGCACGCACATGCTCATGCCGAACTTGGCCATGGTGTAGGCCACGTGGGGCGCGAACCAGCGCGCCTCCATGTTCAGCGGGGGGGAGATGTTGAGGATGTGCGGGTTCTGCGCCTTCCTGAGGTGCGGGATGCAGAGCTGGGAGCAGACGAAGGTGCCGCGCGTGTTGACCCCGTGCATCAGGTCGTAGCGCTTCATCGGCGTGTGCTCGGTGCCGCTGAGGTGGATGGCGCTGGCGTTGTTGACCAGGATGTCGATGCCGCCGAAGGTGGCCACCGTCCTGTCCACCGCGGCGGCCACCTGGGCCTCGTCGCGGATGTCGACCATGCACGGCAACGCCTTGCCGCCGGCGTCCTCGATCTCCTTGGCCGCGGTGTGGATGGTGCCCGGCAGGCGCGGATGCGGGGTGTCCGTCTTGGCGGCGATGGCCACGTTGGCGCCATCCCTCGCGGCACGCAGGGCGATGGCCAGCCCGATCCCGCGGCTGGCACCGGTGATGAAGAGCGTCTTGCCTCGAAGCGTGGACATCTTCGCCCAATCCGCTGGATTCGGCGGGGAAGCAAGCCGAGCCGCCGCCCACCCGGGGCCTAGGGAGCCGGCGCGCCGGGCCCGAACTTGGCGATGAAGATGTCGTCGACCCCGTAGGACATGACCTCGGTGGTGCCGAAGTCGATGGTCTGGGTGAAGGCGCCGGTGAGCAGCTCCGCCCCGGCCGCGTCGACGGCCACCGAGAAGGCGCGGTCGTCGCCGCTCTCCTCGCCGAAGCCCTCCGCCCAGAGCGCCGCGCCCGCGGCGGTGAAGCGGGCCAGGAAGATGTCCGGGCCGTTGGTGGTGAAGAGGGCCGGCAGCCCTTCGAGCTCCAGGCCTGCCGCGTAGTACCCGGTGAGCACGATGTCGCCGTTGCTGGCGTCGACGGCGACGTCGGCCGCGTTCTGGTTGAGCGCGTCGTCGGTGCGCCAGCCCCAGAGCGGCGTGCCATCGTCGCCGGAGAGGCGTGTCAGCCCCACGTCGTAGCCCGACCCCTGGAGCAGGCCCGAGCCGAGGTCGACGTCGCCGTTGATGTCCATCGCGGCCACCACGTCTCCCTCCACCGCGGCCAGGGCGCGCACGAACTGGGTGCTGGAGCCGTTCTTCCAGGTGCGCGCCCACAGGCAGGCCCCGTCCGCCGGCGCCAGGGCGATGACGAACGGGTCCGTGCCCTGCGCGGTCACTGCCGGAGTGCAGCCGGCGCCCAGCGAGCCGGTGAAGACGCCCCCGAGGTAGACCTCGCCCGCGGCGCCGACGGCCACGGTGGCCACGTTGCTGCTGGCGGTGCCCTCGACCGCCAGCGCCCAGATCGGGGCGCCGAGCGGGTCGAGCTTGGCCACGAAGACGTCCTGATCGTCGCTGCTGGTCAGCGTGTCGCTGCCGATGACCATCGTGCCCCCGAAGAGACCGGCGACGATCACGTTGCCGTCGGCGTCGACGGCCACCGTCTCGGCGTACTGGTTGTCGTCGCTGCCGGTGTCGCTGGCCTCACCGAACTGCGCGGCCCACACGGCGGAGCCGCTGGCGGGGTCGAGCTTGGCCACGAACCCGTCGTAGACCTCCGGCGCGGTCAGGGTCAGCGTGTCGCCAGGCAAGGTCATCGCGCCGCGCACGCGCCCGGCGATGACCGGGCCGCCGTCTGGGCCGATGGCCACACCGGCGACCCGCTGGTCGCTGCCGTCGCCGAAGACGGCGCTCCAGCGGTGCTTGCCCGTGGCATCGAGCGAGACCACGAACCCATCGGCCGAGCCTGCCGAGGACAGCTCCTCGCCGCCGAAGTTCGCCGAGCCCGTGAGGTAGCCCGCGAAGACCACGCAGCCTCCGCCGGGGCAACTCGGGTCGACGGCCACGGCCGTCCCCTTCTGGGTGTCGTTGAGGCTGCCGAACCCGCGAGCCCACAGCTCGTTGCTCGGCTGGCTCCCGCCGGCGCCGCCCGCGGAGGCGCCGCCCTGGCCGCCACTGCTGGACGCGCCGCTCCCGCCCTGGTTGCCGGCTCCGCCGCTGGACACCGCCGCCGACGACGAGGTGCCCGCGCCGCCCGTGTCGTCGCCGTCGGTCAGGTCGTCGAGCGAGCAACCCAGGGCGCCGAGCATCGCGCAAGCCTGCGCCACGGAGCCGGCGACGACCAGGCCCGACCGATGGCGGAGCACGCGGCGGGGAAGCGGGGACGTGCGGCGATCGTACCGCGGGCCGCGGGCCCGCGTCAGAAGTCGTTGGCGCAGGCGGCGAGCTGAGACGAGCAACTCGTCTGGACGCACTCGGTGCACGCGTCGGAGATCCCATTGCCGATGCACAGGGTGTCGACGCACGCTCCGGCGCAGATGGCCGCGCACAGGCAGGAGACGAGCGAGTCGTAGATGACCTGCGACTGGCCCGGACAGATGTTGGCCGCGGGGATCTGCCCGACGGACACCGCCTCCGCACAGGTCTGGCAAGGGCCGGTGCTCGTGGACATCGACCCCGAGGACGACGACGCGGTGCTGGGCAACCCGCTGGAGCTCGAGGAGCTGGAGCTGGAGCTGGCGCTCGGCGTCGACGGCGAGGTCGACGTGGAGGCCCCGCTCCCGCCGCTGCCGCTGCCAGAGGAGTCGTCGTCGACGACCACGTCGCCGCCGCAAGCGGCGACGGCGAAGGCGGAGGTCACGGAGCCGATGAGCGCGAGGCGAGCAAAGGAATGCATGGGCACCCCGCAGGGTACACGCTCCCCGCCCGGTCGAGGCGCCGCCAGGTGACCTCGCTCCGGTCCAGGCGCCGCCAGGTGACCTCGCTCCTGTCGAGGCTCACTTGGGCACTTCGGGCGGCGGCGCGATGGCCTTCAGGTTGAGGCCGCCCGGGTACTGGTAGCTGGTGTACGCGCCGTAGCCCATCACCTGGATGCCGACGCCGGTGTCGGCGGTGAGGACGTGCGCGCCGGCGTTGCCGGGACCAAGCAGCACGCGGGCGATGCCGTAGCCGGAGCCGATGAGCGTGGGCGCCACGCCAATCGGTGCGCCGTCGATGCTCACCTGGGCGCCCATGGGCTGGGTGATGTCGACGTAGCTGACGTCGTAGTCGTCCGGCGCCAGGAAGACGTACTTGTCGCGGAACTGCTCGACGGCGGTCATCAGGCTCTGATCGGGGTCGCCCTTCTGATCGGGGACGACCGCGCCCGGGTCGGCGAGCTCTGCGGAGAGGCCGAAGGAGGCCACCGCGAAGGCGTTGTCGCCCTGGACCTCGAAGCTCTGCGAGACGATGTTCAGGTCGACGACTGCGCCGGCGTCGATGGTGGTCGGCGCGCCGGGCGGCGCGCCGGAGGGATAGGTCAGCGTGGTGCCGTCCACGTTGCCGAAGATGCGCACCACGTGGCCGATGGGGCCACCGCCAGGGCTGGTGGGGACGGTCACGAAGTAGTGCTTGCCCAGCGTCTCGGCAGGGAAGACGGACTCCTCGATGTGGTCGCAGGCCTGCACGCCCTCGGGCATCTGCGTGCAGGGCATGCCGGTGATGACCTGCACCGGCTTGTTCGACTGGATGAGGGTGCCGCTGAGGTCACCGGTCGGCGGCGAGAGGAGCTGCACCACGTCGCCGGCGTCGATGACGAAGGTCGCGGTGCCGTTCGGCCCGGTGTTGCTCACCGGGCCGCCGGCGAGGACGCTCGCCGTGGACGAGGTGTAGACGGTGACCTGCGTGTCATCGGCGGTGGCGGTGACCGCCGCGTAGCCGCCGATGTTCGCCGTCGGCCAGCCCTTGTAGGCGGTGACGCGGTAGTTGTTGGTGAGCGCGGTGCTGGGCAGCAGCAGCGAGGCGTCGTTGGAGAACGAGAAGCACCCGACGGCGATGCCGTAGATCGGGCAGATCTGATCGCCCGGGCAGCCCGCCCAGCTCTTCCCCGGTGGCCCGCCGGCGCCGCGGTACTCGAGGGCGTTGAACTGGTACACGGTGACCGGCACGCTGCTGGTCAGGTGGTAGGCGCCGTCGGGGGCGAGCACCGTCCCCGGCAGCGGCGTGGCCGACCCGCAGGTGTCGGCCTGGGGTCCCTTGAGCGCCGGGACCCATGGCAGGAAGATCTTGCCGGCCTCGTTGGGCCCGATGGTCGCGGTGGCGATGGTGGCGCCGCCCTGCGCGACCTCGATGCTGGCCGTCTCGTCGCCGGCGTTGGCGACGACCACGGCGTAGTCGAACATGTCCCACACGTTGTTGCCGGTCACCGTGGGCCAGAACTCGCAGCCCAGGTAGCTCTTCGAGGACGCGGCCTGGTCGCAGGTCTTCGGGTCACCGACGAACTCGCCGCCGCCGCCACCGCTGCCGCTCGGCAGCCCGGATCCACCGCCGCTGCCGTTGTCGCTGCCCGACGCCCCGTTGCCGGAGCTCGGGTTGTCGAACCCGCCGTCCTCGGACGACGCGGAGCAGGCGGCGACGATCGCAGCCGCCAGCGCCAGGAGAGAAGCGAAGCGCGCCGGGCGGAGGCGGTCGAAGTCAGGCATACCCGATTATCGGCCTCGGCCGCGCTCCTCTACAAGAGACAGCCCAGGGGGTGGACACTTTGCGCGCCACCCACGCCGCGGGCCTTCTCCCTTCTGGGGGCCTCGATTAGTCCTCGGCCATGGCCAAGCTCATCCGCAGCGCCTCCGGCTTCCGCCACCTGCGCTGGCTGCGAGAGATCATCGCCACGCTGGAGGCGCACCTCGAGCTCAACGACGGGCTGAACGAGGCGCAGAACGAGGCGCTGGCCAGGGAGATCCCCATCCTGCGCGCGCGGATCGAGGCGCTGGCCGCGGCGGTGAAGCCGTACCGCGACTTCCTGGAGGGCGAGCACGTCAGGCTGCGCGCCAAGCAGCGCGTGGCCGGGTGGCTGGTGGAGGAGGCAGGCCGCGAGACCGACGGAACCCTGCTCCCGCACCAGGACGTTTTCGGGCACCTGCCGCCCGGCGGGGTGGCCAGCCTCTTCTCGGCGCCGGTCATCTCGCGCGCCCTGCAGGCCGGCAATCGACGCACCGTCGCGCTGGCCCAGGGCGCGGCGAGCATGCTGCGCTCGCTGCGCCACCAGATGCCGGTGGCCGGCGAGCTCGCCAACCGCCTCGACCGCGCCGGCGCGCTGCTGTCACAGATCAGCGAGGAGCTGGCCACGGTGGAGGAGCCCCGCCGCCGCCCGCTGAAGGCGGCCATGGAGCGGGCCATCACCGAGGCGCGCGAAGCCATCTCGCAGATGGAGATGTCGCTGCGCATGCATTTCCCGCCGGCCTTCATCGACGGCGTCTATCCCGAGCTCACCCGCGGCAACACCGTGGTCGCCGACGAGGCGGACGAGGACGACGACGCCACCGCGCCGCCCGACGCCAGCCGCTGAGACGGCGAAGCGCGCGCTCAGGCGCCGCGGGTCCTGGCGGCCTCCACCAGCGCGTTGCGCACCAGCGGGTCGAGCACGTGGGCGGAGACGTCCTCGTCGACGCGCACGAGCCGCGCGCGGATGTCGCGCGCCAGCGCCTCGAACTCGTTGCCGTCGAAGGCGTAGACGTCCTCGCTGATGACCAGCACCAGCGGCCGGCAGCGCGCCGCCGACGTCGCGGCGTTGGCCACGTCGGTCCACTCGAAGAAGGCCTTGGCCGCGGTGGCGGCGATGCGACAGCGCCCGGTGAGCGCCGTGCCCGCGCCCACGGCCATCACCGTCGGCAGGGTGCGGGCGTTGGCGGTCGCCTTGCGGTCAGCCACGTGCCGCATGGTAGATGCATCCGCGGCCCGCCCGCTCGTCGTCTTCACCGACAACGCGCGTTTTTCACGCTCACGGCCCGATGGAGACCAGCTGGCCGGTCCGCGGCGGCAGCTCGACGTAGAGCCCGGGGTCGGTGAGCTCGTCGCCGGCGCGCAGCTGAATGGGCCGGCCGTCTTCGGCGCGCGCCTCGCCCGGTGGCGTGGCGCCGGTGGCGAAGAGCTCGCGGACGCGCACCTGGCGTGCGGCCAGGCCGGGCAGCGCCAGCGGCAAACGGCATTGCGCGCGGTGGGTGGCGAGGTTGACCGCCAGCAGCCGGTGGGCCCCGCCGGCCACGCCCGCGAAGGACGCGTCCCAGGCCGCGGCGAAGAAGGCGTCGTGCGACGCGTTGCCATCCCACGCCGGGCGCGGCTCGACGCGCATCCACGCGCCGGCGCGCAGCACCGGATCGCGGGCGACCACGGCGAGCTCACGGAGGAACCGCGCCAGGTCATGGTCGACCGGCTCCGCCGCGCGCCGCGTCAGCTGCACCGGGACCCGGCGCCGCGCGCCCTCCAGCTGCCCGTGGTGCAGCAGGCGCATGCCGGGCAAGGTGAAGGTGACCAGGGCCGCGGCGCGGTACAGGTCGGCGGGCATGCGCGCGGCAGCGCGCTCCTCGTCGTGGTTCTCGAGGAAGCGCAGCGCGCGCCACTGGCTGCGTGGCTCGCCGCCGACCTGGGCCAGCGCCTCGCGGGCGCGGCCCTCGACGAGGTGGTCGTAGAGCGTCTTGTCGTAGGTGAAATCGAAGCCCAGCGCGTGAAGGCGCGCCTCCGTTCCCCAGTACGCCTCGGCCAGGAAGACGAAGCCCGGCATCTCGGCGCGAACCCGGTCGACGAGCTCCGGCCAGAGCTCGCCCCCCGCCCGGTCGGCGGGCGGCGGCGCCAGCACCCCGGCTCGATCCCAGGTGCGCTCGAAGACGTCGCGCAGAAGCAGCATGGCCATGTCGCAGCGCACGCCGTCGCACTGCCGCGCCACCGCCAGCAGCTCGTCGCCGAGCGCGCGGCGGGTGCTGCGACGGCGCGCGTCGAGCTGTGCCGTGTCGGTCCAGGGTGGGAAGTGCGGGTCGCGGCCGTGGAAGAGGCGAGCGCCGCTCGGGGTGACGAAGGTGTCCCCCGCCGCAGCGCCTGGACCGGCGCCGACGTAGAGCTCGGGTCGCTCCAGCGCCAGCGGGTGGTCGCAGCCGGTGTGGTTGGGGACGAAGTCGAGCATGAGCCGAACGCCCCTCCGCGCCAGCCGCTCTCGCAACCTGGCCAGCTCGCCAGGGCCACCCAGCCGATCCGAGACCCGGTAGGCGCCGATGGCATAAGGAGAGGCGACGATGTCCTCGGTGGTCACGTCGGGCAGCGCGCGGCGGCACTCCTCGCGCAGCAGCGGGTGGTTCTTGGCCGCGTATTCGGCGTACGGCGAAGGTGTCCACACGCCCATCAACCACACCCAGTCGAAGCGCTCCGCCAACGCGTCGATGGCCGCGTCCGGGACGTCGCCGAGCCGAGTCACGCCGAGCTCGCCCAGCCACAGGCGCGTGTTGATCTCGTAGATGTCGTGGGGTCCGTGCGGACAGATCATCGGGCGGGATGGTACGGGCTCCGACAGCATTGCTCATCGTCCGCCACTGACGTATAGCTGCCGCCGCTCGCTGTCCGGCTGCGCCGGCCAGCCGCCGTCCGCAATTCGGGTCATGCCTGGCTGGGATTTCAGGCTCCGAAGGACGATTCGACTGGCCACCCGGCGGGCATCGCCGACTAGGCTGCGCCCCGCCAGGATCGCCGTCACGCGCGGTCCTCCACCCCACTGTTTACGAGGCCCCATCATGCTGTCTGCGCGTGCATCGCTCATCGTCCTCGCGTCCCTCGCCGTCGGTCTCGCAGCGTGCGGCAGCGAGCCGCCGCCGCCCTCCGAGGTTCCGCCGCCCCCGACCGAGCCCGCGCCGCCGCCTCCGGAGGCCACCCCGCCGCCCGAGCCCGCCGCCAGCGCCGCCCCGACGGCCGCGCAGCCCCCGCCGGCGCCGCCGCTGACCGACGAGCAGATCGCGGCCATCACCGCGGCCGCCGACACCGGCGGGATCGATCAGGGCAAGGCCGCCGCCACCCAGGCCAAGGACGCCACGGGGTCGATGTTCGCTGCCTTGATGGTTGCCCATCACGGCGAGGCGAAGAAGAAGAACGAGGCGCTGGTCAAGAAGGCCAAGATCACGCCCGCCGACAGCGACATGTCCAAGGCGCTCGCCGCCGACTCGACCAAGCTCGTCGAGAGCTGGAAGGACCTCAAGGGGCCGGACTTCGACAAGGCGTACATCGACGCGCAGGTGAAGAACCACCAGTCGGTGCTCGACGCCATCGACAAGCAGATCCTGCCGGCCGTCAAGAACGCCGAGCTCAAGGCTGCGCTCGAGGGCTTCCGCCCCAAGGTCGAGGCGCACCTCAAGGAGGCGAAGGACATCCAGACGGCGCTCGCCGCCGCCCCGGCACCCGCCGCCGCCACCAGCGCCACCCCGGCCGCCGGCGCCGCGCCCGCCAAGAAGTGACCATTCGCTAGCGCCTGTTCGCCCCCGCGGAGCATGCCTTCGCGGGGGCGACCTGTTTCTGCCACTCGAGCCGCCGCCGGTGGCGGGGAGAGGACCGCGAGCCATCTCCCGGGACTACGACAGGTCGTCGATGGCGTCGAGGTACGCCGCCGGGAAGGCCTCCCGCAGGCGCGTGCGCGTGGTGACGTAGCGCTTCCCGTCGCGGTCCTGCATGCCGTTGCGCTTCATCCAGCGCCGCGCGCGCTGCACGCCCATGCGGTCGGTCCCCCACCCGAGCAGCGCGGCGATGTCCTGCGCATAGAGCAGGCGGGGCACGTCCTGGTGCGTCTCGATCATCGAGAGGGCACCCGCGTGTCGTTGGCCGCCTCCGTCTCCCGCCACACGCGCCAGCTCTCGACGAGGCGGCGCTCCGCCTGGCTCCGCATCCGGGCCAGCTGCTCGCGGCGCGCCTCCGACGGTGCGCTGCGCTGCGCGGACAGCGCGTGGGAGATGCGCTCGTGCGGCAGCGCGGTCGCGTCGCGCTGAACGCCGATGTCGTCGAGGACCAGGCGCGCGCCGGCCTCGGTGAGCGGATAGAGCGCGAAGAGGCGCCCCTCGGTGGAGCGCGCCCAGCGTGCCCCGATGAAGCCGTAATAGACCTCCAGCGTTTGCTCCGCGCGCGCATTGGCCGCAGCCACGCGCCGCAAGCGCCGCGACACCGAGGCCGCGCGCAGGAGCAGCGTCTCGTCCGGCATGTAGCTCGCCTCACCCGGCCGATGCCGGTGCGCGATGTCGGCAGCGTGGGTCCACGCCGTCGCCTTGGGGATGCGTCGCCCCGCCTCGTCGAAGGCCAGCGCCGCCTGGCGCTCCAGCGCCACGCCGAGCGGCGAGCGCGAGAACGCGCCAATGCCTTCCTCGTAGAACCAGATCAGCAGGTCCTCGTCGCGTCGGTTCATCCGTCGTCCCTCCTCGCATCGGGTGCTCTTCATCGATGGAGAAAGGATAAGGCGCTGCTCTGACAGACCCGGTCCAAGCACGCCGGGAGCCAAAACGCAGCCGCGCGACACCCGAGCGGGTCGCCAGACCGATAGCGCTGTTATTCTGAGCACTTGGCATGCATCAATATCTGACCGATTCTGTCACACCAGAGAGCCAAGTGCTCGAAACGATGCGGCTCGACAGCGGCGTTCGAGCGCCGGTTCCGCCCCCGTCCGTGTCCGTGTCCGTGTCCGTGTCCGTGTACGTGTCCGTGTCCGATACCAAGCATCACCGCGCGTCGGCCTGCGCCTCCGACCCCCCTCCCCAGCGCACTGGGTGAAGGCGAGACGGTGCGGATGAGCCGCGCAGCTCGCCTTCGCGAAACGGGCGCACACGCCGCCTCGGCGGCAGCGCCTCTCTCTGCTCGAGGAGGCTCCATGAAGAAGCTCTTTGCCGCGTTCACGCTCACCACGCTGCTCACCGGTTGCGCGATGGACATCGATTCCACCGGTGACCACTACGCCGTCCAGGATCCGCTGCCGGCGGGATGCCCCGCCGACAGCGTCTGCTTCGAGGTGCAGGCGCTGGAGGAAGGTGCGCTGGCCAAGCCCGGCCACCTGGCGGTGGTCTGGTACCAGCTCGAGTCGGGCGATCCCGACCCGAAGCCGGAGATCGCCTGGTCGCAAGGGGTGAAGGACTTCGCCAACGCCGAGGGCGGCCGGCTGGTCATTCCCCTGGAGACCATCACCCAGCCCGACAACGCGGAGCTCTTGCTCTGCGAACGCGACAGCGATGACGAAGCCAGGTCGCCGTGCCGTGGCGACATCGCCATCGGCACCGCCACCGTGGTGGTCGCCGACGACATCGATGGAAATGGGCGGCTCGACTCCTTCGAGGTCGAGAAGGCCACCCGTGGCCGTGGTCAGCTGGTCATCGCCTCGAGCGACAAGGCGCACACCGTGACCCCGCCGGCCTTCGCGCCGGTGTTCGCCGATGGGCTGGAGCGCGGCACCGCCGCGTACCGCTTCGTGGAGCGTGGCCGCAGCGTGCGCCTGGCGCGCGCCGAGCGCGGTGAGTCGTTCGCTCTGCAGCTCTGCAGCGAGCCGAACGGAAAGTGCCAGCCGCATTTCCCCGATCTCGGCGACCTTCGCTGAATCACGGAGGCCGAGTGTCCGGCGCAGCCGGGCAGGAGGCCGATAGGGATCGACGAAGCCCCGCAGGAGCGAGGGGAAACACGAACGACCCGCTCGCCGCCGCGCCTCGTGGCGCGGCGGCGCGGCGGTATCGTGGCCGCCGCTCAGCGCTTCCGCGGCAGTCGCGGCGGGCGCGCCCCTCGCCGCTCGGCCCCGCGCACCGGCAGGTAGCCCAGCTCCTCGCCGGACTCGACGCAGCGCAGGCACAGGCCGCCGCGGCTCATGTCGCCACGCCCCACGAAGTCCTGCGGGAAGAGCAGTCGATCGCCGAAGACCTCGAGCAGCGCCGACGTGTACTTGTCGGTGGCGATGCTCCCCAGCAGCACCACCTCGGCATCGCCGGCCTGACCGTGCAGCGCACGCAGATCGAAGGCCAGCGGTGCACGGAAGCGCGGGTCTCCGGCGGCGATATCCACGCCGGAGAACTCGCGCAGCGTCTCCAGCGTACAGTGGGCGTCCGGTGGCCGCAGGCCCGCGGTGGGTGTGATCACCAGCACCCCGGGCGCACCCGGGGGCGGCGCCGCGAACGCCCGCGCGTAGGCCAGCTTGCCGCGGAAGTAGAGGCCGCTGGTGAAGCTCATGGCGTCGCCGAGGGTGATGCCCCGGGCCGAGCGCAGGTCGCGCGCCAGCGGGAACTGCGCGCGCGGGTCCATGAGCATCTGCGCGCGGATGCCGGCGAGGTTGGCAGGAGAGAGCAGGAAGATGCGCGGCACCGGCACTCCGTCCTAGTCGAGGCCTGGCTCGGCGCGCAGCCCCGAGCGGCGACGTGGAGGCTGACAGGCGAGCGCCGAGGCGCTAACTCGTCCCTGCGCCAGCCATGGCGCCCCGCACCTGCCGGAGAGGCGCCCGCACATGCTGCAGCCATCGACCCTGACCACCGACGACGGTCACTCGTTCACCACCGAGCTGGCGCTGCCGGGCGCGCCGAGCTCGGCGCCGGCGGTGATCGTGATCCACGAGTGGTGGGGGCTGAACGACCACATCCGCGATCTGACGGCGCGCTTCGCCGCCGACGGGCTGGTGGCCATGGCCCTCGATCTCTACGACGCCCCGCCGACGACCGACGCCGCCGAGGCCATGCGGCGCGCCAACGAGCTGCGCACCGCCGACGCCCTGCTGCGCATCGGCGCCGCTGCGCGGCACCTCGTCGAGCACCCGCGAGGCAACGGCAAGGTGGGCATCGTCGGGTTCTGCCTCGGGGGCGCCATGGCCCTGGGCGCCGCGTGCCAGGTGCCGGAGATCTCGGCGGCGGTGCCGTTCTACGGCATCGGCCGCGAGGAGTTCCTCGACTTCGCCCCGGACAAGGCGCCCATCCTCGGCCACTACGGCGCCCAGGACGGGTCTGTGACGCCGACCCGCGTCGAGGCCATGCGGGTGCGCGCCGAGCGCGCCCAGGCCCGTATCACCATCCACATGTACGAGGCCGGCCACGCCTTCATGCGCGATCACGATCCCGGCGCCTACCAGCCGGAGGCCGCGCGGCTCGCCTGGGAGCGCACCCTCTCGTTCCTGCGGCGCGAGCTGGCCTCCGTCTGAGGGACGGCGGGGCTCAGCGCTCGGCGTCGCCGTCCTCGCCGCCCGCGACGCCGCCCTCGGCGAGCGGCGCGAAGAGGTCCTCGAGGTCGGCCTCGCACAGGGCCGGGCGGGCGCCCTCGCTGGTGCCGAACAGCGTGTCGGCCAGGTACTTCTTGCGCTCCTGCAGACGGAGCATGCGCTCCTCCACGCTGCCGGCGACGATGAGGTTGTGCACGAACACCGGGCGCGTCTGACCGATGCGATAGGCGCGGTCGGTGGCCTGCGCCTGGGCGGCGGCGTTCCACCACGGGTCGTAGTGCACCACGGTGTCGGCGCTGACCAGGTTGAGACCGACGCCCCCGGCCTTGAGGCTGATGAGAAAGACGTCGGCCTTGCCCTGCTCGAAGGCGTCGACCCGCGCCTGCCGGTCCTGCGTCTGCCCGGTGAGGGTCAGGTGGCGGATGCCCTTGTGCAGCAAACCCTCGGAGATGAGGGCCAGCATGCGGGTGAACTGGGAGAAGACCAGCACCCTCCTGCCCTGCCCCAGCTGGCGCTCGAGGAGCGACAGGAGCACCTCGTACTTGGCGGAGCCGCGCACCTCGCGCGCGCCGGGCATGGCGCAGAGCCGTGGGTCGCAGCACACCTGGCGGAGCTTCATCAGGGCGTCGAGCACGGCGATGGCCGACCCGGAGAAGCCCTTCTCGCGGATGGCCTTGCGCACGTCGCCGTGCGCGGCGATGCGGATGCTCTCGTAGAGATCGCGCTGATCTCCGGACAGCTCCACCGGGCGCACCAGCACCGTCTTCGGCGGCAGCTCGGTGGCCACGGTCTCCTTGAGCCTGCGCAGGACGTAGGGCTGCACGCGCTCGCGCAGCGCCAGCAGCGCGTCCTCGTCCCCGGCCGTCTCGATGGGCGTGCGGTACCGGTGCCGGAACTGCGCTGACGAACCGAGCAGCCCGGGCATGAGGAAATCGAAGATCGACCACAGCTCCTCGAGATTGTTCTCCACCGGCGTGCCCGTCAGACAGAGCCGGTGGCGCGCGTCCAGAGCCCGCACCGCCTTGGCCGCCAGGCTGCGCGGGTTCTTGATGGCCTGCGCCTCGTCGAGCACCAGGTAGTGCAGCGGCAGCGCCTCGAAGGTCGCCTGATCGCGGCACAGCAGCGGATAGGTGGTGATCACCACCTCGGCGCGGGCGAGCTGCGGCTCGACGCGGCGGCGGGCGTGGCCGTGCCAGACGACCACGCGCAGGTGCGGGGCGAAGCGGCGCAGCTCGCGCTGCCAGTTGCCGACGAGGCTGGTGGGGACGACCACCAAGCTGGGCAGGTCCAGGCGCCGCGCCTCCTTCTCGATGGCCAGGTGGGCGATGGTCTGCAGTGTCTTGCCCAGGCCCATGTCGTCGGCGAGGACGCCGCCGGCATCGTGCTCGCGCAGGTGCTGCATCCAGCTCAGCCCCTGGTGCTGGTAGGGCCGGAGCACAGCGCGCAGAGCCACCGGCTGCGGACAGAACCCGGGCGCCGCCGCCAGCGCGCGCGCGCGCTCCACCACCCCACTGCCGCCGACCCAGCGAACCGGTCGCTCGTCGCCGAGGGCGCGCTCGAGATCGGCGAGGAGATCCGCGGAGGCGGCCGGGAAGCGAAAGGCGCCGAGCTCGCTGCGCGTCCCGCTCCAGAGGTCGAGGAGCACGCGCAGCACCCGCGCCAGGCGCTCGGGCTCCAGGGTGACGTAGCGGTTCGGCGCCACCGGCAGGGCGCGCAGCCGCGCCGGCACGCGGGTCAGGCTGTTGAGCGTGTCGCCACCGGCGTCCTCGATGAGCGTCACCAGCGCGGGCATGAGGTCGACCGGAAGTTGTCAACGTGTTTGAGACACCGCGTCGTCGAGATTACTGAAGCGTAGGAGCCGTCGTCGCCCTGAGCGCCGCCGCTGCTACGCCGAGCGCCGCCACGTCGTGCGTCGCCGCCGCTGCGCCGAGCGCCACCGCTGCGCCGGGCGCCGCCACGTCGTTCGTCGCCGCTGCGCCGAGCGCCACCGCTGCGCCGGGCGCCGCAGCGTCGTGCGTCGCCGCAGCGTCGTGCGTCGCAGCGTCGTGCGTCGCCGCCACGAGCGCCATCGCGCTGAGGGCGGCCGTGCTGGCGACCGCTGCGTTGCCCAGCGCAAGCGCCTCGCCGGGGGCTGCACCCCCGGACCCCCGCGGCTCGGCGCCGCCACGCGCCGGTGCTGCGCGGCCGACCGTCGCCGTATCGTCGCCAGCGCCGACTGCGGGAGCGCGTGGCGTCGTCGAGCTCTGGGGCTCGGCCTGCACCTTCGGCTTGTTGATCCACACGGCGGTCGGCAGGCTCGGCGGCGTCGGAAGCCCACGCGGGAAGCGCTCGGGATGGGCGCGGTATGCCGCCTCGAGGACCGCCGCACGCTCTGCTGCCTTCGCGGCGGCGAGGCCGTAGTGCACGTCGTGCGGCGTGAGCAGGCCGAGCCCGACGTGGTGATGGTCGTTGTTGTACCAATCGAAGAACGGGCCGCAGTGGGCGCGCGCATCCTGCTCGCAGCCGAAGCGCTCCGGAAACTCGGGCCGATACTTGAGCGTCTTGAACTGCGCCTCGGAGAACGGGTTGTCGTTGGAGACGTGCGGCCGTGAGTGCGTCTTGGTGACGCCCAGGTCCGCGAGCAGCAAGGCCACGGGCGTCGACTTCATCGACGACCCTCGGTCCGCGTGCAGCGTGAGCTGCTCCGGGGCGATGCCCTGACGCGCGCACGTCTCTGCGATGAGCTTCTTCGCCAGCGCGCCGCTCTCGCGCGGTGCGATCATCCAGCCCACGACGTAGCGGCTGAACACGTCGAGGATCACGTACAGGTAGAAGTAGGTCCACTTCGCCGGGCCGAGCAGCTTGGTGATGTCCCAGCTCCAGAGCTCGTTCGGCTTCGTCGCCAGCAGCTCAGGCGCCGCGTAGTGCGGGTGACGGAGCTGATCGCGGCGCTCGCGGACCTCGGCGTTCACCGCGAGGATGCGGTACATCGTGCGCACCGAGCAGTGGTACTCCCCCTCATCGAGCAGCTGCGCCCAGACCTCCGTGGGCGCAAGGTCCACGAAGCGCGGCTCGTGCAGCCGAGCGAGGACGAGGTCGCGCTCCTCAGTGGACAGCGCTCGCGGCGGCGGAGGCTTCCGCGCCGACGGCGCCCTCGGCTTCAGCAGTCGGTAGTACGTGGCCCTGGGCAGGCCGAGCGCCGCGCATGTGGGCGCAACGCCGAGCTCGGTCTTGGCGCTGATGATCGCGTCCATCACGGCACCTCGTTCGGGTCCGGCAGAGCGATGCCCAGAATCTCGGCAACTTTTTTTTGGAGCGCTACCAGCGCCTCGGCGCGCTCCGCACGCTTCCTCAGCTTCGCCATCTCGCGCTCGAGCTCCGCGACCCGCAGCGCGTTCGGATCAGGAGGATGGGCCTTCGGCCCTCGCTTCTTCGGAGTGAGCCCGGCCAGCTCGCCCCGCTCGCGCTGCGACCGCCACACCATGAGATGCGACGAGTACAGGCCCTCGCGCCGCAGCATCTCGCCGAGCGCACCCTTGCGCCCCGATGCCTGATGGCCGTCGGCCTCGCGGAGGATCCGCAGCTTGTACTCGGCCGTGAACCGTCGACGCGTCGCCTTCGCCGACACCTCCGTCGGCCGGGCGGCTGCCTGGTCTTGCGTTCCGTTCTTCATCGAGAGATCCCAACTCGCCCTCTACACTAAACTTCGGGGGGAGCGGTGTCTCACGCACGTTGGCACAGAGGGACGCGCTGGCCATCGACCTCGACGCCGAGCTCGAGCCCGAACCAGTCGGGGCGCGCGCCGGGGTCGAGCCCCTCCTCGCTGCGCGCCGGCGCCAGCACCGCCGGTGCGGCGCCCGCGGTGCCGCTGGCGTCCGTGCGCAGGGCGGCCCAGAAGGCGGCGTCGCTGTCGACCACCTGGTACGGGTAGTCGGTGGCGATCTCCACCTCCCAGCCGAGCTGGCGCAGGCGCGGCACCGCGCAGGCGGTGAAGGAGCAGGCGGCGTGCACGTCCTCGTCGGCGGCCACCAGGTAGTCGGCCTGCGCGCCGTACGGAGACAGGACGTGCTCCAGGCACGCGATCTCGACCGCACCGAAGCCCTCGAGCAGCTGCTGGGCCCGGGCCTCGGCGATGGCATCGCGATCGACCGGGCCGGAATCGACGGCCTCGTCGTCGGTCCAGGTGCCCGAGCCGCTGGGGCGCAGCACGCCGTGCGCGTAGGCGAAGCGCAGCGCCAGCACGGCGCGCGTCTGCTCGCGGTGCGCGCCGTCGTCGGCCTCGACCAGCAGCGTCTCGCTGAAGAGACGCAGCCGCGGCACGAACGTGGAGCGCTGCGCTGCGGCGGAAGCTCGCGCTGCGGCGGCGACAGCTCCGCCCGAGGAGGTGGCTTCAGCTACGTGTTCGGCAACCATGCAGGCGAGAGGCCCGTCCGGTTAACCACAACCGGGGCCTCTCGAGCAACTGTTTGAAGCGTCAGGGCGTGTGGGAGCGGCTCGAATCGCCGATCTCGGCCTTGGTCGGGTCCCTGGGCGTGTCGCTGGCCGGCTGCGCCCGCTGCTTCTTCTTGTCCCAGAAGGCGGCGATGAGCAGGTAGGACAGGATGAGCGCGGCGTACGTCTGCAGCGTGTACTTGTCGTCGTTCCAGTACGCCTTGAGCCACACCATCTGGGTCACGAACACGTACCCGTAGAAGGCCAGCTCCAGGTCGCGCCGCACCTTGATGAGCGGCACCGCGCACACCAGGAAGCCGTAGTAGTAGTTGGTGAGCTGGGCCATGAGGATGATCCAGACCACGCTCAGGGCCTGGGCAACCCATGGCGTGCGCACCCGGCGCAGCACCCAGACGAAGGCGGCCATGGTCGCCGCCATCCACAGGTAGCCGATCCACTTGTACTTGTCGTAGCGGGCGACGCGCATGTCCTTCCAGAGCTGGAAGGGATCGACGAGCTTGTCGTCCTTGGTGTGCTCCATGCGCCCGGACTTCTGCCCGGAGCCCCACTTGTGGGCGATGACCACGCGCAGGCCCATGTGGTTGGTGAGCGGCGTGCGGTCGTGGACCACGATGGTGTGCTCGTAGAAGGCCTTGTACGAGTCCTTGCCGACCCACACCAGGCTGGCTCCCACCAGCACCACCGTGGCGATGGTGCCGCCGAGGAGCATGCGCAGGTGCGTCGGCGCGAAGCGCTTGTGCCGCACCAGGTGCCAGCCGGCGAGGACCAGCCAGCCCATCACCAGCACGCCGGGGAAGACGCGCAGCAGCGCCGCCTGGACCATCGAGGCGGCCGCCAGCGCGTGGTACTTCTTGCGCGACAGGCACGCGGCCAGCACCGAGAAGAAGAGCCAGTCCTGCCGCAGGAACGCGCCGCCCGTCCAGTAGTACGGGTCGGCGGCGCCCTCGCAGCCCCAGAGGATGGCGGCCACCGCGAAGGCGCGCCAGCCGAAGGCCCAGGCCACCGCGGCGAGCATGCCGAGGTTGAAGAAGACGTCGAGGCTGGCGAGGACGATCTGGAACTTCACGCTCGCCGGGGAGAGCGCGGCCCAGAAGCGACCGAAGAGCGTCCAGACCGGCGGCGGATTGTAGCCGTGGTCCTTCTGCATCCCGTGCCAGTACTCCTTGTTCGCTTCGAGCCGGAAGTACTTCACGTCCGTCTTGAAGGCCTCCCACCGCTCGGGGGCGAAGTGGTCCTTGCAGATGCCCGGTTCCTCCAGGACCTGCGCGGCGGGGATGAGGAGGTTGGTGGCGCCGAGATCGCGCACCTTGCGGTCGCCGTGGCGCGCCTCGGCCTTGAGGTCGAAGACGCGTCCCTTGTCGTCGGTGACCTTGCCGAGCTCGTCCTCGGCGATGACCGTGCAGCGGTAGAGCCAGTCGTACCCCAGCTCGGGGAAGTACTTGGCCCCCATGTAGTAGTGGTACTGGTCGTGCCGGTGGTACCACTTCTCGTAGCCGAGCTTGAAGGCGTTGAAGTAGAGCGCGATGGAGAGCACGCCGAGCGTGATCATCACCAGCTTCTTCCAGCGCTCGGCGATCGGGCGACGCTGGTTGTCGCGCGACAGCTCGTAGAAGTAGAAGCCCGCCGCGGCGAGGCCCACGCAGGCCTTCACCACGTGCACCCCTTGCACGAAGTCCTTGGTGGCGGCGCCCGCGAGCAGGATCCCGCCCACGGCGAGGACCACCAGCCCGCCGCCCAACAACAAAGCTCTCTGTCCGCGCGTCATGGGTACCTGGTAGGTCGGGAGCCGCGCTCCGCGCCGCCGCGGTCGTAGCGCAGAAGCACCTCGTCCGCGAGCGACACTTTCGCGGAGGGTCTCGCCGGCGCCGTCTCGAGCAAGGCACGCGCCGACGCCGGCCGGGGCGCAAGCGGCGTCGCCCCGGGGCCAGGCTCTGGGGCGCCGGCCCAGCGCGGCACACCGCCGCGACATGCGCGTCAGCGGTCGGCGCCGCCCCTCCGCGCAGTGCTAGCGTCCACGCGTGCCGGCGAGCGCACTGGGCCTGGTGGTGGTGGCGGCGGTGCTGCACGCCAGCTGGAACGTGCTCACCAAGCGCGCCGCCGACCCGCTGGCGTTCCTGTGGTCGTCGATGAGCGTGGCGGCGCTCGGGCTGCTTCCCTTCGCCGTGGTCATCGCCATCGAGCACGGTCTGCCGCGTGCGGGCTGCCCTTCCTGGCAGCCAGCGCCGTCGTCCACGCGCTCTACTTCGTGGCCCTCTCCACCTCCTACCGGCACGGCGAATTCTCCAGCGTCTACTCGGTGGCCCGTGGCCTGGGCGTGGCGCTGACGCCGCTGCTGGCCTGGGCGCTGTTCGCCGAGCAGCTCTCGCCGCTCGGGGTGGCCGGCATCCTCATCGTCGTCCTGGGTATCGTCGTCGCCGCCCGCCGCGCGGGCGCCGCCGGCCACGGCGGGTCTCGGCGGGCCGTCGGCTGGGCGCTGCTCACCGGCCTGACCATCGCCAGCTACTCCATCCTCGACTCGTCGGGCGCGCGGCGCATGCACCCCGTCCCCTTCCTCTGCGGCACCTCCATCGGCGCCGTGCTCCTCTGCGCACCGCTGGTGCTGCGGCAGAGATCGGTGCTGCGCGAGGAGTGGCGCCGCAACGTGCGCACCATCCTGCTCGCCTCCACCATGAATCTCTCCGGGTACCTGCTCGTCCTCTGGGCCTACCGGAGCTCCAAGACCGGCTACGTCACCGCCGCCAGGGAGCTGTCCATCGCGCTGTCCCCGCTGGTGGGGCGGGTCGTGCTGGGGGAGAAGGCGCTCGGGGCCCGCCTGGTCGGGGCGGTGATCATCCTGGCCGGCGTGGTGTGCGTCGCGCTGGCGCGCTGACGCCGTGCGGTATCGCCCGGCGCCGGGTGCCGTGGCTGGACGACAGCTGCATACATGCTCGCGACGGGCACCGAACCAATAGCCAGCGTGGCGTGGGGCGGTGCTAGCCTCGCCCGCGATGTCCGACCGGACGATCGTGAAGACGGAGCGCCTGGGCGGCGTCGACTCGCTGCGTGCGTGGAGCAGCGCCGCACTGGTCGCGGCTGTGCTCGGCGGCGCCTCCACCGCGCGTGCCCAGGACAAGCTCCCCTCCGGCCCCAATCCATACGCCGAGCCGGCGCCCGCCGAGCCGCCGGGCGCCGAGCCGGTGCAGGGCGCCGACGGGTCGGTCTCGGCCACCGCCTCGCTCGGCGGCGCTCCGTTCCCGGGTGACGCCCCGACCCGGTCGAGGAGCCGTCGGACTACCGCGCGCACCGTGTGCCCACGGCCATGATCGGCCTCGGTGGCGGCCTCGAGCTCGGCGGCCGCAGCTTCCACTACTCGCTCTCCCCGGCGAACACCGCCAACGTGCGCCCGCACGAGATCTTCCCGGCGCCGCTGATCTGGCTCGGTGGCGAGCTCTACCCGGCGGCGATGACCGACGTGCCCTTCGTGCGCGACCTCGGGATCGAGGCGGCCTACGCGGTGGCGGTCGGCGTCGACGCCACCTCGAGCGACGGGCGCACCTTCGGCACCAGCTGGAACCGCCTCCTGGTGGGCCTGCGGTATCGCATCCGCACCAGCGACGCCGAGGGCTCGATGATCGGGCTCGGCCTGGGGTACGGGCGCTCGGCGTTCGCGGTGGAGCCGGAGGACGAGGCGGCGACCAACATCGCCGGCGAGGTGGCCACCGTCGACTACGAGTACCTGCGCCTGGCCGGCGATCTGCGCATCCCCATCGGGTCGGTCTCGCTCCTGGCCGATGTGGCGTGGCTTGCGGTGGTCAGCGCCGGCGAGGTGTACGAGCGCTTCACGCCCGCCAACCGCGGCACCAAGGGCGACGCGAGCATCGGCGGCGTGCAGCTCGCTGCAGGGCTCGGTGTCGAGCTCACCGCCGGCGTCGAGCTCACCGCCGTCTTCGACTACTACCGCTTCTTCTACGCGTTCTCGCCCGAGCCGGGCGATCAGTACGTGGCCGGCGGGGCGCTCGACCAGATCTTCGGCATCCGCTTCGGCGTGCAGTACGCATACTGAAGCGCGCGCGGCTTTGTTGGCCGCCATGGAGGTGCCGCCGCGACAATGCCCGCACGATGTTCGCCGCAGCCGCCTCCGAGTTCCCCAACGACAACCCCTGCCTGCACCGCGGCGTCTGCTGGGTGCTGACCCGCAGCGACGGGCCGCTGGTGGCCGAGCGGTGCAAGGTCGAGGCAAGCCCCGAGCTCGAGGTCGAGCTCGCCGAAGCTCGGGATCCCGTGGCGAACGCGCTCGGCGAGGCGGAGGCCACGCCCGCCCAGGAGGCTGTGGCCACCGAGCCCGTCGCCGCCGAGGTGAACGAGGAGACGCCGCCGCCCCCGAGCGAGACGCGCCGCGCGGTCGCCGAGGATGGCTTCCTGCGATTCGTCGCCGCACTGGTGGAGATCGCGGAGTGCGAGGGCGCCGCCGCTCAGGCAGAGACGCTCCCCGCGCTGCTCACCCTGGAGCCGGTGCCGGTCGACGCGCTCGGCCCCGCCGCCTTGCGCGCCCTGCTCGGCGCGGGTCTGTGCGTGGAGAGCGACGGCGCGGTGCGAGCCAGCGAGCGGCTCGCCTCGCTGGTGCAGGCCTGGAGCGGAGTCCTGCGCCGCACCGGCGACTTCTCGGCGTGCGGCTCGGTGACCCTCAACGAGTGGGCCGCAGATCTGCTCGCCGCCCTGCTCGGGGACGTGCAGCGTGCCTCGGCGATGCAGTACCAGCTGCGCCGCCGCGGCGTGGCCGCCTTCGGCATGGTCCAGCTCGCCGCCTGAGACCCGGCGCGAGCCGTTCACTGCTTCGTCGAGGGCGCAGGCGCGTCGGCGCCGGGCCCTCGGCGTTGGCTCAGGCGAGCAGCCCTGTCAGCGGTCCGGAGCAGTACTCCGCTTCACCGAAGGTGGTCATGTCGTCGAAGCCCATGGCGTGGGCGATGGTCAGGAAGAGGTCGTTGTGCGAGCGACCCTCGAAGGCGAAGTGCTCGTCGGTCTTGAGCGCCCCACCCATGCCGCCCACCAGCACGTAGGGCATGTCGGTGAACTTGTGCGTCGGGCCCTCGGAGATCTCGCTCACCCAGAGGATGGCGGTGTTGTCGAGGACGCTGCTCCCGTCCGCCTCCTCCATCTCCGCCAGCCGACCGGCGAGGTAGGCGAGCTGCTCGGCGTACCAGGTGTTGATGACGGTGAGCTTGTTCAACGCCGCCTGCTGGGTGGCGTCGGCGCTCTGTCCCGAGCCCACCGCGGCGTGGGAGATGCCGTGATGGTACTTGTCGGCGACGTCGTCCCAGTTGGCGTCGATGAAGCTCTGGAAGACGGTGCCCGACTGCGCCGAGGACCACTGCATGGTGCCGACGCGGGTGATGTCGCAGCTCAGCGCCAGGGCCAGCAGGTCCATCTGCGCCTTGCCGATGTCCGGGTAGCGCTCCGTCTTCTGGATGTCGCTGTCGCCGAACACGGGCTCGCTCGGTTTCTCGCAGACCACCCCGACGCCGATGCGGCTCTCCAGCTCGGCGAGCAGCTCCTGGTGCTTGTCCAGGCGCACCTGGTCGTCCTTGCTCACCTTGCCCTGGAGGCGGGTGAAGTCGGCGCGCACGAAGTCGAGCACGCTCTTGCGCTGGGCCACCACGGCCTCCAGCTCGGCGGTGGTGTCGGAGGCGTCGGGGACGTTGGCGAAGAGGCGCTGGTAGGCGCTGCGCGGATCGTCGTCGCTGGCGATGGCGTTGAGCGACCCGCCGCCCTCGCCGTAGCTCATGTTGGCGTAGAAGTTCGTGTACTGCTTCTTGGTCTGCACGCCGAGCTCGACGCTCTGCAGCTGGCCGTCGACCTTGGCGCGCTTGGCCAGCTCCTGGTCGATGCTGATGCCGCCGCCCCAGCCGACGTCACCGAACTCGGTGCCCTGCACCTCGGTGAAGGGGCGACCGGTGAGCATGTTGGTCATGCCCACCGAGTGGCCGTTGCCGCCGAGCTGCAGGGCGGAGGTCATCTCCAGGCCGGAGAGCACCGAGAGGTGGGGGCGAAGCGTGGGGGTGTCGAAGGGCTGGAGGATGGGCGAGGCCTCGAAGCCCTTGCCCACGGTCTCCGGCTTCCAGTCGCGCATCACCGTGCCGTTGCTGGTGTACCAGACGAGGAACCGCTTCGGCGGCTTGGCCGACTGCGCCCCGGCCTGCCTGGGCGCCAGCGACTCGAGGAAGGGCAGCGCCACCGCCAGCCCGCCGAGACCTCGCAGGAAGCGTCGGCGCGGCAGCTGCGGGCGCAGGGCACGCGGCGGCGAGGGAATCACGATGCGGCTCACTGGGCACCTCCATCGGTGCGGCGGTAGAGGAAGGCGGGCGTCTGGGTCAGCGCGACCAGCATCGTGCGCACGTTGCCCCCGGACTCCCGGAAGAGCGTGGTCATCTGGTCGAAGGAGCAAGCGTCGTTCTTGCTCCTGTCGCGCCCGTGCGCGTAGCGGAACCACTGCAGCACCGCGCAGGCGCGCACGTCCTCGCTCTCCGCCAGGCGCGCCAGCATCTCGATGTGGTCGTCGAAGGGTCCGTCGACGTCGGTGCCGGCGAGGTCGCCGGAGGCGTCGATGGTCAGGCCGTGATCGTCGTCACGCCATCGGCCCACCTCGTCGAAATGCTCGAAGGCGAACCCGGGCGGGTTGATGAAGCTGTGGCAGCTCTTGCACGGCTGCACGCCTGTCTTCTGCTCGAGCTGCTCGCGCGCGGTGGCCGCGGGATCGATCTCCGGCAGCGTGGTGTCGACGTCGTTCGGCGGCGGGGGCGGCGGCGTGCAGAGCAGCTGCTCGCGCACGAACTTGCCGCGGAGCACCGGCGAGGGCTGCTCGGGGTGTGCGAGCAGGGCCATCATGCTCCCCTGGGTGAGGATGCCGGCGTAGCGGTCGCCGTCCAGCTCCACCTGCTCGAAGGCCTCCCCGCTCGGCCCGTCCACGCCGTAGAAGGCCGCCAGCTCGGCGTTCATGAACGTGAACGGCGCCGAGAGCAGGGTGCCGAGCTTGCCGTCGCCCTTGCGCAGCACCTCGTCGATGAAGGTCTCGGTCTCGGTGCGCAGCAGCGCCCCCACCGCCGGATCGAGGTCGGTGTCCGGGCGATCGATGTTGGCCAGCGCGCCGAGCTGCGCCCACTGCGAGTAGAAGTTCTTCATCGAGCGCGCGCCCTTGTCGTCGTCGAGCATGCGCTCCACCTGGGCAGCGATGCCCGCGGCGTCGTCGATCTCGCCGGCCTCGGCGGCCTCGAGCAGCTCCTCGTCCGGCGCCGAGCCCCACAGCAGGTAGGACAGGCGCGACGCCGTCTCCCACGCGGTGAGGCGCTTGACGTTCGGCGCCGCCGGATCCGGCAGGCCGATCTCCAGGCGATAGAGGAAGTGTGGCGACTGCAGCATGGCGCTGACCACTTGCTTGACCGCCAGCGCGAAGCCATCGGCGGTGCGCCGCTGGCCGAAGAAGCCCTGATAGAGCTCCAGCTCCTCGGAGCTCAGCGGACGCCGGAAGAGGCGCAGACCGAGGCGCTCCACCAGCGCGGCCACGCAGGCGTCCTCGCCGGTGGTCTCCACGTCGCACTCGAGCAGCGCCGGCATGTCGGCGGTGGCGCGCTCGGCGACGTCGTTGGCGGCCTTCTCGAACTGCTCGATGACCAGCGAGCTCAGCGTGGCGCCGGCGGCGCCGTTGTCGAAGCCGAACTGCTGCGCCTCGGGCACGAACATCGATCCCGGGTGGGTCTCGTCACCGAGGACGTCGAGGATGGTGTTGTCGTACTCCCAGCGCGTCAGGCGGCGCATCGGCGAGGGACCGATCTCCCCGCACTCGCCGGCCAGCTCGGGGGGCACGTCACCGATCTCGCCGCCCGGCGAATCGCCGCGCTCACCGATGTTCCCCACGCACGACAAGGTCGCCCCTGCGCACACACACAGCCAGAGCGCGCTCCGCAGGGTCGGCCAGTGGAGCAACCTCCGCGCCGCCGGCGGCCCGACCGTGATCCCGCGGCCCGCGCCGAGACCGGCGTCGCCGCCCCGTTTCCAGGTGGAAACCATCCGTTGTCGCCCTTTCGATCCAGGGGCACGTCACGAGGGAGAGAGGGACTCTCGCCACGCTGCACCTTTCCAGGAAGGTCGCGCACATGCGCGCTGCGCGAACGCACGAGTGTAGGGCCGCCGAGTGCGCTCCGCAATGCGGCCAGGGCGCCGCTCGGATGCCTATGCCGGCAGGTGGAACGGGCCGGTGACCTCGAAGGTCGTGCCGCCGCCCGGCGCGCGCTGCGAGCTGAAGTAGAGGCGCGTGCCCGAGGGATCGAAGGCCGGTCCGGTGATCTCCGACTTGTCGTGACCCACCACCTGGACCAGCGGCTCGAGCGTGCCGTCGGCGAGGATGGCCACCACCTGCATGTCGCCCCCGTCCTCGGCGACGAGCACGTCTCCGCAGCAGGTGACGGTGAGGTTGTCGACGCCGGTGAGGATCGGGTTTGCCGCCGTCGCGGCGTCGTAGTGAACGCTCAGGGTGCTGGCCGCGATGTCGTAAGCCCAGACGCGGTTGTCGCCCTTGGTGGAGAAGTAGATGACGCCCTGGTGGTGCGCGATGCCTTCGCCACCGTTGAACGCGGTGCTGGCGCGCACCTGCAGCCGCGTCGGCTTGCGCCCGGTGAAGCGGGGGTCGGGCAGCGGGTGCCAGGTGACCGCACCGTCGCGCGCCACCTCGGCCACCGACAGGGTGCCCTTCGTCAGGTCGGCGAACCCGGCGCATAGCCCATCGGGCACGTAGCGATAGAAGCGGCCGTCCTTCTGATCCTCGGTCAGGTAGAGGTGCTGGTTCTGGGGGTCGACGGCCACCGCCTCGTGCTTGAAGATGCCCAGCGCCGGGCGCGCCACGGGCGCAGCGATGCCGAATGGATCGCACTCCCACACCGCGCCGGTCTCGACCTCCTCGCAGGAGAGCCAGGTCTGCCAGGGCGTCTTGCCGCCCGCGCAGTTGACGTTGGTGTCGGCGAGGATGCGGTAGGTGTCGATGAGCTCGCCGTCGGCCGAGAAGACGGCGGCGCCGACGCCGCCGACGAGCACGATCTCCGAGTTGGAGACGTAGATCCAGCCGCCGTCGGGCGTGGCGAAGGTCGCGCCGCCGTCGGGTGCCACGTGCCAGGGCGTCTTGCCAGGCAGCGACTCCTGCTCCGCGACGCCGATGATCCGCCCGGTGAAGCCCGGCGGCAGCAGCAGGCCGCTTTCATCGGGCGGGGTGGAGAGCGCCCCGATGGCGGCCAGGTTCGAGCTCAGCGCCGGCCCGGCCGGGCCCGCCCCGCCGTGGTTGCACGCCCCACCCCCTGCGCCGCCGGCGCCGCCGACACCGCCCGCACCGCCACTCCCTGCCCCGCCCGTGGCGGACGTGGTGTTGGCCGGCGTGACGTCCTCGGAGCTGCAGCCGCCCAGGCCGCTGGACATGGCCGCAGCCAGTGCACCGAGACCGCCGCGCAGGAAGGCGCGGCGGGGCGCGACGGGACGAGGGGGAGCCGCGAGGATGGGCCGCTTCATTGCCCGGCGAGGCTACACGAACCGTGACCGCTGCTCAGCTGGTGGCCACCACGGTGCGCGGGTGCAGCTTGCGGTCGAGCGCGTACGAGATGGCGAGCAGCACCAGGCACGCGAGGGCCGGGGCGAACTTGCCATCCCCGGTCGAGAGGTGGGCGCCGATGGCCAGCAGCAGGTCGAAGCAGATCCCCGCGTGAGCGGTCGCCAGTTGGACGTTGCGGGCCGGGGGGCCAGCCGAGGGTCGTTGTAGTGCGCCCGGGACGGGTAGTGACGGCGAGCCAACCCACACGAAGACGAGCGCGCCAACGCCCCCTTGCAACGAAGGTCCGGCCGGAATGTGTGAGACGCATTGCCACGACTGTGGCGCCTGGGTACCGCCCGCGTGTCGACAACGGCACCAGGAGGCCCGGATCTCGATGCGCGCGGGCGAGAACACGTGGCATGCGGTTTGCCCAAGCTTGCACCGATGAGCGACGGTCGCGCCGGCGTGGAGGGCAGCAGAAACCCGCGCGTGCTCGTCGTCGACGACGACGCGGACCTGCGGAATCTGTTCGAGGTCGCCCTCGCGCAGAAGGGCTTCGAGACGCGCTGCGCCGCGTCGGGCGACGCCGCGCTGGGCCTGCTGGCAACGGAGCCGTTCGACGGCGTGGTCACCGACCTGCAGATGCGCGGGATGAACGGCATCGCCCTCGCCGGCCGCATCTCCGAGACCTGGCCGGACCTGCCGGTGGTGGTCATCACCGCGTACGGCAGCATCGAGACGGCGGTGCAGGCCATGCGCGCCGGCGCCTACGACTTCCTGCCCAAGCCGGTGGACTTCGATGCGCTGCAGCTGTCGCTGCGCCGCGCCATCGAGCACATGGCGCTGCGTCGCGAGGTGCGCCGCCTGCGCGAGTCGCTGGCGCGCGCCGAGCGCTTCGACGACCTGGTGGGTGAGAGCGCGGAGATGGTGCGCATGTATGGCCTCATCGGCCGCGTGGCTGGCATCGACTCCTCGGTGCTGCTCACCGGCGAGACGGGCACCGGCAAGGGCCTGGTGGCGCGCGTGATCCACCGCAACAGCCCCCGCGCGCGCGGGCCGCTGGTGGTGGTGAACTGTGGCGCGCTGCCGCCGACGCTGCTCGAGAGCGAGCTTTTCGGGCACGAACGCGGCGCGTTCACCGATGCCAGCGCGCGCCGCAATGGCCTCTTCGTCGAGGCCAACGGCGGCACTCTGTTCCTCGACGAGATCGCCACCCTGCCCGTCGACCTGCAGCCCAAGCTGCTGCGCGCGCTCGAGGAACGGGTGGTCCGGCCGGTGGGCGGCAACGCCGAGATCCCGGTGGACGTGCGGGTCATCGCCGCCACCAACGCCAGCCTGGAGTCGGCGGTGGCGGCAGGCGCCTTCCGCGAGGACCTGTACTTCCGCCTCAATGTCATCCAGCTCGAGCTGCCCTCCCTGCGCGCGCGCGGCGGCGACGTGCTGCTCCTGGCGCAGCGCTTCCTGTCCGACCTGGGGGCCCGCCTCGGCAAGCGCGTCGATGGCATGTCCACCGAGGTGACCCAGAAGCTCGTCGTCTATCCCTGGCCCGGCAACGTCCGCGAGCTGCACAACTGCATCGAGCGGGCCGTGGCGTTGGCGCGCGGCCTCGAGCTGCAGCTCGAGGACCTGCCCCGCAGCGTGCGGGAATTCCAGGCCCCGCCGATGACGTCCGTGGAGTCGCTGCCCAACTGGATCCCGCTCGAACAGCTGGAACGCCAGTACGTGCTGCGCATCATAGACGCGGTGAAGGGCAACCGCTCCGAGGCGGCGCGGGTGCTCGGGCTCGACCGGCGCACGCTGTACCGCAAGCTGGTGCGCTGGGGTCTGCACGGCCAACGCAACGGTTCGCCACCCCTCCCCTCACCGCCCATCGCCGCCACCAAGATTCAGCCCCTGTCATGACGACGCCCGCGGACGCAGCCACGACGCGCATCGTGGTCATGAGCGCCGGTGGGGCGAGTGTGCTCGCCCGTGCTCCGGTCGTGTCAGGCTACGTCGCCAAGCCGATCCGTATGACCACCCTGCTCGGGCTCGTGCAGCGCGTGCTCAGCCTCGCCGGCGTGAACGGCGGGGACGGCCGGCCGTCGTGAATCGCGCTCAGTCTGGGTCTTCGGTCCGCGCGCGCGCGAGGTCGGCGATGATCGCGGTCAGCGCCGACGGCTCCACCGGCTTGGCCAGATGCCGATCGAACCCGGCACGCAGCGCGCGCTGTCTGTCCTCTGTCCGCGCGAACGCGGTGAGCGCGATGGCGGGCACGGCGCGCCGGTCGTCATTTGGCAGCTCGCGGATCTTGCGGATCAGCGAGTACCCGTCCTCGTCGGGCATTCCGATGTCGGACACCAGCACGTCGGGCGGCTCCGCGAGCACCGCGTCCAGCGCAGCGCGGGCACTCGAGGCGGAGCGCACCAGCATCCCGCAACCTTCCAGGAGCACGGTGAGGAGCTCGCGCGCGTCCGGGTCGTCGTCGACGACCAGCACGCGCAGACCCGGGGAGCTGGAAGGACCCGGCCCGTCCTCGCCAGGATCGAAGGTGGCCGGTACACGCGGCAGCCGCCTGGCGGCAAGCCCCAACGGCGCTCCGAGGGCACCCTGCGCCCGCGTCCCCTCCGCCGGCGCCGGCGTGACCCGCGCCTCCTGGGCGCGCGGCTGGTCGGCCTCCCCTCTCACGTCCGCTTCTCGGACACGCCGTTCGTGGGGCGCAGGAGCAGATCCAGCTCACACCGAGTGCTCTCCAGGGCGTGCGTGAGCAGCAGGCGCACGACGTCCGCGCGCGTCACCGGCAGGCCGCGGGCGCGGATCCGAGCGGCGCACTCCTCGACTTGCTGCACCAGAGGCTCCGGAAGACGGAAGGAAAACTGACGAGACGCTTCACTGGACACTCGGACCCTCCGAACCAGCGTCACCTGTGTACCCCGAGGTCATCCGTTCCAAGACCGGGGGCTGGGCGGGAAGCTTCGGCACACTGCCATGTGCGCCGGGCTACTCCTCAAGAGTCGTGCCTCGCGCCTCGGGAACTGGTGACGCGGGCCGCCGCGGCGGTGCGGGGCCGAGCCCGGCGGGGGTCGGTTGCGTCCTTACTGCGGAATGGGGCCCTGGCCCCGTACGGGGTGTCGCTGGCGCGCGTTACGGATGGGTGGATGGCCCGGCGTCCCATGGTTCTCCTGGTGGACGACGAAATCGCCATCCTCCAGGTCGTCAGCGACCTGCTCGAGTCGGCAGGCTACGAGGTGGCGACGGCCAGTGACGGTGAAGCCGCGCTGCGGAACCTCCGGGCGCGCGAGCCGGACGCGGTCGTGCTCGACGTGATGCTGCCCCACAAGAGTGGGCTCGACGTCGTCCGCGAGATGCGCTCGGACCCGGCGCTGGCGCGAACGCCGGTGGTGCTGATGACCGCCGTGCCCTGGTCGACCGATGCAGAACCGGCACACGGGTGCGTGGTCGTCCACAAACCGTTCACCGTCGAGCGCCTGCTAGGCGCCATCGAAGGCCTCCTCCGCGAGCGAACCGGGTGAGCCTGGGCGGCGAAGACGCCGCGCGCATGGCGATCCGCGGCGACCCGGTCGAGGGTGTTGCGCGCGCCCCGACGTGCTAGGCGAGGTCGCGCTGTCGGTCCTCCGCCGGCGAGCGGAGGACACGATGGCGCGAGACGACGACAGAACGGAAACCGAGGGCGACAAGACGGACATCGACGAGACGCTGGAGTCGGCGTCCGAGCCGCCCGCGGCGGCCGTCGAGGGCAGCCCGCCGGCGCGGGAGCAAGCAGCCTCCGCCAGCGAGGGCGCCGCCCGTACGCCGCGACGCGACGCGAGCGCCTCCTCGAAGAAGGAGCGCCGCGGCAAGCGCCCCCTCCGTCCCCTCGCCACCGCGGTCCCCTCGCCTGCCGCCGAGCGCGCGCGCCCTGCAGTGGCCGAGCCGGCCCTGCCCATCTGGGCGGTGGGCCTGGTCGGGTTGGCGCTCGGCGGCGCCGCTGGCTGGATCGGCCACCAGAAGCTCGGCGCTACCAGCGCCTCCCCGTCGCCCGACAGGTCGCCGACCACCGCCTCCTCCGCCGCCGCGGCCCCCTCCGGCCCGTGCGAGGAGTGGGCGAGCGACGTCTGCCTGCGCGCCGGCGAGACGTCGGAGGGCTGCAACCAGGCACAGGCCGCCGCCAAGCTGCTGCCGGCCAACGCCTGCGTCGCCGCCAAGGTCGAGGTCGAGGCCACCGTGGCCAAGCTGAAGTCGGCGCGCGCCGCGTGCGACACGCTCACCGACCGGCTCTGCAAGGACATCGGGCCGGAGACGGCGACCTGCTCGATGGTGCGCGAGAAGACGAGCAGCTTCCCGGCCGCGCAGTGCGACAAGATGATGAGCAGCTACAACGACGTGCTCACCGAGCTGAAGCAGATGGAGAAGGCCAACGCGCCGCTGCCGACCGAGCTGGCGACGCGCCAGGCCGCCGGCGACGGCCCCAGCTTCGGGCCGGCCAACGCCAAGGTCTCCGTGGTGGAGTACTCGGACTTCGAGTGCCCGTTCTGCAGCCGCGGCGCGGCGGTGGTTACCAAGCTCAAGGAGAAGTACGGCGACAAGGTGCGCTTCGTCTTCCGACAGTTCCCGCTGTCGATGCACGAGAACGCCCCGCTGGCAGCAGAGGCATCGCTCGCTGCTCACGCGCAAGGCAAGTTCTGGCCCTTCCACGACCAGCTCTTCGCCAACCAGCGCGCCCTCGAGCGCCCCAGCCTCGAGGAGTACGCCGCCAAGGCGGGCCTCGACGTGACCAGGTTCAAGAAGGCGCTCGACGACCACACCTACGCCGAGGCGGTGAAGGCCGACATGAAGCTCGCCGAGGAGGCCGTCGTCTCGGGCACGCCGACGATGTTCGTCGGCGCCGAGCGCGTGGCCAACCCGACCGACTTCGACTCGGTGGCCAAGCAGATCGACTCCGCGCTCGCCAAGTCGCGGCGCCCCTCGCGCCGCCTGCCTCGCGCGGGCCGGCGGCGGCGACCGACGACCACCCCACTCGTCAGCGTTGCCGCTTGGAGTCGGCACCGCCGACGCGCATTGCCGCGGCAAACGCGGCGGGCTCGCGGCATGCTGCTTGCTGCGCCGGGCGGTGACTTGCCGCGCCCGGTGCGCGACATGCCCGCGGAGGAGCGATGCGCGCTTGCTGGATGGTCCTGTTTCCCCTGCTCGCCGTGGCCTGCGGCGGTAGCGACGCACCCGGAGACGACGGCGACACCCGGCCGAGCACGGCGCAGGGGGCTGGCGGCGGCAGCGCGACCGGCAACGGCGCGGGGGCGGGCGCGCCGTCCTCGAGCGGCAGCGGCAGCGGCGCCGGCGGGGGCCAAGGCGGGGCACTCGGTGGCGGCACGCTGGGCGTGGCGATCATCGACGTCCAGGAGGCCTTCGTCGACACCTCGGCAACGCCCGACATGGCCGGGGTCATCGAGCGCACCGGCACCGTCTTCCAGCTCGCAGGCCAGCACGCGCTGCCGTTCCTGGTGAGCTACGAGGCGTCGCAGACCGGCGATCATGCGCTGCACGCGCCCCTGGTGCCCAGCCTGCCCGCGCAGGCCGAGAAATTCACCAAGACCACCTTCGCCGCCACGGGGCAGCCAGGCTTCGCCGCCGCCGCGCAAGGCCACACCGTGACGCACTACGCGCTGCTCGGCGCGGAGACCGACGTCTGCGTGCTGCAGACGGTGCTCGGCCTGCGCGAGCTGGGCCTGGACGTCCTGCTGCAGACCGATGCCGTCTTCAGCGAGGAGACGCACACCTCCCCGGCGCTGCGGCGCATGCAGCAGGCCGGCGTGCGTCTGGTCACCCTCGACGACGTGGTTGGCTTCGCCGCCGCGCCGGAGACGCTGCCGGCGCACGCCATCCAGGCAGTGACGCGCGTGCGCCCGCTGGAGATGGGCGTGGTGCTCAACGCCTTCGGCAGCGGCGCCGACCTGGACGGCGACCCGCTCGATCCACAGAAGACCGCGCGCCTGAAGGAGCTGCTGCTGATCAGCGAGTGGTTCGAGCTGCCTGTCTTCGTCGCCGACCCCGCCGCGGGGCTGCCGGCGGAGCTCGCCGACAACTACTGGGGCACGCTGCTACCGCTGTCGGCCATCTCCACCAGCGCCGTCACCCAGCTGACCGTGGCCGGCACCGACGCCGGCATCGATGGCGCGCTCGGTGCCTGGATGGACGGGCGCCAGGTGTTCGTCATGGAGGACGCGCTGCTGACCACCGGCAGCCCGGGCGCGCAGGAGACGGCGCTCGCTGCGTTCTACGAACAGGGGCTGGTGCCCACCACCTACAAGACCTTCTGGTACGAGATGACGCAATCGGTGGACACGGCGCAGTGGCCGTCCTCCACCTGGACGGCGAAGATCGACGAGTACTGGGACATCACCCAGGCACCCGAGGACCTCCCGTCCATCCCGGAGTAGCGCACGCCCTCCGAGCATCGAGGCGCTGGCGACGGGGCCGGGCGGATGTAAACTGCACGCACTCCGATGTGTCGCAACATCCGCGTCCTGCACCACTTCGCCCCGCCCACGACCGACGACGAGATACAGGCGGCTGCCCTGCAGTACGTGCGCAAGGTCAGCGGCCTCGCCAAGCCGCCAGCCAGCGCGGAGGCCAACGCCGCCTTCGCTCGCGCCGTCGAGGAGGTCGCCGCTTCCACCAAGGCACTGCTGCAAGCGCTGCCGGAGCGCGGCGCAGCACGCACGCGGGAGGGCGAACGCGACAAGGCGCGCCTGCGCTGGGTCCGGCGCGCCGGCTGAGGCTGGCGTCAGCCCTCGAAGAGCGCTCTATCGTCTCAGCGTCAACCTGGGCATGGCCGCCGGCCCGGCGGTCGGCGCGCTGCTCGCGGAGCGATCGTTCACGCTGCTCTTCGTCATCGACGCGCTGACCTCGGTGATGCTCGGCGTGGTGGCCCTCTGGGCGTTGCCCGAGACGCGGGCCGCGGCGACCGCCACGGCTCCCGAGGGACCACGAGGTAGCGCGCTCGGCATCCTTGGCGACCGCGCCTTCGTGCTCTTCCTGCTGGGCATGACGGTGGCCAACGTCATCGGCTTCCAGCTCGGGGTGGTCATGCCCCTGCACGTCACCGGCGCCGGCCACTCCGTGGCCACCTACGGCATGCTCGTCTCGTTGAACTGCGTGCTGGTGGTGGTGCTCGAGGTCCCCCTCACCCGCTGGACACGGCGCATGCGACCGGAGCGCGCCATCGCCGCCGGGCACCTGCTCTGCGGCCTGGGCTACGCGCTGCTGGTCGGCGTCGCGCCGGTGTGGGCCATGGCCAGTGCCGTGGCGGTGCTCACCGCCGGCGAGATGCTCGCCGCGCCGGTGAGCTCGGCCTACGTCGCCACCCTGGCGCCGGCCCACGCGCGCGGTCGCTACATGGGAGCCTTCGGGCTGACCTTCGCCGCCGGCCTGACCCTGGCGCCGCTGGCCGGAACGAGCGCCTGGCAGCTCTCGCCGCCTCTCTTCTGCGCCGGCTGCGCCTCGCTGGGGGTCGCCGCGGCAGGGCTCACCCTGCTCTCTGCGCGCGTCCGGCACGGATACGGTGAGGCCACGCGAGCGCAGGCCGGGTGACGTCCTGCGCTGCCGCCGCCCACCGGCGGTTCAGGCACTCCGCGTGCGCCCTGCCGCGTCGCGCGCCGCGCGCGGCGACAAAAGCGTGGGGCGCCTGATTGCCAGGCGGCGACGCCCTCGGTACTACCGGGCAGCCCGGTGCTGCGCCGGCCGAGGGGAGAAGGACGATGATGGACGCGAAGATCGACACCGGGACGTTGCGTGCCGCACAGCGGGCCCTGGTCGTCCAGGTCGGCCTCCAGCTCGCCTCGTGCTGTGCCCACGCCGCGGGGCTCGTATGTCTGCTCTCCGGCCTGGGCTCCGAGCGGCTCCTCGCCGCGCCGCCGCCTGCCCGCGCCGTGATCTGGGTATGGCTCGTCGCCGGCCTCGTCTGGACCGCGCTCAACGCCCGCGGCCTCTGGCTGCGCCGCCACTGGGCGCGCCGCTCGACCCTCGCCTACTGGGCCACGCCGCTCGCGTGGTGCTGCTGCATTCCCGTCCCCGTCTGGTCGATCGCCACGCTGACCCGGCCAGCGATGCGACACCTCTTCGACGAGCGCTGAAGCCGTCGCCCTACCGCAGAGGTTCGCACTCCGGCCCACCTGCTGGTCGTCCCTCAGCCGACGCGCGCTGTGCCGGCGCTATCGGCCCAGCGCGCGAAGCACGGTGTCGACGCGCGCGTCGGTCGCTCTCCGGGGGACCAGGATCGAGTCGATCAGCTCCGTCCAGATCTCTGCGCGCATCGACTCCGCCATCCATCCGGCGACCGTGTCCAGCTCGAACGAGGGGTGGTCGGTGAGCAGCAATGACAGGGGCTCGAGGCGCGGGTCATCGGGCGTCGAGGCGGTGCGGAGGAGGAACAGCAGGAGCAGGGCAACGGGCTGGTCGGGCGAGGCGGCGGGCGGGGAGGCCGGCTCCGGGCGCGCGGGCTGGGAGCGGGACGCTCCGGGTGGCTCGTCACCGGCGCCGGTCGCTTGCGCGCACGGGGCGGAGTCCGCGTGCCAGGCAAAGAAGCGCTCCGCCAGCTGGCTCGGCTCGGGACCGAGCGCCAGGCAGCTCTCGGCGAGGATGGCTCCGTTGGTGACGAGCTCGTCCATGTCGTCGGGAGCCAGGCAGAGGAGAGTGCAGCACAGCGCTCGCTCGAGGTGCTCGACGCTCTCGCCGGACGCCCAGCGCGCGAGCGCGAGCACCTCGTGGGGTTCCCATCCAAGTGTGCGCGGCACGAGACCGGTCTCGCAGATGTCACGAAGCGCAGCGTGGTGCTTGTCGACGTTGGTCACGTAGTCGGCGCTGGCGATGCTCCTCAGCGCCTCCGGTGTCGCGCGAGCGCGCAGCCAGTCGAAGAGCGCGGAGGCCGAGCTCGGCCAATCGGGCAGACCTCCGAGGCGCTTGCGCAAGGCTTCGGGGCGGACTCCGCGCGGCCCGACGCGCGCCGCCGCCGCCGGGTCGTGCAGCCAATGGCTGTACGCGCTGGCGACGCGGGCCGTGATGTCGTCCCCGCGAGCCAGCGTTTCGGCCCGCTCGACAGCGGAACGCACCGCGCCCTCGCCGAGCCGGACGTCGAACGCACACTCCCCGATCTCCAGCCACTCGGGGGCCGTGCGGGCAAGCTCCCGAGCGCGGTCGAGCGCCCGGCCAGCCTCCTCGGGGACGCCATGCGAGGCCCAGGCACGCGCGACGTGAACCGCGGCCGCGCTCGAAGACGCACGCCCGAGCGCTCCGTCGAGCACCCGTTGCACGGACGCCCGGTCGTCGAGCGCATTCCACGCATTGGCGAGCGTCCACGGGGCGGCCGCGCCATTCGTGTTCAGGGCTTCGGCTTCGACCAGCAGCGCAGCACCGGCGCTGCCGTCCACGCGCTTCGCCCACTCCGTGGCGATCGAGCAGAGGTCGTCGGCGTTCTCGGATGCGCGTGCCTGGTCCCGCCCGGCTTCCAGGCATCGGAGCAGACCCGGCTCGTCTCGCAGCGTCTCCAGGAAGCCGCGGCCGAGCAGCACCCACTGGTAACCGCGCGCCCGCCGCTCCTCACCGAACGCCTCGTCATCGCCGCGAGCGGACCCTGCCGGCCCACGAAAGAGCGTGAAGCCCGCCTCCAGCGCAGCACGTGCCCCCGCCTCGTCCTGGAGCCGTGCCAGGCACACGGCCGCAACGTCACGAAAGCCCCAGACGTCGCCCTCGGCGTGCGCCGATTCCAGCGTGCGCTGCGCGAGGTCGGCCACGCGTTCGCGCGTGATCAGCGGGATCTCTGCGATGCCGCGGAGCAGCGTGCGCCAGTCGTGACACGACGAGGCCTGGGCGATGGCCGCATCGAGACAGCGCGCGGCCTCGCTCCGATCCGCGGCTGCGGCGGCGTGCGTCAACCAATCGGGGATGGTTCGCCTCATCGTCGCCCGCGACGGACGTACCACCGGCGGTCGACGGACGGATCGCCGCGGAGGCGCCTCTGCGCGCACCGGTCCAGCGGAACGCTCATGGCCGCGACGCTGCCGGGTCCCCTGCCAGCTCCTGGACCGCTGCCAGTCGTCCTGCGGTCCCGTTCCACACGTAGCGGACCGCGGTCTGCGTCAGCGTTCGCCGTGTCTGCACGACCCTCGCGCATTCGGCGCTCCAGGTATCGTCCGCCAGCTGCATGTCGATGGCGCAGCGCTCGAGACGCATCCAGGCATCGGCGTCGTGCGCGGCCGGCAGCAGGGCCGCAAAGGCGGCGTCGCGCGGAACCGGATCGGCCTGCCCCACGGCGAGGGGGTCCTCCAGCAGCCGCGCTGCGTCGGAAGCGCTGCCGCCGTTCACCGCTGCCTCGAGCGCGAGCAACTTCGCGGTCGTGGTCCGGAGGAACACCTCCGAGCGGTTGCCGCTCCGAGTCGTCAGGGCGCGCGAGCAGCACGCCAGCGCGCCCGACCGGCTCTCGGCCACGCCGACGACGCGGCCGCGCGTGTGGCAGCCATCGGCGCGTCCGGCGACGGTCGCGTGGTCCAGCCCCGAGAGCGAGGCAGTCCACGTCTCGACGGCCCCGAGCTTCGGCCGGGATTCGCAGGCGCGCTGCCACTGCACCATCGAGCAAAGGGCGCGACCGCCGGCGCGACACCGGGCCGCGGCCTCGAAGAAATCGAGCTCCGCGCGCGGCTCCTGCTCCAGCCGGTACGCGCCTAGCCATTCACCGGACGGCAGGAACGCCGCTTCCACGTCCACGGAGACGGCGGTCTGCGCGGCGCCCGGCGCGGGCGCGGCCACGCTGGAGGCCGAGGGGGCGGTCGTCGCTTCGCTCGGGGGCGCCGCGCTGCTGCTGCTGGGTGCGCGATTCACCGGCGCCGCGGGCACGCTGCGCTGGCCGACGATGGCCGTGACCAGGGCAGCGCTGATCGAGGCGACCGCAACCATCATCGCGCCACGTCGAAGCCACCGGCGAGGCGCCGTGGGCGCCGGCGCGCCTGATTGCCGAGCCTCACCGCGCTCGTCGCCGGCGTGCGGGGGCGGGCCTGCCCGAGGTGGGAGGTCGACCACGCCCTGGCCCGCTCCGAGCGTGAGCGGAGGCGGCGGCGGCCAGCCCGACACCGTGGTCAGGCCGGGGCTCGTTCGCGCACCCTCGCCGGCGACCGCCTCGAGGTGCGGCGGCGCCGACGAGGCGGCCATGGCGGCCAGGATCGGGTCGAGCGCCGCACGCGCGCAAGAACCGTCGGCGTAGCGGCGCTCGGGGCTGCGATCGACACAGCGAGCGAACCAGGCATCGAAGCTCGGCGGAATGGGCACCGGGCAGCCGTAATCGGCAGCGCGCATCGAGGCGGGCGCGAGGCGATCGAGCAGCAGCTCGCGCAGGAACATGGTCGGCGTCCCGTTGGCGCCGTCGCCGGCGAGCCAGTAGAGGCGCCCTGTGAGCAAGTAGAACGCGAGCAGTCCGAGCGCCCAGACGTCCGTGGCGGGCGTGACCTCGCGTCCGGGCTCCGTTTGCTCGGGCGCCATCCATGGCGGCGTTCCCATCGGTTCGGTGGTCACCGGGGGCGCATCGGCGACGACCTTGGCGATGCCGAAGTCGAGCACCTTGAGCGTGAACGGCACCCCCTCCCGGCGCGGCGTGGCGAGGAAGATGTTCTCCGGCTTCAGGTCGCGGTGGACGATGCCCATGGCGTGTGCCGCTCCGAGGGCGTGGCCGAGCTGGGCCATGACCTCGCGCACGGTGTCCACGGACACTGGACCGCGCTCGACCCGCGCCGTCAGGCTCTCACCGCGAAGCAGCTCCATGGCCAGCCACGGCGTGCCGGTGTCGGCATCGACGCCGGCCGCGACCACGTGCGCGACGTGATCGCTGTCGATGCGCGCCTCGACTCGAGCCTCTTGCTCGAACCGCTGCCGCAGCCGTGCGTCGGCGACCAGGCGCGGATGCATCGTCTTCAGCGCACGCAAGCTGCCGGTGCTGAGCTGCTCGGCGACGTACACCGTGCCCATTCCCCCGATCCCGAGCGGCTCGACCACCCGGAAGTCGCCGCCGAACACGCGCCCCCGCAGGTCCCCGCCGGGCCCAGCCGCGGCGCCGTGCGGGAGGCCGGCAGATGTCACCGTCGGAGCCATGCGCGAGTGCCAAGCAAGGCTCGCCCCATCCGGAAGCGTACAGGGTGCGCACGCGTCGCCCTGGGGTGCGCCTGGGCAGGCCATCCGTGAGGCCGAGGCGGCACTCTGCCGACGCTCGAGGTGTCGACCCGGCGTCGAGCCACCGTCCGGGACGCCCAACGATCGGCCGCCGGGAGGCCCTCGGGTCATCCCGGCGGGACGGCGGCGAGGCGGCCACGAGCTTCGGCGATCTCCGTGGCCAGCTGCTCCGCGCGCTCGACCACGAAGACCTCCATGCCCGCCGGCAGGCCGACCTGCAGCTGCATGGATATCGGCGACCCGGCCGGCGCCATCACCCGGCCCCACCCGATGCTTTGCACCGCCTCGAGAGGGATGTCGACGGCAGCCAGCTGGATGTTGAACCTGTGCGGCACGAAGGCGACGCGGCGGTCGGTCAGGTAGATGTGGCCGCCACGGCCCTCATCGCCGAGGAAGTGGTTGGCAAGCGCCTCGAAGATCAGTCGCTCGCCGCTGGGGGGACTGAAGGGGAGCCTCCGCCCACGCAGGGCGCGCAACCCGAACCACACCGGCATCCCGACCATCAGGCCGGTGCCGAAACCGACCAGTACCGCGATCGCCAGCAGGGTGAGCGCCCCATTCGCGTCGAGCTTGCCCCCCGCGAGCGCGGGGCTCAACAGGAACGCACCCCATGCCAGGGTGCCGGCGACCCCCGGCCAGAGAATCCACGGCTGGCGGAAGAAGAAGAGCGCTCCGCGGAGGCCTGGGCCCACGCCGGAGCAGTCGGGCAGTCGTGAAACCTCCGTCGACGTTGCCATCGTCTGCTCGCCGCCGCCCTCCTGCTTCGCTGCCCTATCATCAGCAGGTGCCAGATGGAATTCGCTCCGTGCTGGCAAGGCACGGGCGAAGCGGATGCTAGGGGCTTCCCGATCCGGATGGCCAGCCCGGGTCGCGGTGCATGGGAGGGAGCACCGGCGACCAGAACGGGCCGATCGAGACCACGGACCGGGCTCGCGCATCGGAGCAGGGCGCCACATGGACGAAACGCCCGACCCGACGCGCTGAAGTGCCCACCGTCGAGCCGCGGCCGCCGGATCCGCCGAGGCCGACCCATGGGACGCACCTCACCGTGGACCTCACGGTGCGGACGGCGCTTGTGGTGCTCTGCAGCGCGGCGTCGGTGTGGCTGTTCCTGCAGCTCTGGCAGATCCTGCTGGTGCTGCTGGTGGCCTTGACGTTCGTGGGGATGCTCAACCCCTTCGTCGAGCGCCTGGAGGCGCGCCGGATCCGCCGCCCATATGCGACAGCGCTGGTCTTTGGCGGGCTGTTCGTGGTCGCCGGCGGGGCCGGCGCGGCCACGCTCCCAGGCCTGGTGCGCCAGGTCACCGACCTCGTGACCCACTTCCCGGAGGCGCAGGCCCGCCTGGCCTCGCAGCTGGCGGCCTCCAAGCTCACCGCGCCCATCGCCGGCTGGGTCGGTGGGCTCCAGCTCGCCTCGGTCACCGAGCGCGCCAAGGAATTCGGCCTGCTCTACGCGCCGCGGGCCATCGAGATCATTGCGTACGGTGCGAGCGCCCTGTTCCTGGCGCTCTACCTGGTCCTCGACCGCGACCGCATGCGCGGAGCGGTGTTTTCCCTGGTTCCACGGAACTACCACGTGCGCCTCTCGCGGGTGCTCATGAACCTGGAGGTCATCGTCGGCGGCTACATGCGCGGACAGCTGATCACCTCGGCCCTGATGGCCATCTTCACCTTCGTGGTGTTGACCGTCGCCGGCGTCGAGCACGCGGCCGCGCTGGCGCTCTTCGCCGGCGCCGCCGATGTGCTGCCCTACATCGGCGCGCTGCTGGCGTGCGGCCCCGCCTTCCTGGCCGCGCTCAGCCGGGGGCCGACCGTGGCGATCGTGGTGCTGGTGTTGCTCGCCGCCTATCAGGAGCTCGAGAGCCGCGTCATCGTTCCCCGCATCTACGGCCAGGTCCTGCGTCTGCCACCGGCGGCGGTGATGCTCGCCCTCCTGATCGGCGGCAAGCTGCTCGGGATCCTGGGCGCCCTGCTGGCGCTGCCCATCGCCGCCGGCATCCGGATGTTCATCGAGGAAATGCGCATCGCCCTGCCCGGCGAAGAGGTCGACGACACGGCGCTGCGCGCCAAGGACGCCGAGGCGGAAGCGGAGTTCGAGGTCCGGTCCGCCGGGGTATCGGCGCTCGACGCGGCGACCATTGCCGCCGAGATCGCCGAGGACCGCAGAGCCGAGGACGAGGAGCTGATCGGAGGGCCGGACAGGAAGGAGGAGGCGGCGCTCGTCCCCATGACCTCCGGCAAGCCGCGCGACCCGGGCGACGAATAGTCGCCGCGGCGCCCCGGTTCACGGAAGTTCGCGCAGCCAATTCAACGCAGGCCCGTTCACCAAGCGCTGGGAAACTGCAGAGAGCAGGTGGCGCGACGGTCAGAAGGCGCCGCCCACCTTGAAGGTCATCGGCGCCGGGGCAGCGCCGGCAGCGGCAGACGCCTGGCCGGTGTTCTCGCTGCGGGCATGGAAGAGCAGGTGCACCCCCACACCGACCACCGAACCGACGACGGCACCGGTCATCACGTCGGAGAAGTAGTGCTTGTCCGCCCCGATCCGGAGATAGCCGACGGCGACGGCCTGCGCCACGCCGGCGCCCCACACCACCGGAGCGAGCCGGTATCCCCGCAGGCTGGCGATGGTCCCGCTCGAGGCGGCGATGGCGAAGGCCAGCGTGGTGTGGCCGGAGAAGAACGAGAGATTGTCGTCGGACGGGCTGGCGGTGAGCTCGCGGACTCCGTCGGGGGCGCGCGGCAGGTAGTGGACGAAGGGGCGCTCGCGGGCGAGGGCGAACTTGGCAACCTGGTTGAAGTCTATCGCCAGCGCCACCGCCTCCGTGGTGAGCAACGCGTCGAGCGGGAACCCATCGGTGGCGCCGTCGTAGGCTCCGGCCACCGCCAGCAGGCCGAGCGCCGAGGCCGGCTCGGTGGCGAAGGCGATGACGGAGCTGACGGTGTTCGCCGTGGCGGGCGACTTCCACACCAGGTTGCGGCGGATGGCGCTGTCGACCCCGTTCAAGGTGTCCGCGCCGTCGGCGGCCCGGTAACACCAGCGACACTTCTCGGGGACGAGGCGAGGCTTCAGGGTTTCGGAGGCGATGAGCCACAGGAGCCCCGTGGCCGTCACCGCCCCGTCGATGCGGTTGTCGTGCGCGAGCTCGCGCACCTGCCCCTCCTGGCTGACGCAGGGCGCGCCGGAAGCGACAGCGCCGCCCCCAGGGCAACCACCGAGATCGAGGGGATACGGCTCGTCGAGCGCATCGTCCGATGGAGGTGTATACCGCAAGGCCCGCGACAATGCTCCGCACCTGCCGACGCGCGCCCTTCGCATGTCCTTCGCTCACGGTGACGTCCTGGGCACTCTGTCTGGCGCTCGCCACGCCGGCGTTGGCCGACGGCCCAGGGTTCGCCGTCGACCGCTTCGATCCGGCGGAGCGCGGTAGCGACTGGTTCGCGAACAACTCGCTCGACCTCCGCGGCGACCTGCGACCCGCGGTGGGGGTGACCTACGACTGGGGCTACAAGTCTCTCGTCATCCCCGATTCCGCTGGCCGCGAGACCGTCGTCCTGCGGGATCAGATGTTCGTGCACACCGGTGGCGCCTTGATCCTGCGCGACCGGCTGCGCCTCGGCGTCAGCCTCCCCGTGCTCCTGCACGAAGGGGGCGACGAGCTCGTGCTTGCCAACGGGGGGCCGGCGCTTGGCTCGCCCGGGATCGGCGACGCCCGCGTCTCCAGCGACCTCCGCCTCTTCGGCGAGTTCGGCGGGCCGGCCACGGGCGCGCTCGGCGTCCGCGCCTACTTCCCGACCGGCGATCAGGCGCGGCTCACCAGCGACGGTACGCTCCGTCTCCTCGCCGACGCCACGGTGGCTGGCTACATCGAGGGCTTCGTGTACTCGGTTCACGCCGGCTTCCATGTGCGGCCACTCGACGGCGAGCAACTCGGGCGCACGCCGGGCAGCGAGCTGGTGTTCGGGCTAGCCACCGGGGTGAAGGTCAACGACATGTTCGTCCTCGGCCCGGAGCTCACCGGGAGCACGGCCGTGGTCGGCGCCGACGCCTTCACCGCCCGGAGCACGCCACTCGAGCTGCTCTTCGGCTTCCACGTCACCCTGTCGGACCACTGGCGCATGGGTAGCGCCATCGGCCCGGGCCTGACCCCAGGCGACGGCGCAGCCGTGATGCGCGTGCTCGCCTGCCTGGAGTTCGCCCCCGACTATTGCGTGGACAAGGACGGAGACGGAATCTGCAAGAGCCAGGATGCCTGCCCCGACGTCGATGGTGTCCCCACGGGCGACCCGAAGACGAACGGGTGCTTGCTGGACCGGGACCGGGACGGCTTCGCCGACAAGGACGACGCCTGCCCCGACAAGGCGGGCGTGAAGAGCGGCGATCCCAAGACCACTGGCTGCCCCGACCGCGACCACGATGGAGTGCCGGACGAGTCGGACGCTTGCCCGGACGAGGCGGGCGTCAGCAGCAAGGATGCGAAGACCACCGGCTGCCAGGAGGCCGTCGCCAAAGCGAGCATCGAGGGCCCGCAGGTGCAGACCTCCGAGCCCATTGCCTTCCTGCGCGGCACCGCAGAGCTCGACCCGGCAACCACGCCGCTGCTGGAAGCTGTGGTGGCGCTGCTCACCACCGAGTCGAAGGTCATTGTCGCCGTCGATGCCCAGGTGGTGTCCGTCCCCGCACCGGAACGCAGCGCGCTCGCCGAGAAGCGCGCCCTGGCCGTGCAAGCGTGGCTGGTGGCCCACGGCATCGCCGCCTCGCGCGTGAGGGTCTCTCCGATCCAGCGCGAGCCGTCGCAGTCCGAGCAGCCGACGGAGGATCGCGTCGAGCTGCGCGTCGTCGAGCAAGAGGAGCCCGTCACCCCGCTGCTCGACTAGAGCCCCACGGACGTCGAGCGATCAACACGCCTGGCTGGTGCAGGTCGGGAAGCCGTTGCAGGTCTGCTGCTGGCCGTAGGGGCAGCAGACGCCGCCCCACTTGCTCGTTCCCGCCGCGCAGCAGGGCCCGCAGTCCTGCGTGCAGCAGCCCTCGCCCTCGTCCTGGTCCTCGCCCGACTCGCACGTGCCATTGCCGCACTGCGCCGGCATTCCGCAGTCCGCGGGGCAATCGTCCTCGCAGCAGATGCCATCGCCGCAGAAGCCGCTCGGCCCGCAGTCGACATCGCAGCACGACTGGTCCTCGCCGAGGTTGTACTCGCAGACGCCGTCGCCGCAGCAGGCGCCGCAGTCCGGGCAGTCGGTGCAGTACTCGTCGCCATTGCACTGTCCGTCGCCACAGAACGGACACTCTTCGCAGTCGCCCGGGCAGCTGCTGCAGCTCTCGCCCCCGCCACTGTCGCAGAGCCCGTCGCCGCAGAACGAGGGACAGTCCTGGGGGCAGTCGTAGAGGGACTCGCCCCCATCCTGCGAGCAGATCCCGTCGCCGCAGACCGGACAGAGTTCGACGCAGTGCGGGATGCCGTTGCAGAGCTGGCCCTTGCCCGGGTCGCAGCAGACGCCCTGGTACGGCTCGGTCGGCGCCGGGCAGCCGAGCTTGCAGCCCCCTCCCCGTCGTCGCAGTCGACGAGACAGCTCTCGCAGTCTTCCCCGGCGTCGCAGTGTGCGTCGCCGCAGAAGCTGCCGTCGTCGTCGGGAACCCGATCGCAGCTCTCATCGGGCTCGCCCGAGCCGATGCATTCGCCGAAGGTGCCGAACTCGCTGGCCGTGTCGCACGTCTGGACGCCCATGGTGCAGCCGCCGCGCCCGGCGAGCTCCGGGTCGCCGATGAAGCAGGGCTGCGTCTCGCCGGCCTGGCAGGCGCAGCCGTCGTCGGGCGCGCCGTCGCCGTCGTCGTCGAGCCCGTTGCCGCAGGTCTCGGTGGCCGGTCCCCCACTCGAACCGGGCCCGATCCCGCTGGCGCCGCCGTTGCCGGGATCAGCGGGGCCATCGCGCTCGTCCGCGCCGGAAGAACCGCACGCGCCGATCGACACGACGAGCGCGACCGTTGCGGAGAGGCTGCCGAGGGCGAGGCGTACGCGGTTCATGCGACCTGGAGTTGGCAAGGCGCGGTCCACGTCGCCGCGAACCAGCTTCGACGATCAGGGCCGCGTGACCCACAGGAGCGCACCCCACGATCGCCCGGCGATCGGTGCCGCCAGTGCTCGGTGTCTGGGCGCGCGGCGGGATCGCGGTCGATCCCCCTGGCGCGCGCTTGCCCCGCCTGCAGCGCCCGCCAACCGGCGGTTGGCGCAAGATGGCGCTAGCACGCGGGGTGCCGGCCACCGACGACCACGCTGGGCCCGGATTGTCGCCTCCGCGCTGGAAGCCGTATTCGCCGCCGAGCCACACGATCCAGGGGTCGAGCGTCCCATGCTGCCTCCTGTGGCGGCGGTTCCCGGAGTCGCACCAAGCATGATCTCAGTACCCACAGGCATCGTCACTCGTGCCGGCGATGCTGGCCGGGTCGTCGGACAGCCCGAGCAGGACCTCGAAGGCCAGCGTGGCAATGCTGGACATGCTCGCATAGTCGAGAACCCAGGCGATACCGTTCCGCCCTCGCGCTTCGTGAAGCATCATCTTCGACCTCCGCATCAGAACCAGGCCATCAGGGCGGGGACCCGGCATGGGCGCTCGAGGTCCTGGTGACGCCTCAGCAACCAGCGTACCGCTGCGCCCACACGACCCCGTGGCTGCGGAACCGCAGGATGGCGCGTCATGATCGAATCGATCAGGCGCGTCGATCGAATCGATCGTGGTCGAATGCTCCATGGAGCGGGCCGCCCCGGATGATCAACGAGTGCCGCTCGGCGAGGGCGGGCCGGTGCTCGCAGGTCACTACGCGCTCGATGCGTACGCCGCCGAGGTCACCGACGCCGAGTGCGCGCAGATCACCATCGACAGCAAGCTCACGTGCCTGAATCTCCCCGAACGCAAGGCGCGAACGGCGGACTTCCAGCTGTGTCGGTGGTGAAGATGGCGCGCAAGCGGTGGTTCGTAGGTGGAACCACCGAGGCGCGGATGCGCGACACCGATAACCTGGGCGGCGGCGCTGACGGTACAGGGGACGAACGCAACGAGGTCTTCGAGCTCGACATGGAAAAGAGCTGGGCCGACCTGCGGCGGCTGCCATGGGCCTCGGAGTCGTCACTCCATGCGCGCGTCGCGCGAAACGGAGGAATCATCCACGACACGTACCCGGTCAGGAAGTCCGGCGGTACGTCGCATCCGTGAGACAGGCGAGGAGCGCCGCGCGGCTCTCCTTTTCGAGAACCCGAACCGGCGCTGGCGGGGCGGGAGGAGGGCCGGCACCGCGCCGTGCGACACCTCGGACGACGTGAACGCGCCGTGAGCAAGCGCGATGGCTGCGACGCGGTGCGCGTCACGTCTGGAGCCAGCGCTGGGGCTCATTCGGCGCGCAGATGGCGCACGACGTGGCCATCGACCCCGCGGGTGCCATCCACGTCGTGGGCAGGTTCGGCGGCTCGCTCGACCTTGGCGGCGGGGCGCTCGTCTCCGCGGGCATGGAAGACGGCTTCCTGGCGAGCTTCGAGGGCGCCGGCCAGCACCTGGCCAGCCGTCGCTTCGGCGACGCCTGCCCGCATTTCATGCGCGACGTCGCCACCGACGCCAGCGGCAACGTCGCCGTGGCCGGCAAGCTCGAGGTCTCTTCCGCGAGCATCGATCTCGGCAACGGCCCGCTGGTGAGCGCCGGCGAGCTGGACGGCTTCGTCGGCAAGCTGCCGCCTTGATTTCCAGCGCTGGCAGGTGGCGTCGCGCATCACAGCTCCCCGGCGGAGCAGCCTCGCCGGTGACCTCGCGCCAAGCCTCGCCGGCGGCGGCTTGATCTCGCCTGACGGGGAGCCATACTGCTCGGACGGGCGACGACCAGCGCCCTACCCCGAGCCGGCTCCCCCCACGGAGCCTTCGTTCGGGGAGAAGGGGATGATGTCCTCGGTCGGATGGCGAGTTCTCGTTGGCCGTGTCGTTCAGGTGGGGGCTGGGCGGCTGCGGCCGAACGAGGCGACATGACGACCCACAAGAACAAGAAGCGGCTCGTGCGCGCCCGCATGGCGAAGACGGGCGAGGCCTACCAGTCTGCGGAGCGCGCCGTCTCGCTCGCGGGGAGCCCAACCGGATCGGCGGTGCAGCCGGACGACGACCAGGCGCGAATCGGGATGGTGCTCGCCGGCCGATACCGGCTCGAAGAGCTCGTCTCGGGTGCGCGGACGCCGCTCTCGGGGGAGCCCGAGGGCGCACCCTGGGCGATCTACGGAGCCCGGCACGCGCTCCTCGGAGGTGATCTCGACATCAAGCTCCTCTCGCGGGCCACGTCGGAGAGCCATCCCCATCTGCGCGCGTGGCTCCTGCGCGAGGGACGGGCTCTGCAGCGCGGTGCCCACCCGCGTGTGCTCAAGGTCTTCGACATCGGCGAGACCGAATCCGGGGAGGTGTATCTCGTCCTCGAGCGATCCCCGCGGACCACGCTCGGCGCGCACCTCGAGTCGCAGCGGGTCGACGAGCGCTTCGCCCTCGAGGTCCTCCGCCAGATCGCCGAGGTCCTCGACCATCTCCACCGAAGCGGGGTGATTCACCGCGGGATCCGCAACGGCGTGATCCACCTAGAGGGGCCCGGCGCGGCGGTCAGCGTGAAGCTCTCCTCGTTCTCCTTTGCCGATCTCGCCGGCGACCCGCGCCTCACGCGCACGGGCGCCGTGTTCGGCCACCCCGCCTGGATGTCACCGGAGCAGTGCCGCGGGGAGGATGTCGACGGGCGAAGCGACCTGTACTCGCTGGGTGTCGTTCTGTTCGCGATGCTCGCGCATCGGCTGCCGTTCTGGGACGAGGACCGCTCGAAGCTGCTGGAGCTCCAGTGCGCTGCGCCTGTTCCTGCCTTGCGCGCCGGCGGCTCCGCGCCGTCCGCGCTCGAGGAGATCTGCCTGAGGCTGCTCGCGAAGAACCGCGACGCTCGCTACCCGCACGCAGGCCAGCTCCTCGAGGCGCTCCGGGACGTGTCGCCGGATCGCGTTCGGGCCAACGGTGTGCAGAATGGATCGTAGAGAGCAACACACTCTCACGGCCGTGCGCTGGCCAGCCGACCTCCGCACAGCTCGACGCGTCGCGCGCCGATCGCGAGCCCGGCGCTCCCCAGGACCCGTGAGTGGCACACCCGAGGCACACCCGGGCGGTCCTGCCAGGGTGGCACCGGGCAACCACGCACCAGAAGTTCGCGGCGGCACAGTGGTTCCTGCTGACGTTGCACCTGGCGCTTCGTCGACCCATCAAGCGTCGTGAACCCGGCGCAACGCCCGCTCGAGCTTGGCCTCGTCGAGCTCTTCCTCCACTGCTGCCTCGAGCGCCGCGCGGAGGTCCCGGTCGGCACACGCCGCCGCAGCGATGCGCACCCGCCTGCGGATGTCCGCCTCGCCAGCGGCTGCCAGCGCCACCGCTGCACCCACGCGGTGCTCGGTGGGCGCCGCGGCATCCTCGAGCACCCGCTGGAGATCGTCGCGAGCCAGTCCTGCGTTGCGCCTGTAGTCCGCGTCTTGCCTGGCGAGCGACGCGAGCTCGGTGCGCCATCTTGCGAACGGCCGGCCGTGACGCTCGAGCGCGGCCGCACGCGCGACCTGCGCTTGCGAGGCCAGGCGCGCGGCGAGCGCGTCCTCGATGCGGCGCAGGAGCGCGGCGCGAGTCGCGGGATGGCCTTGTACGCCATCCGAGGTGTCGCGGAACGTCGTCAGCGCAACCGGAGAGCCCTCGCGCAACCGGAGCACGACGCCACGCTCCGTGCTCTCGACGCCCGAGACCAGATCGAGCGGGACGAACCGTCGCCATCCCAGCCCGCGCAGCTCGACACCGTCGACCCCCACCGTCGCGCGAGGTGGAACCATCGCGCGCAGCACCAGGAACCCTGCCGCCAGCGCAACCACGAAAACGGCTGCAAAACCCGCGACCGCGTTGGCTTCCGCGCCGCCGCGGAGCATGGATGCGAGGTTGATCCAGAGGCCAGTGGCGGCGCCGAAGAGCACGAAAGGCAGAACGACGCCGGCGGCGAGGCAGATGCAACCCACCGGTGAGGAGGACGCGCTCGCTTCCGCGAGCCGAAAGCGAGCCACCTGTCTGTCGGCCGACACACCCACGGCGCGCAGGAGCTCGGCGCCCTCGCCTGGCGAGGCAACCCGCACGGCCAGCAGATCGTCCCGCCGCGTGCGCAGGACCACGTCGTTGTCGCCCAGGTACTCTTCGACCCATCCCTCGCCGATGTCGGAGAGCGGCCATCGCCAGACGCCAGCGGCGTGGCTCACGGTCATCTCCGTCTCCGTGACCGACACCAGCGCTGGCCGGCGCGCCTTCGTCGGGGCCGTGTTCGCCGTGTAGAGGCTCAGACGAACGAGCGTGACCACCCCCCAGAGCGCAGCCACGAACGACGCAATCGAGATCCACGCGCCGAGGGACCCCGCGAACAGCGCGCGGGGCGCGTAGAGTGCGCAGGCGATCCACACCGGCATCCAGGCGACGGTCGCCCATGCAGCGCGGTGCAGCCGCGCCCGACGCTTCAGCTCCACGCCCTGACTCTCGAGCTGCATGCGCCGCGCACGATTGTGCCATCCCGGCCGGGCGCCGTCTCTCGTTCGAGTCCGCTCACGCCCCGACCAGAGCCCTCGCCAGGAGCGCGGTAGCGAGGAGCAGCCCCACCCCGGTGATCATCCCCCGGTTTTGTGGACACCCCAGATGGCGCGATACTGCGCACGGAGTGAGCCATGGCGAAGAGGAAGCGACGCAAGTTCACGGCGGAGTTCAAGGCTGAGGCGGTTCGCCTCTACGAGGTGGGAGACAGGACGATCGGGCAGGTGGCGCGAGATCTCGACCTGACGGAGACGGCGCTGCGAGAGTGGGTGAAGCGAGCGGAGGTCGACGCTGGGAAGGGCCCGCCGGGTGCGCTGACCACGGCCGAGCGGGACGAGCTGGCGCAGCTGCGCCGGGAGAACAAGCGGCTGCTGATGGAGCGCGAGATCCTGAAAAAAGCCGCGGCCTTCTTCGCGAAGGAGACGACGTGAAGTTCGCGTTCATCCGCGTGGAGAAGGCGTCGTACCCAACGACACTGCTCTGTTCCGTGCTCGAGGTCTCGCGCAGCGGCTACTACGCATGGTGGCGTCGATCGCCGTCGGCCAGGAAGCAAGAGGACGCGCAGCTCGGCGTGGAGATCGCGGCCACCCACAAGCGCAGCCGCAGCACCTACGGCAGCCCCCGCGTTCATCGCGACCTCCGTGCCCGCGGCATCCGCGTCGGCAAGAAGCGCGTCGAGCGCCTGATGAGGCAGGCTGGCATCGTGGCCAAGCGGCGCCGCCGGTTCCGCAAGACCACCGACTCGAACCATCCGGATCCGATCGCGCCCAACGTGCTGCAGCGGCAGTTCACGGTCGACCTGCCCAACACCGCCTGGGTGACCGACGTCACCTGCATCTGGACGCTCGAGGGGTGGCTGTACCTCGCGGCCATCCTCGACCTGTGCTCGCGTCGCGTGGTTGGCTGGGCCACGAGCGCCAACAACGACCGAGAACTCGCCCTGGAGGCGCTGCGTGTCGCGGTGGCCGCTCGGCGCCCCGCTGCGGGACTGCTCCATCACTCCGACCGCGGGAGCCCCTACGCCAGCGACGACTACCGCGAAGCCCTCGACCAGGCGCAGATGGTGCCGAGCATGAGCCGGAAGGGCGACTGCTGGGACAATGCCGTCGCCGAGAGCTTCTTCGCCACCTTGAAGGGCGAGCTCACCGACCACGAGACCTACGCCACGAGGGCTACCGCGGTGGCATCCATCGGCGACTACATCGACGGCTTCTACAACATCGAGCGCCGCCACTCGGCACTCGACTACATCAACCCCATCGAGTTCGAGCTGAAGCTCCAGTCGATGGGCGATTCGGATTCCAAGTCGAAGCACAAGGCAGCATAGTCAGACTGTCCACGAGACCGGGGGAGGCTCACGGCGCCCTCGTGCGACAGCCCCGTTCGGCCGAGGACGAGCGCGCCGAGCACGGCGATGGGGTTGCCGCTGGCCGTCCAGCCATCGATCGAGCTCCAGAGCGACAGAACATGCCCGCAGCCGAGGATGGCCATCGCGGCGGCCGCCAGGAGCAATCGCGCGCGGAGGCTTCGCGCGAACGCGAGCACGACGAAGACGAGCCCCAGCAGCGCGCCCGAGAAGGGCGACCCTGCGACGGCGACGCCCTCCTCGCCGTAGAGCGGAGCCGCACAAGCAATCGGGCCGAGCCGCGGCGGCATCTGACGTCCGCAGCGCGCGATGGCAGGTCGCGACGATGTGACGATCCCGAGCCACGCCGAGCCCGTCGATACCGTCGATACCGTCGGGTGATACGGTGTCGGGGTGGCTGACCCTGCACGCCGCCGCGCAACCTACGCCGACCTGATGGCCGTGCCCGCACACCAGGTTGCCGAGCTCATCGATGGCGAGCTACGCGTACATCCGCGACCGGCCAAGCCTCATGCGGCTGCCGCCAGCGCGCTCGGTGAGGAGCTCGGACCTCCCTTCAAGCGTGGCCGGGGCGGCCCCGGTGGCTGGATCATCCTCGACGAGCCCGAGGTGCACATGGGGGGAGACATCGTGGTCCCCGACCTGGCGGGTTGGCGGCGCGCGCGGATGCCGGTGATGACCACGGAGGAGGCACACTTCACGATTGCCCCCGACTGGGTGTGCGAGGTCCTCAGTCCGCGCACCGAGAAGACCGACCGCGCCGAGAAGCTCGAGATCTACGCACGCGAGCGGGTGCCGCACACCTGGCTGGTGAACCCGCTGGTGCGCACGCTCGAGGTACTGCGCCTCGAGGGCGATCGCTGGACGCTGCTCGGTGTCTTCAAGGACGCAGCGCGCCTGCGCGCGGAACCGTTCGATGCCATCGAGCTCGACCTCTCGGTGCTCTGGGCGGACGTCGAGCTGCCCGCGGACCCAGACACCGGGCTTCGCTGACGGGCCTCGCTCGCCGAAACGTTTCCATCCGGGTGAGCAAGTCCACACCGGGACGCTCGAGGAGTTTTACGCGCGGCGCAACAGTCTCTCACCGTCGTCGCCGATGGTGGATACCCGCGTGCGACCCATAGATGTCGCATGCATGATTCGAGGGAAGGGTGGTCCTGCGTAACCGTTCACGGGTAGGTCCATCAGCTCCATGTCCGGCACTGTCCGATCGACTTTCGTGAGGGATGACGAAGCCGCTTTCCATCGGCTGGGTGTTCAGGCATTCAGTGCTGTGTGGCGCTCGACCTCCGCGACGAGCTGATTGCGCAGCTGAGGGCCGAGCTCGCCGCCGCCCGCGCGGAGATCGCCGCGTTGAAAGAGAGGCTGGGCGAGTCGTCGAACAACTCCTCGAAGCCGCCCTCGAGCGACGGTCCGGCGGCGCGAGCCGAGCGGAAGAAGAAGGGGCCAACCGGCCGCAAGCCCGGCGGCCAGCCGGGGCACGAGCGAAGCATTCGCCCGTTGGTCCCGTTGGAGAAGGTCGCCAAAGTCGTGACGTGCAAGCCAGCCCGGTGTGGCAAGTGCGCACAGCGGCTGCAGGGCGAAGACCCGGCTCCGCTCCGCCACCAGGTGTTCGAGCTGCCCAAGGTCGAGCCCATCGTCAACGAGTACCAGCTGCACGCACTGGAGTGCGGCTGCGGTCACGTGACGCGCGCAGAGCTGCCGCTTGGCGTGCCGACTCGGGCGTTCGGCCCGAGCGTGGACGCCGCGGTAGCGGTCCTGCTCACGGTCTACAGGCTGAGCCGGCGCATGGTGCCGGAGTTCCTGCGATGCTTCTACGGCCTGACGATGTCGCCCGGCTCCGTGGTGAAGTGCCAGCAAGCCGCCAGCAAGGCCATTGCCGAGCCGGTCGAGCAAGCGCACAGGCATGTGATGGCCGCCGGCGTGAAGTACTGCGACGAGACGAGCTGGCGCGAGGCGCGGGACCGCGCGTGGCTCTGGACCGTGGTGACCTCGACGGCAACGGTCTTCGTCATTCACGCGCGCCGCACCGCCGAAGCAGCAAAGCAGGCGCTGGGGCCCGCGCACGGAGTGCTCGGTACCGACCGGCACGGCGCCTACAACGGCTGGAACGATCTGCTCCGCCAATTCTGCTGGTCGCACCTGCGGCGGGCTTTCATCGCCATGAGCGAGCGGGGCGGCGCGTCGAAGAGGATCGGAGATGCGCTCAGCGCGGAGAAAGACCGGATGTTCGTCTGGTGGCACCGCGTCCGCGATGGCACCCTGGCGCGCTCCTCCTTCAAGCGGTACATGGTTCCGCTCCAAGACCGGGTGGCCACGATCTTGGAGAGGGGGACGCGGACCTGCGCCAACGCCAAGACGGGGCGCACGTGTCAGAAGCTGCTCGACCACTTCGACGCGATGTGGACCTTCGTCTACCGCGAGGGGCTCGAGCCCACGAACAACACCGCGGAACGCGCGCTGCGGCACGCGGTCATCCTGCGAAAGCTGTGCTTTGGCTCTCATTCGAGCCGGGGCAGTCGCTTCACCGAGCGCATGCTCACCTGTCACGCCACGCTCCGACAACAAGGCCGCGACATCCTGTCGTTCGTGACCGAGGCATGCCGGGCCGCTCTAGATGGCCAGCCCTCGCCTTCACTGCTGCCGAAGCGCGGCCACAACGCCGCGTCGCGGCGCCTCCCGACGGCTGCGTAGCGACGAGATTCGTCATCCGGAGCCGCTCGCGGCCGAGCTGGGGCGTGAACGGATACGGTCCTGCTGTCCGGTGCCAGCTCGGGCATCGGAGAGGCAACGGCGGTGGCATTGCAGTGCGCGGGCGCGCGATGGGTCTCCAGGCTTCACCTCATCCCCTTCGCGGCGGCGTCCACGACCAGCTTCGCGGCCGCCTCCTTCCGCTCGCTGTGGCGATCGGTGAGGTGATCGACGTGGTCTCGGAGGATCGAGGGTGGAGCGGTCGAGGACGTCGCCCTCACGATGGTCGCCCGTGCCGGATCCGGGTTGGTGAGGCAACGGGCGCACCGGAGGTACAGCGTCCGCCGTGCATCCGTGTCGCGGAGGAGCACGCGTCGTGTTGCGTGCCAGCTGGCCGTTCGCACCGATGATGAGGATGTTCGTCATCGAGGAGGCCTCTGGCTAGTACTGCCGGCGCGTCACTCGACGGACGGTGCAGTCCCGGGCAGCGGGGACTTGCCGTGGGTGCCCGCGGAGCTGGAGCCGATGGCGACGCCGATGTCGTGCTCTTTGGAGAACACCTCGGGCGCGCGCGCACCGACGACGCGGAGCTGCGCAAAGCCGTCTCACCTCGCTGGTCTTTGGGGAGCCAGCGTCTCCGCTACTCCGTGGTAGACTCAGGCCTCGCAACCGCACAGGAGATGCACGTGGGCGCACCCGCCATCGTTCGGATCGACGTCGAGCTTCCCGGCGACATGGCGCGCCTGAGGCTGCCCGAGGGCGTCGACCGGCGTCTGCAGGTTCTGCTCGACAAGCAGGACGGCGGACAACCGTTGACGGAAGACGAGGGGCTCGAAGCGGAGGGGCTCGTTGATCTCGCCGATCTCCTCTCTCTGCTCCGCCTGCGCGCTTCCGGGCAGAGCGATCCGCCGGGATGAGCAGAGACGACATCCCGGCTTCCCTCCAGCGTCGGGTCCGGGAACGTGCAGGCAACCGGTGCGAGTACTGCCACATCGCTCAGGTTGGCCAGGAAGCCACCTTCCACATCGACCATGTTCATCCTCGCCGGGAAGGTGCCGCGACCTCGCTCGACAACCTGGCACTCGCCTGCGTCTCGTGCTCGCTCCGAAAGGGCGCGCGGATGGAAGCCACCGACCCCTATTCCGGGCAACCGACGGCGCTGTTCCACCCGAGGACGCACGCGTGGAGCGACCACTTCTCCGCAGAGGCGGATGCGGTGCTCGCCGGGACAACGGCGACCGGACGCGCCACAATCGCGCTCCTCAAGATGAACCGGCCTGTAGCGGTCGAGATCCGGCGTGAAGAAATCCGGCGCGGGCGATACCGTTCGAGCCAGTGATCACGGGGCCGCCTTCGCTGCAGCACGACGCAGCTTCGCGTCGAGCGTCGAGCTGCGCGACATCGCCCGGCTGCACTCTCGCGCCCCGCCACGGTCGAGTCGCCGCCCTCTTGGCCCGGCCGAAGGTCCACTCACCGCCGTCTTCCTCTCGCTACGCGTCGAGCTCGAGGCTCACATCGATCCAGGCGGACCCTGGTACTCGTTCCAGGTCGCATCCGTCGGCGAGGCGAACTCGTCGAGGGGCTCGGTCAGGTGGTCCTGATGGTCGGCGCGGACGATGCTGGCCTCGCACCCCAGGCAAGCGAACGAGGTAGAGCGGCATCGCGTCACCATCGAGACCAAGAGGGGCACATACGCGGCGCGCTTCAGCGCCGCGACGGCGGTGGAGGCGCCGGGAATCGAACCCGGGTCCGCGAGGCATCCGGCCCACCTTCATTCACGTACGTAGTCGCCGTATCCCCGGCGACCGAGTTCGCTGATTCGGCAGCGACCTATCCCTCACTGTGTCTCGGTCACGCTATCGAGGGCTTCCTCGCGCGACCCAGCCCTGTGGTTGGCGCTCTCGGGATACCAGGACGATCTCTCCTCCGAGCGGCTCTACCGTTTCTTAGGCGGCGAGAGCGAGTGCATTGTCGTTCGCACGTATAACGTCCCGCTTGATGGGCGGATCGGGAGCCGCCAGCACGCAGACGAGCCTTCAGTCCCCACGTCGAAGCCGATCGCCCCCTGGTGGAGTGGTGCAAAGAACAACAGCCGGCACAAGATAGTCCTCACTCACCCCACGTCAACGGCCGCTCGCCTGCCCAGCGAGCGAACGGGGCGCAAGGCTCGAGCAGCGGCGCGGGCAGGTCAGTTGCGAAGCGCGGCCGCCGCGGCCTCCATCACCGTGTCCACGCCGGCGGCCAGGTCGGCGGGGTCGTACTCGACCACGATGTCCGGCTCGACCGTGGTGCCTTCCAGCGGCTCGTCGGTGAGCGCGTCGAGGCAGCGGTTGACGTCGTGGTCGAAGCGCATCTCCGGGATGCTGCCGAGCGCGGCCAGCGTGCCCGGGCCACCGTACGCGCCCGCGGTGGGGGTGCCGACGATGAGGGTCGGCGTCGCCTTGCGCACCGCCAGGGGGAAGTAGTCGGCGGCGCTGTAGTCGAGGCCGTCCACGAGGATCGCCGACTTGCCGGGGTACGAGAACGGGCCGCCGGGCGTGACGTCGTACACCGCGTACGGGTCCGGGTAGAAGGCGGGCGGGTCGGACTCCGGGATCCGCTGCGTGCAGTACGAGATGTTGGTGAGCGCCGCCCCGGCCATGCCGCCGGCGATGGCCAGCCCGACGCGGGTGATGCCGCCGTAGTTGCCGCGCACGTCCCAGATGAGCGCCGGGGCGTCCTTCACCTCGTCGAAGACGGCCACGATCTTGGCCTGGAACTCGGCGATGAAGGCTTCCAGCTCCGCCTGGGTCGGGTTCTGGGGCAGCGTCTGATCGATGGGATAGAAGCGCGGCAGGCGGATGACCGCGATGCCGTCCGGGCGCACGGTGGCCTGGGCGTTGAAGGCGATGTCGCGCGCGAAGGGGTCCTGGCAGCTCACGTATTCGCCGGCGCCATCGGGGACCTCGACGACACGCGCGCTGTCATCGGGCGCGGCGACGTCGAGCTTGGCGCCGGCTGGGACGGTGCCGAAGAACGAGGCCGCCGCCTGGGTGCGCTGGCCGTACATCGACGGCGAGACCACGCCGCACACCGGGCGCAGGGCGGCCTGCGGCAGGATCTCCGCGCCGCCGACGCCGTCGACCCCCCCGATGCGGTCGCCGGCTGCCAGCCCGAGCGGGTTGCCCGGTGCGGCGTAGGTGACGACGATGGTGTCGTCGAGGGGGCGGCCGCAAACGCCGAAGCGGGACTCGTTCTGCCAGTGGATGTCGACGCCGCCGCACGCCTCCTGGCTGGCGTAGAGGCTCTGGTGCCCCTGGCGCAGCGCCAGGTGAGCGACGTGCATGGCGCGGTAGAACACCGCGTCGCTCCCATCGCCGCCGACGAGGGTGGCGCGGCCCTCGGCGACCATGCCTTCCACGTCGAGCGCCTGGTGCCAGCCGGTGTGGGCGGCGACCTCGCGCACGTAGGCCTCCAGCGAGCTGGCCTGGACGAGCTGCTCGGCCGTGGGGTCGGCGCACGCTGCGCCCTTGCAGGTCTGTTCACCGGCGCACGCGGCGGGCTCCGCCCAGGTCAGGGCGCCACCCTCGGCGACGCACACCTCGACCTCGGTGCCCGCGCAGCGCGTGGCGCCCTCGGGGCTGCATTCGTCCGTGGGGCCGTGGCCTCCCTGGGCTGCACCACCGGTTCCGCTGCCGGCCGCGCCGCTGCCACCGGGCGCGCCCGGATCCGGGTCGTCGTCGGAGCAGGCCGGGAGCGTCGCCGCGACGAGGAGCGCGAGCGCCAGGGTGGGCCACACGGCAGAGGGGAGAGAAGCGATGCCATCGTGCGTCCGGCGCCGGCGCGGAGGCGGCGCGTCCGGGGTGAGCGGCCTCCGCGCGCAGAACATCGCGTGCACGCGGCCCCACGCCGACTACAGTCCGCCGCGGAGGTCGCCATGGACTACGCGATACACACCGACGTCAAGTACGGCCCGCTCGAGGTGGTGGATGCGGCGCGGCTGGTCGCGCAGTGCAAGGAGCCCTGGTGGAACCAGACGCTCTGCAAGGTCAACGACGCGGTGGCGCGCATCGGCGTCTTCCACGGCGAGTTCCACTTCCACAAGCACGACGTCGAGGACGAGTTCTTCTTCGTGCTCGAGGGCGAGCTGATCATCGACTACGACGACAAGACGGTGGCCCTCAAGCCCGGCCAGGGCATGGTCGTCCCGCACGGCGTGGTGCACCGCACGCGCGCACCGCAGCGCACGGTGGTGCTCATGGTCGAGCCGGCGACGGTGGTGGCCACCGGCGATTGAGGTCAGCCGCGCGCCAGGCCACGCAGAGGACCGCGAGGCGCCGGCACCACGGGTACGATGACGTCGTGCTCTTCGCACGCGCCGCCCTGTTTGCCGCGTCGATCCGCCGGATACGACTTTTTCGCATCAGGGCGGCTGGGCCGCTCGTGGCGGCAAGATCTTCAGCAAGTTCTCCAAGGCCGGGAAGGCCGCCAAGGCTGCCGAAGAGGCAGCCAGGGTGGAGAAGGCGGCCAAGGCGGCGGAAGAGGCGGCCAAGGCGCAGGAGATCGCCACCAAGGCGGTCGACGAAGCGAAGCAGCTGCCGACGAAGCTGGAGAGTGGCTTTGGCCACGGCGGCACCAAGCACGCACCGAGGACGCCGGCGCAGGAGGCGGACCTCGCCAAGGGCACCTTCGACGGCAAGTCGATCACCTTCTTCGACGACGAGGCGGCGCTGGCGGGCGCCGTGGAGCAGGCGCCGAAGAAGCTGCCCGAGGCGCTCGCCAAGGATCCGGCCAAGGCCGCGAAGTGGGACGAGTTCGTCAACAACCCCAAGGAGGGCGACAAGTTCGGTTTCGTCTACGAGGCGGATGGCCCTGTCGGCCACGGCTACACGAAGAACCCCGACGGGACGGTGAGCCCGAGCGGCCCCTTGAACCGCGTCTACATCCAGTACCAGTGGGTCAAGGGGCCCGGCGGCAAGCTCGTCCTCAAGGTCAAGAACGTCTACCCGAAAGAGGCGGTGGTGCCCCCCGCGGCGACCCCTGGTAATCCGGGCGGCCAGGTGGTGGGCGGCTCCCCGGGCGACGTGCCCGACGACGAAGACGAAGACGAAGACGAAGGCGGCTGAGCTGGACCCGAGCGCGCGGCCACCGCAACCTGAGCCATGGACGACTCCCATCCGGTCGCGTCGGCGCTGGAGCTGTTCTTCGTCGACGAGGACGATGCCGAGGGCGTGCGCGCGCTGACGGCGCAGCTCGGGCATCAGCCGGTGCAGGCGCGCGCGCTCCAGCGCGCCTGGTCCTTGGTGCTGGCCGCCAAGGACGCCGAGGCGGCGGTCGCCCTGGTGGAGCAATTCGCGAACCGCAACGTCGGCGCATCGGGCGAACGGGCGCTGGAGTGGCTGGCGGAGACCTATCGAAGACTCGACCCACTCTGGGAGAGCACCGAGGCCTGATCAGCCCGAGGCCGGGAAGACGAGCACGTACGACTGCGGCGCGGGGTTGTAGAGCAATGCCTTGTCCACGTGCTTGCTGCGGTCGAAGTGCGCGTACCAGGGCAGTGCCTTCCACGAGTCGGTGTCGCGCACGTACTCGCGGACGATGATGTCGAGCTCGACGTACTTGCCCCCGGTGGCCTCGCGCATCTGCGGGCCGAAGCTCCAGGGCTCGCGGCCGCTGGCCGGCGCGAGATCGTTGTGCATGGCGCCTCCGTAGGCGACCACCAGCTTGTCGTCGCGGGCCAGGAGCTGCCGGGTCATCACCTCGGTCTTGCGCGCGATCATGGTCAGCATCTGATCGACGCTGCTGTCGCCCGCGGCCACGATGCGGTCGTACTCCTCGCACGTCGGCCGCAGGACGTGCGGCTGGATGCCCATCGCCTTGGCGGCGTTGCCGAGGGTGACGAATTCGTTCTGGTTCGTGGTGGCCTGCGACTCGGTGACCGGCTTCTGCGCCGCCGCCGCCTGCTGCTCCTTCTTTCCGCACTTGCCGTCCGCGATCCAGAGCTCGAGGACGATGTCCGTCGAGAGACCGGCCAGCTTCGGCAACAGCTGCTTGGTGAAGCGGCTGGTGGCCGACTCGACGCCCTCGGTGCCCTTCTGGGCGTGGGTCTCGCCGATGGCCAGCATGCGCGGCCGGGTGGCCAGCACGGCAGCAAGGGCATCCGCGGGTGTGGCGAAGAGGGTGCAGCCGAGGCCCCCGCAGCCCCTGGCCGCCGGGCAGACCGGCGACCGGCTCCGCGGACGGCACGGACGGCGCGGGCGGCGCGGGCTGCAGGCGGGCCGTCGCGGCAGCGGCGCTCGAGGGCGGCCGCGGAGCGCCGGGCGCCGCGGGCTCGTTCCCGGAGCAGGCGCCGGCGCAGCAGACAAGCAGGACAAGCAGGACGAGCAGGACGAGCAGCGGTGGCGTGGTGCGGGGACGCATCGGATGTGGGACCGCATCCCACGCTAGCAGTTCCCATCGCCCCGCGAACCGACGTGCCTTGTCGACGGGTTGGTGGTGCTGTTACGGCTCAAGTATGCGCCGCGACGACCGATCGAAGACGGCGATGAGGAGCGCATGGTGACCTGCGCGTGCAAACCGGCCCTCGCCCTGGAGCGAGATCCGCTGCGAAGCCCCGGGGCGGCGCAGCCCGGCGCGCGGCGCGCGGCGGCGGGCTACACGCTGATCGAGATCATGGCCGCGGTGACCATCGTCGGCATCCTGGCCGTGGTCGCCATCACCAGCTTCCGCAAGTACTTCAGCGGCGCGTACAGCGCCGAGGCGCGCTCGATGCTGCAGGGTCTGCGTGCCGCGCAGCTGATGACCATGAGCGACCGCCTGCTCTACGAGAGCTGCACGTCGAGCTTCGGGACGCCCTCCACCTACTATCCGAGCGGCGGCGACGACGGGAAGAAGTACGACTGGGCGCAGCCGGTGACCAAGGCCGTCGAGTATCCCTGCTGGCAGCGGCTGAACGTGCGCACCGACGGGCCGGTGCGGTACGGCTACGCCACCGTCGCCGGCGTCGGCGCCACCTTCCCGACCATCCCGGTGATCACCACCCAGCCGGCCTGGCCGGCGCTGGCGGCCGGGGAGCCCTGGTTCGTGGTCGCGGCCTCCGGCGACATCGATCGCAACGGGCGGCGATCCATGTTCTGGGCGTCCTCCCTGGACAAACAGATCAACGTCTTCCAGGACGCCGAGTGAGCGGCCGCCCGGCCGAGCGCCGGGCGGGAAGAATGCGCCGCGGCCACCCGTAACAGGCCCGGTCCGATCCGGAGCGTCGCCGGCCTCGCCGGTCCCGTCCCCGGACCCACCGGAGGAGCCGCATGAGCACGTCCAGCGCCGCAGAGACCTCGCCCTCCACCGAGGAAGCCACCGCCGGCGCCTGGTTCGTGTGCCTTCCGGGCGGTGACCCGGTGGGCCCGGTGACCACCGACCAGCTGGCGCGCGGCCTGGCCAAGGGCAAGGTCCCGCGCCACGCGCAGGTGGCCACGGCCGCCGCACCGCAGTGGTGCGCCGTCCTGACCGTGGCCGAGATCGTGGCCGCGTTCGAGGCCCTCGATCGCTCGGGGCCGCCGGTCCCCGCCTTCGCCATCCTCGGGGTCACCGAGATGAGCAACGAGACGCCACGCGGCGACGAGGCGACGAGCCTGGTGTCCGAGCGCAGCAGCCTCTCGAGCCGCCCGCCGCCGCCGCCGTTGCTGAGCCTCGAAGCGCTGGCGCGCACACCCCCGTCGCGCCTGCCGCCGCCGAGCGGCAAGCCGCCGCCGCCGCGCTTGCCGGGTCGCGCGCCGGCGTCCGTTCCACCGCACGCGCACCCTTCGCATCCGCATGCGGCGCCCGCGTGGCCTGCTCAGCCGCAGCCGCAGCACCCGCACGCATGGGGCGCGCAGCCGCAGTACTCGCACGCGTGGGGCACGCAGCCGCAGCACCCGCACGCGTGGGGCACCCAGCCGCAGCAGCACGTGTGGGGCGCGCAGCCGCAGCAGGCCTGGAACGCGCAGGTGCCAGCCATCCCTGCCGCGGCGGCGCAGTCCGCGTGGGGCGCCGCACCCGCCGCGTCGCACGCCGCGCCGCCCCTGCCCGCTGCCTGGCAACCGCCGCCGGCGGGAGCGGTGGAGATGCCGAACCCGCACGCCTCCGCGCCACCGCTGCCCGCTCCCTGGACGCGCTGAGCGCCGCGGGCGGGTGCGCGCTTTCGGGTGTACGCTCCCGGGAGCGCGCGATCATGGAGTACCTGCCGAATCCCGCAGAGAGAGCCTGGCTACTGGCTCGCATCGCGGATCTCGTCGCAGAGGGCGGGGTCGGCCCCTGGGTGACCGGGCACCTGCTCGAGCCTTCCTCGCGCGACCTGCCCGACCGGTGGACGCCGGACATGCACGGCGTGGAGCGCATCGCGCGCCGCCTCCTGCGCTACGCGGGGCTCGAGGCGTTCGCGCCCATGGTCTTCGACGCGCAGGGGAGCGACGCGGGCCAGGACGCGCATGCATGTGCGCTGGCCACCGCGCTGCCGGTCCGCTTCGCCGGCCTCGAGTCGCAGCGCGTCCTGCTCGCCGTCGACGAGGACGCACTCGAGGACGCCGAGCTGGTCGTGGCCGCCCTGGCGCACGCCGTCGCCCACGTCCATCGGCTCCAGGCGGGGCTGGGCGCGGAGGCGGCGCGCGGAGAGTATCGCGCCGCACCGCGCTCGCCCGGGCCGCGCGCCGAGCTGGTGGAGGAGCGCTGCGTCGACGTCACCGCCGTCTACCTGGGCTTCGGCGTGCTCACCACCAACGGCGCCGAGAAGCACCAGAGCTCCGGCGAGGTCCGGGGCACCAACGCCAGCCTGCGCGTCGAGGTGACCAAGATCGGCGCGCTCACGCCGCAGGAGCAGAGCTTCGCGCTCGCCGCGCAGCTGCTGTCGCGGCGCCTCGAGGCCCGCGACGAGAAGCGCGTCGTCGGTCACCTGGCCGCGAACCAGGCGGCCTTCGTGCGCGCCTCGCTCAGGCACTTGCGCCAGAGCGCGCCCGAGCTGGCGCGCGACCTGGGCGTCCCCGACCGCGCGCACTGGCCGCTGCCGCGCGCGCTGGAGGAGCTGCTCGGTCCGCTCGACGAGCGCCCGAGCACCGCGCGGGCACCGAAGCGCAACCGCGGCCGGCGCGTCTTCCGCGTGGTCCGCACCCGCGCCACCCAGTACGCCATGCTCTTCGGCAGCGCCGCGGCCACCATCGGCGGCGTGGCAGCGCGTGCCGACCCGTCGGCGGTGCTCGCCTCGGCGTTGCTCGGCACCGTGCTCGGCGCCGGCGTCGGGCAGCGCCGCCGCAACGACGCCTGCTCCGACCCGACCTGCGAGGGCCAGCTCTCGACGGCCAGGCCAACTGCCCGAGGTGCGGCGGCATCGTCTCCGGCAAGATCCGGCGCGCCGAGGACCGGCTGGCCGCGCTCGAGGAGATCGAGCGCGAGCGCGCGCGGCGCCAGGGAGAGGCGGCCATCCTGCGCGGCCGCAAGCGCGCCGGACGCGGCTGAGCGCGGCGCCAGCGCTCCTGGTCAGATGGCGGTGCCCAGTCGGCGCCGCTCGGAGTAGGCCTCGGCGGTGAGCGCGAAGCGCAAGAGCTCGTTGGTCACCGGGTGCTCGAGCAGCAGCTTCTGCTGGTCCTTGGAGCGGGCCAGCTCGGTGTCGAAGCGGCGCAGGTAGTCGATGCTCGCCACCAGGTTGCCCGCCAGCACGTACGCGGTGCGGTACTCGGTGCGTCGCACGCCGATGGAGAAGGCGCGCATGTCGAAGTTCGAGGGGACGGTGGGCACCACCGACTCCAGCAGCTTGCGCTGCCTGCGCCCGATGGCCTTCTGCACCGCCGGCAGGAAGGTCTGCGTGTGCTGCTCGCGATCGGCGGAGAGCTCGCCGTCGGCGAAGCTCGGCTCCACGCTGCGCAGCGTGGCCAGGAGGAGCGCGTCGGCGCTCTCCAGCGGCAGCTCGTCGAGCCAGGTGAAGCCGAGAGCGGCGCGCGTCAGCAGGCGGCCCAGGGCGAATGCCTGCTCGGGCTCGGGCAGCTCCACGAAGCTCGCCGGCCCGACGATCGCCGGCGGATCGCCCGGGTAGACGCGCGCCGCGCCCTGCCAGCTGGGGGTCAGGTAGAGCTCGAACCCGGGGAGCCCGAGGGCCTGCGCGATGCGGTCGGCGAGGTAGCGCGTGGGGTGGCCGTCGCGCGGGCCGATGCGATCGCGCGAGCCGACGCCGAGCTTGGCCAGATCGAAGCGCAGCGCCTTGCCGGCCACCGGCGCCAGCGCCAGCGCCACGTCGACGAGTGGGCTCTGCGCCTCGGGCACGAGCAGCTCGGCCAGCGCGCTGCCGGCCAGCGCCTGGGCCAGCGGCGCGTCGGCCGGCAGGGAGCGGGCGCGGAAGGTGCGCACCCGATCCTTGTGCGCATCGCCGAGGAGCGCGCGCACCTCCTCCACCACGGAGCGCTCGTCGGAGCGGCCCTCCTTGGCCAGCGCCGACTCCAGCGCCGCCAGCGCCAGCCCGAGCTCGGGCACGCGGGCGAACGTGTGCGCATCGGCGGTCAGCGCCTCGCGCAGCACCGTGACCGCCTCGGTGTTCTTGCCCACCGCCTCCAGGCCGCGCCCGAGCGCGACGCGCGCCTCGTTGGTGGCCCCCGGCAGCTTCGCCGCACGCTCCAGGTGCGCCAGGCCGTCGGTGGTCTTGCGCAGCTGGGTGATCTCCAGGAGCCCGAGCGTGGTGAGCCAGCGCGGCTCCGGCTGCGCGCGGCGAGCGGTGGCGATCTCCAGGAGCTGGGCCAGCGCCTTGGCGTACCCGGAGGCGCCCTCCGGGGTGTCCAGCGCGTGCATGGACGCCAGCTCCTGCCAGGCGCGCGGGTCGCTCGGGGCGCTGGCCACCGCGTTGCACAGGGCGCGCACCGCGCCTGCGCGATCGCCGTCTTCCCGCAGCGCCTGAGCGAGCTGCAGCTCGTGGCCCAGGCGCTTGCCCAGGTCCGGCTCGGTCTCGATGAGGCGCGCCAGGACGTTGACCGAGCGCGTGCGATCGCCGCGCGCCACGGCCACCTGGTGCAGGCGCTCCAGCGCGGTCCTGTTGCGGGCGTCGATGGCCAGCACGCGCTCCAGGGTGGCCTCGGCGGCGAAGGGGTTGCCGAGCGGACCCTCGTAGGCGCGCGCCAGCTCGAAGAGCGCGGCCACGGCGGTGGGCGGGTCCTTGGCCACGTCCGCGAGATGAGCGAGCACCGCCTCCGCCTCGCGCCAGAGCTGCTGCGCTTCGAGCAGACCGGCGAGGATGCGCAGCGCGTCGGGGTCGTCGGGGGCCTCGGCGACCACCTTGCGCATGGCCTCGATGCCCACCGTGGCGTTCGGGCCGGCGCCAGCCGGCTGCGGCCGCAGCGCGGCGCGGCCGATGGCCGTGCCCAGCAGCACGATCTGCTCGGAGATTCGCGAGCGCGACAGGGCGTCGCCGAGACGGTCGGCCAGGTGCGCGGTGTCGGCGGCCAGCAGGCGCGCCAGCGCCAGCGCCGCGGCGCCGTTCTCGGGATCGGAGGAGAGCGCCTCCTCGTAGAGGGGGAGCACGCGCGAGTCGGCAGCGCCACCGGTGGACGCGGTGAGCTCCGCGGCCCGCACCAGGTGCTGCGCGCGCTGGTCGGGCGCGTCGACGATCTTCGACAGGGTGAGCTCGGAGGTCACCACGGCAGCGCCGTCGGAGAGGCGCCGGCCGATGCGGTTCACGCCGCGCGCCGCGAGCAAGCTCTCCGGCCACAGCGCCAGCGCCTCGCTGTGCGCGTCGAGCGCGCCGCGCAACGCGCTGGCGTCCTCGCCGGCGACCAGCTCGCGCAGCGCCGCGACCTCCAGCTGCCACGCGGCCCGGCCGATCGGTTCGCGCGCCAGCTCCTTGCGCGCCCGGAGCAGCGCCGCCAGGTGCGCGCGCGCGGCGGCGGGCGCGCCGTCGGCGGCCACCGCCCGAGCGGCGATGCGGATGCCGGCGTCGAGCGCGCCGGAGTCGCCCGGCGAGCCGGAGACCAGACTCTCCAGGACGCCGAGCACCGTCTCCGGCGGCAGCGCCTCCTCGTGAGCAGCCACCTCCCACAGGGTGTAGGCGCGCCCGAACGGCGAGGAGAGCGCCTTGGCCTCTGCGCGCAGGACTTGCTCCAGCGCGGCGTGCCCGTTGCTGGCGCGGTGCAAGTGCTCCAGGCGCCGCAGCGCCGGCAGGTCCGTGGCGTCGTTGGCGAGCAGCGCCTCCAGCGCCTTGATCGATTGCTTGCGGTCGCTGTCGCCGAGCGTGTGCACCAACGAGAGCGCCAGGCGACGGGCCACGTCCGGCGGCGGACCGCGATCGAGCCAGCGATCGTAGAGCGCTGCCAGCGCCGCGGTCGCGCGCTTGCGGACGAGGATGCGCTCCAGCGACTCGAGCACGGCAGGGTCTCCGACGTCGTTGGCGAGCAGCGTGTCGGCGCGCTCCAGCGCCGACACCGCGGCGTCGTCGTCGCCGAGGCACAGCTCCTGGACCTCGGCCATCTCGAACAGCAGCCGCGCCCCGATGTTCGGATCGACGGAGTTGTCGACGAGCTCGGCCAGCGCCTCGCAGAGCTTCTTCCAGTCAGCGACGCGGCGCAGCAGGCGCACGATCTCGCGGCGCGGCAGGGGATGGTTGGGCTTGATGCGCGCCGCCTCCTGATAGGCGCGCACCGCGTCGTGCGGGCGCTTGAGCTTGAGCTCGTCGAGGCGCGCGATGTCGACCCAGGTGCCGAAGGCGTTGCCCGCCTCGCGCCCGGCCAGGGCGACCAGCGTACGCCGCGCCTCGTCGAAGCGGCCGGCTGCCTCCAGCAGGCGGGTGCGCGCCCGCAGCGCATCGGGGTCCCCGGGCTCGGCGGTCAGCGCCTGATCGACCAGGGTCAGCGCCTGATCGCGATCGCCTACGCGGTCGGCGATCACGTCGGCGGCGCGCACCAGCAGACGGCGCGCCAGCGCCTTGTCGCTGGTGAGGTTGGCCTCGGCCACCAGCCCGCGCGCCAGGCGACGCGCGTCGCCAGCGCGGGCGGCGTTGCGCTGCAGGGCGAGGATGGCGGCCTGGCGCGTGGGCTCGATCTCCAGCACCCGCTCGATGGCGTGCAGGGCGCGCTCCGGCTGCGCCAGCTCGTCCTCCCAGACGTGGGCGACCTTCTCCAGCAGCGCCACCTTGCGCGCCGGGGTCTTCGCCGCGTGCGCGGCCTGGGTGTAGAGCTCGATGCGATCGCGCGCGCCGCGCGCGTCGCCCTCGGCCCCGCCGTCCGACGTGGCCTCCGACTTGGCCTCCGACTTGGCCGGAGGTGCGATGAGCCCTGCCAGGGCGTCGAAGATCTCGCCGTTGCCCGGATCGATGACCCAGGCCGAGCGCAGGTGGGCGATGGCCTCCTCGCGGCGCCCGAGGTGACGCGAGGCGATGTCCGCCGCGCGCGCGAAGGCTTCGCTGCGCGACTGCCCCGGGCGCTTGGCGTTGGCCTGCGCCACCCACGCCGCCACGCGCTCCTCGTGGCGGCCGAGCCGCTGCAGCGCGCGGTCCAGGCGGTCCTGCGTGCCGGTGTCGTCGGGATCGATCTCCAGGGCGCGGCGCGCGTGCTCCGCGGCGCGCGCCGGGTCACCGAGCGCCTCGTGGATGTCGGAGAGCGCCACATGCTCGTGCGCCTGACCGTCGAGCTCGTCGGTCTCCGCGAGCAGCAGCGCACGCCCGTCGGCGGCGCCGGCCAGGTCACCGCCCGCCTCGAGCAGCGGCACCAGCGCGCCGAGCACCCGACGGCGCGTGGGCGTGCGCGTGGGCGCGCGCACCGCGGCCTTCTGCAGAACGGCGATGGACGAGGCCGACTGCTGCAGCCGGTCGAGGAGCAGGCGCGCGGCCGTATAGAGGAGGCGAGCGGCGCGGTGGTCGTCGGCCTCGGCATCTGCCTCGACCAGCAGCGTCTCGACCAGCGCCTGCGTCTCGCCTTGGCGCACCAGGTGCCGCACCAGCGCGTCGCGCACCGGTCCGGTTCCCGGCTCGATGCTCACCGCCCGCTCCAGCGCGGCCCGGGCGCGCTCCGTCTCCTGCAGCAGCTCGTCGTGGATCTCCGCGCGCTCCACCTCGAGCCACGCCGACAGCGTGGGCTCGGCGTCGCCGAGGGCGGCGGCGAGGCGCTCGAGGTGCGCCGCCAGGCTGGTGGCGGGCACCGGATCGCGCAGGCGCGGCTGGGCCCCGCCCATGCCGGCGCGACGGCGCGGCCGAGCTCGCGGCGCAGCAGCGACTCGAGCCCGCGCAGCGAAGCCGGGTGACGGGGGGTCAGGGCCAGCGCCTCGGCGAACGCCTTGCGCGCCTCGGCCGCCATCCCGCGCACTTCGCTCTGGCGCGCGCGCTCCGCCAGGAGATCGGCGCGCTGCCCCTCGTCCTCGGCGACGGCGATCTCGTCGGCGATCACCTCCAGCGCCTGGGTGCCCTCCTGCCGCCCCTCCAGGTGGCGTCGCAGGCGCACCAGCGCGGGCGCACAGCTGCGGGCAAGCGCGCGCGCACCCTCGTACGCCTTGCGCGCGGCCCGGCGATCGTTGCCGACGCGCTCCTCGTGGATACCGAGCTCGACCAGCGCCCGCGCCGCCGCCAGCGGGTCCTTGATGCGAAGGCGATCGGCGCGCAGGCGCAGCTCGGCGCGCAGCTCGAGCGGCTCGGGCGGCGCCGGGCGCGGATGCCCCTGCGGCGCTGCCTTGGGCATGGAGGGCGCCTTGTGCGGCACCGCCGGACGGGGCATGGCCGCCAGCAGCGGCGAGGACGGCTGCGAGGCGGCCGCGGGCTCGCGGGCCGGGGCGCGCGAGGGAACAGGCGGCGGTTGCGCGCGCTCGCCGGTCCTGGTGCGCGTCTCGCCGGTCACCGCACGCGTCTCGCCGGTCACCGTGCGCGTCTCGCCGGTCACCGCGCGCGTCTCGCCGG